>CANJXY010000058.1 GCA_947478925.1 Hyphomonadaceae bacterium | reverse complement strand
GGCTGGAACGATGATCGCGCCCACAATGACGATCGCGGACGCAACGACGATCGCGGCGGACGTGGTGGCGGTGGCAACCGGTTCAATCCACAGCCGTCGAACGCCGCTCCGCAGGCAGCGCCCCCGCCGCAATCCCAACCGCAGCAACCCGCCCCGCCGCCTCAAGGCAACGGCCGGCAAAATGGCGGCCGAGGTGGCGATGAAGACCGCGGTGGCGGACACAGAGGCCGGGGTCGCGACGACAACTAGAGTGTTTCAGGGATGGTGGGATTAGACCGAAAAGCTGGTCCCACACCCGCACGCTGAAGTCGCATTCGGGTTGTGCACCTTGAACGACGCCCCGATGATCTCTTCCACAAAATCGATTTCGGACCCTTCCAGGAAGGGCAGGCTGGCCTCGTCGATGGCGACCTTTGCCCCATCGCGCTCGATCACCCGGTCGTCGGCGTTTGCCTTGTCGGCAAAGCCGAAGCGGTAAGAAAAGCCCGAACAGCCGCCCCCGATCACTTCGACGCGCAGCATCGTGCCCGCCGCCTGTCCCACCACGATCTTGGCGATCCGGCGGGCTGCAGAGGCGCTGAGGCGCACGTCCGGTGAGATGGCGGTATCTGGCATGACGGCCTTAATTCGCTGTTTTCAGCGATTGAGATAAGAGGCCTCAAGCTTATAGGGAAGGCGCCATCATGGCCAATCGGTTCATCGCCCCACCCCGGGCGACCTTCGCAAGCGACCCCAGCCGCTCGCGCGGCCGGCTCCACCCAGAGCCGCCCAGTGCGACCCGGACTGATTTCCAGCGCGACCGCGACCGCATCATTCACGCCGACGCCTTTCGCCGCCTGAAGCAGAAGACGCAGGTCTTCGTCGCCCATGAAGGCGACCATTACCGCACGCGCCTAACCCATTCGCTGGAAGTCAGCCAGATCGCCCGCACCGCCGCCCGCCTGCTGGGTCTCGACGAGGATCTTGCCGAAACCCTCTCGCTAGCCCACGACATCGGCCATCCGCCTTTTGGTCATGCTGGCGAGACCGCGCTCAACGCCGTGATGGCCGACTATGGTGGCTTCGATCACAACGCGCAGGCGCTCCGCGTGCTCACCAAACTCGAGCATCGCTACCCGACTTTCGACGGACTCAACCTCACGTGGGAATCTCTCGAAGGCGTCATCAAGCACAACGGGCCGCTCGTCACCGCCGAAAGGGAGCTCGACAAGCTCCCTGCCGCCTTTCGCGACTATGAAGCACTACAATCCCTTGGCCTCGACACGTTTGCCGGTCCCGAAGCGCAGGTCGCCGCCCTCGCGGACGACATCGCCTACAACAATCACGACATTCAGGATGGCTTGCGTGCAGGCCTGTTCGAGATCTCGGACCTGATGGACGTTCCGCTTGCCGGCGACGTCTTCCGCGTCGTCATGGATCAGTATCCCGGCATCGAGACGGACCGCATCATCTCCGAAGCCGTGCGCCGCCTCATCGGCATCTGGATCACGGATCTTGTCGCCGAGTTCAGCCGCCGCGCTGCGGCCGCCAAACCGAAAAGCGTTGAAGAGGTGAGGGCGCTGGATCATCTGCTCGCCGCCTTCTCCGAAGACATTGCGGAGCGCCAGAAACCGCTGCGCGCCTTCCTTTTCGAGCGCATGTACCGCCATCACCGCGTCAATCGCATGATGAG
The DNA here is from genome assembly GCA_947478925.1 of Hyphomonadaceae bacterium. Taxonomy (GTDB): domain Bacteria; phylum Pseudomonadota; class Alphaproteobacteria; order Caulobacterales; family Hyphomonadaceae; genus UBA7672. The sequence continues at coordinate 16,207 of CANJXY010000058.1, read as the reverse complement.
CCAGGCGCGCCGCATAGTGCGCGAACTCTTCGCCCTCTTCCTGTCGGAACCCGAAACCCTGCCGCCACCCTGGCGCGACCGTGCCGAAGCCACCGGCGCCGACATGACCCGCCGCGCCCGCGTCGTCTGCGACTACATCGCCGGCATGACCGACACCTACGCTATCGACGAACACCGGCGGCTGTTCAATCTGGAGCGGTGGGGGTGAGCGGCGGCGCCGAAGGCGCGATTTGATCCTGGGGGCAAATCGGGGAGCGGGCGCCCCGGCAGCGGCCGCGTGCTACACGGGCGGACCACCTTCGCAAAGCCCGGATCACGTCCCGAAGATCAGCTCCACCAGCTTGTCCGGCAGCCGCAGGCGCTTCAGCAACTCATCACGATTATCGCGAGCCTCCGGGTGGGTCGCGTAGAGCGACTCCAGCGCCTGGTCGGCCTTGGCGTTATCGCCGTTGACCCGCAGCGCGGCCGCGAGCAGGAAGCCGGCCAGAGGCGAGCCATCAGTCGCTGCTTCCTGCGCCGCGCGCAGCGCCTGGTCCTTGTGGCCCTTCAGAATGTGATAGATCGCCAGCGGACCGTGATACCAGGCCGGATGCCCCGGATTGATGGTGATCGCTTTTTCTGACAGGTCGCGCGCCCGTTCGAGATCGCCCAGCTGAACGAGAATCTGCGCGGCATCCGCCAGGATCTCCGAGTTGTTGGGATTGAGCCGCAGCGCTTCTTCGATCTCTCCACGTGCGTCCCTGTCATTGCCGAGCGCAAGCAATGATAGCGCGTAGTACTGGTGCGCCATTGCGGAGGAGCCGTTGGCCGCCACGGCCTTCTCCGCTGCCTCGCGCGCACGCTGGAAGGGTGGGGGGTCGGCGATCAGGGGATTGAAGCCGAAGCGCACTTCGTCGCCATACATCCACGACAACTTGGCCCATGCCGGAGAATAGCTCGGCGAATGCTGCACCACTTGTTCGAGGCACGCGCGCACTTCGGCATGCTTCTCCCGCGTCTTCACGCGCGAGTAGTCGTAGGCTCGCAGCACGCAGAGATAATCGTCGAGCGAGACGGCCCGTGTTTCCGAGATATCTTCCTTCAGTCGCTCCTGGATAACGCCATAGGGCTGACCCAGCTGACCCGCCACTGCGCCTGCAATTTTCGACTGCACATCAAGAATCCCGGCAGCATCCTTCATTGGCGTCGTGTCGACGCGCGACCACACCACGGTGTTGTCCGTTGCGCGCACGAGCTGGCTTGTGACCTTCACCTCGTTTGTCGTTGCCTGAATCGAGCCGGTCAGGGTGAAGTCCGCGCCGTAGGAATTCTTGCGCGCCGCGTCGGGCGATGAGCCATAGACCGTATCGATGCCCAGCACCGACAGCTCGGGGAAGCGCGACAGCGTGTCGATCAATTCGTACTGCAGTCCATTCCGCAGGGTGGTCGCAAACTCCGGCCCGGCGATCAGTTGGTATTGCGTCACGAAGATGGTCGGCCCCGAAGGCCGCGCCGCGAGCACATCATTGTCCGACGTGCGGCGCCCGCCCAGTGACCCGACCACGAGGATCAGCACAAGCAAGGCAAGGCTGGCCGCCCCGAGGATCAACGGCAGCAGCCACGGCTTCCCGGCCGCAAGACTGGTACGCGGATTGTCCGCCTTGGCTGGCCCTGCTGCCGTCTTGTGCAGCGGTGGCTCGCCCGCAGTCACATCTGGAGCCGCAGTTCGCGTGGTCGAAACCGCAGCGCGCCTGGGCGCGGGCGTCACCCGGCTGAACGTCGCCAAATACCCGCCTGCCGGTATCGCGATCTGCACCGTCTCCGCTGCACCATCCTTTGCGTAGTAGTCCGCTAGCTGCGACCGCAGCCTACTGGCCTGCACCCGAACAATGGAATCTATCCTGGGATCGAATGTGGGGGGGCGACCGAAAACATCGACCGCGAGGCTGAACTCCTTCAGCCGGTCGCCGTGCCCTTCAAGTGTTTCGATGGCGATATGACGGAGCAGGGCCTGCTGGCGTGGCGATGCAGCAAGTGTTCGCGAAGCCAGGATTCGTTCGAGGACGGCTTCGATCTCGGCGCGTCCGGGTGCCAGTGAATCGCTCCCCACGACCCGATCCGGTCCGTTCCCGTCCCCGTTGGCAGGGCCAGAAAAGTCCATCTACCGCCCCCGTTGCGATCGGAAGCCATTGTGTATCTGTCCCGCAGCAAGTGGAAGCCGCCGCAGTCCTCCGTGTAACAATAAATAAAACCAAACTAAATCAATAACTTGCATCAAGTAACATCGGTGTCGCTGTTACGAGGTCGCCGATCCGCAGATTTAGCCTTTCAGTGGACGGCCGCTTCCAGCATTTGACGCCTCGCTGCGCGGACATCCTCCGTCCCCCCAACCCACGAGTGTGGCCGCGCGATGCGTCGTACCCCGGGAGGCCGCTTCGGCTGGCCCCCGGGGCGCGGTTACCTGGAGACGGCGATGGACATCGATCCCCCCAAGGGCGTGCGCTTGGCGCTCGTCGTCGACGACAACGCCCAGGCCGCCGCTATCAGCACCACCATGCTGCAGTCGCAGGGCTGGACGGTTGAACGGGCCGCCGACGGTTTTGAAGCCATCGTGAAAGTGCGCGCCCGCCTCTATGCCGCGATGCTGCTGGATTACAGCCTGCCGGGTATGGACGGTTTCGAAGTTCTCACCTGGGTTCGCAGGAATCTGGCCATTTCCCCGGAGATCGTCGTGCTGTCGGCCGAGTGCCCGAACTTTCTGAAGTCCCGTTTCGCAGGCCTTGGCGTGCGCGCGATCCTCAGTAAGCCGGTTCTCCCTGCCGATCTGATCGCAGCGCTGGAAGCCGCCTGATCTGGTGATCTGATTCGACAAGTTTCCTGTTCCTTAATGTAAGCGCGGCAGCCTGACACACTGGCGGACCGTGCAAGTCCGCGGCTGCCGGGCACGTGCGCCGGTGCGGGGCAGCGGGACGGTCAGGCGCTGGAAAACACGGTTCCGGCCATGACACGTTATTCGAGATCCGTTCTTCCCGGCCGTACGGCCGACGAACCCGAGAACACGGACGGTCTCGACCGTCTCGTCTTCGGCGGCAAGCGTAGGGCGGCCAACGACGCAGACGAGCCGGACTTCCTGCCGCCGATGGACGATGACAATGACAGGCTCGTCGCTCGCGCCAATTCCGACCGTCGCAAGGGTTCGCAGGAGCGCCGCGTCGTGTCGGCCCCGGCCGACCGACGCAATCCGACGGGCCGCCGCGCCTCCGAATACACGCCCCTGCGTGACGATGGAGCTCGCCGGTCCGCACCCGAAGACGGCAAGCGTGGACCGCTCCTGCTGGTCGGCGCGCTGCTGATCGTGGTCGTGTTCGCAGTCGTGGTTTGGAACGCCTATCGCGACGGGCTGCAAGGCGACGAAGTTGAAGTGGCGCCTGAACTCTCAACCGCCGGTTCCTTCAAGACGCCGCCGCGCGCAGTCGAACCCGCGCCCATCGTCGCCGAGCCCACCCAAACTGCCGCCGAAACTCCACTCGATGGCGGACCATCCGTGATCGAGGGCAGCGACGAGCAACGTCCCATTTCGCTCACGCCCGCCGAGCCGGTGCAGCAGGCTGCCGTGACGCCCGCGCCGTCGAAGGTCACGGCCCCGCCACCACCGAACCTGAAGGCGCCCGTGCCCCCTCCTGTACAGGTCCTAGCCGTACCGGCCGCGCAACAGCCCACCCCCAAACCACCGGCTGTAGCTGCCAAGTCCGTTGTCACTGCCGCTGCAGCCCCCGCCAATCCCGCCCCGGCCACAACAGCGTCCGGCCTGACCGCCTATGGCGATCACGTGGTGCAGATCGCCGCGACCTCCAGCGAGACCACTGCCAACAGCGAATGGGCCAAGCTTCTCAAAGCCTATCCGGACATGCTGGCGGGCGGGCAAAAATTGATCCAGCAGGCAGACGTCAACGGCAAGACCGTCTATCGTCTGCGTGTCGGATCGTTCGCATCCAAGGCCGACGCGGCAACCTTCTGCGCAGCGTTCAAGGCCAAGGGTGGCAACTGCTATCCGGCGCTGAAGTAGCCGGAAACCGGCCAGATCTCTACCGGAAAGCCTGATGCCTCAACCCCGCGCGTGCATTCTCTCCGTCTCGGGGCACACCCTGACGGACGGGGAAAAGTCCCTGCTGGCCCGCGCCAATCCGTGGGGGATGATCCTGATGGGCCGCAGTTGCGCAAATCCCGCGCAGGTCAAGGCCCTGATCTCCGACGTGCAGGATATCACGGGCCGCGAGACGTTGTTCTTCATCGACCAGGAAGGGGGCCGTGTGCGCCGTCTCCGCCCGCCAGAATGGCCCAACTTCCCCGCGCCATACACATACCTGCCGCTCTATCGCTCCGATGCTGAACTCGGCCGCGAAGCCGTCTGGCTGCACCATCGTCTGATGGCCGCCGAACTCGAACCGATGGGCATGCGCGCCGACTGCGCCCCAGTCGTCGATCTCCAGCACGCCGGTCACCACGAGATCGTCGGCGACCGCGCACTCGGGGACACCGCCACCGAAGTCGCCATCCTTGCCTCTGCCGCCCTGGAAGGCCTCGCCGATGGCGGCGTCTCGGGCGTCATCAAGCACATGCCCGGTCACGGTCGCGCCGAAGTCGACAGCCACGAGACGATGCCCGTGGTCCGCGCCAGCCGCGCCGAGGTCGAGCAGGACATCGCCCCCTTCCGCGCTCTGCGCCAGGCCACCATGGGCATGACCGCGCACTTGGCGTACGCCGCCCTCGATGACGAACACACGCCCGCCACCCACTCAAAGAAGATCATCGCCGAGATCATCCGCGGCGAGATCGGCTTCGACGGCCTCCTGATGACCGATGACCTTGGCATGAAAGCCCTCGGCGGCTCACTCGCCAGCCGCGCGACCCGCGCGCTCGCGTCCGGCTGCGACGTCATCCTCCACTGCTCGGGCCTTGATGCCTGGGGCAAAGTCCTCCGCGACCCCGACATGGTGCTGCGCGAGATGAACGAAATCGTCGATGCCTGCCCGGAGCTGTCGGGCGATGCGCTGCGCCGCGCGCAGGCTGCGGACGCCAGCGTGAAGCCGCCGAAGCCGTTTGATAAGACCGGGGGCAGGGAGCGGCTCAACGAGTTGCTGGCAAGGGGGACCCCCGGAACAGTCTGATCGCTGAAACAGCCCCCTTCCGGTTCACCCGCTGAAAGGGGGAGGACAGGAAGGGGGCTGTTTATAACGCGAGACTGCCGGCCGCAGCTCACAGGCGAATCCACGTTGCCCCACCCCCCTGTCTCGTCTAGTTCCCCAATCATGACGGTTCTCCCCGTTTCCGACGAGGATTTGCTATCGACAGCGGCCGCTGAAGCAGCGGACGCGCGCGAGGCGTTCACGGTCGATCTCGACGGTTATGAGGGCCCGCTGCATATGCTGCTGGACCTCGCCCGGCGGCACAAGATCGACCTGGTGAGGGTCTCCATCCTCGCGCTCGCCGACCAGTACCTCGTCTGGGTTCGCGAGGCGCAGGAAAAGAAGATCGACCTTGCCGCCGACTATCTCCTCATGGCCGCCTGGCTGGCCTTCCTCAAATCGAAGCTTCTCCTGCCGTCCGAGAAGAAGGACGAGGACGAAATCGATCCTGATGCGCTCGCCGGCCGTCTCGCTTTCCGCCTCCGCCGCCTCGACGCCATGCGCAAGGCGGTGAACGATCTCTATGCCGGTCATCTCGATGGCCGCGATGTGTTCAGGCGCGGCGACCCGCAGCTTGCGAAGATCATCCGCAAGCCGCTGTGGACCTCCAGCCTGCACGACCTTCTCAAAACCTTTGGCGACATCAACGCGCGCAAGGTAAAGGTCCGCGCCCACGTCATCGCGCGCCAGCCCGTTGTACCGCTCGACACCGCGCGCCGCCACCTGCAGGCGCTCGTGCCCGATCTCATCGATTGGGCCTCGATCCAGATGATGCACGCCGAAGACGAAGCCTCGAAGGACGCCCCGCGCCGCTCCGAAGTGGCTAGCTTCTTCTCCGCCGCCCTCGAACTCACCAAGAACCGCGTCGTCGATATCCGGCAGGACCAAGCCTTCTCCGATGTCTACGTCCGCAAGGCCCATACTGACGGCTTCAAGTCCGAAGACCTGAAGGCTGCCGAATGAGCGCGGAAGAGGAAAAGCCCGATCTGCAAGCAATGCGCGAGGCCGTCGCCAAGCTCGCGAAGCAGGGCAAGGCCAAGGGCGTCAAATCTGCGCCTCCCGCCGAACTCACGCCCAACCAACCCCGCGCCGAACCCGATCCCGAACGCCTCGCGGACGCCATGCGCCGCGCCGAGGCCGTACTCTTTGCTTCCGACGAGCCAATCGACGCCACCACACTCACCGAAGCCCTGCCGCCCGGCGTCGAGGCGGGCGACGTCCTGCTCAAGCTGAAAACTGCCTACGCCACCAGGGGCGTCCAGCTCGTCGAACTTGCGGGCAAGTGGCGCTTCCAGACCGCGCCCGATCTCGCTTTCCTCTTCGAGGAGACGCGGGAACAGCCTCGCGCCCTCAGCCGCGCCGCGCTGGAGACCCTGGCCATCATCGCTTATTGCCAGCCTGTCACACGCGCGGAAATCGAGGATGTCCGGGGGGTTGCGGTCTCTTCCGGCACGCTGGACATCCTGCTGGAAGCCGGCTGGATTCGCCCCAGAGGTCGACGTCGGAGCCCAGGTCGGCCTGTGACATTTGGCGTCACCGACGCCTTCCTCGTGCAGTTCGGCCTCGACTCCATCGACAGCCTCCCGGGCCGCGACGAACTGCGAACGTCCGGCCTGCTCAGCGCCGAGATTCCCCGTGATTTCGAGTTTGCCGGCACGCCGCGCGATCCTGAAACGGGCGACCTGCTGGGTGAGGACGCGCTCGAGGACAGCGAGTTCCAGTCCGATTTCTTCGAGGGCGCAGACGACCGCGCCTGACAGTTAATGCAAAAGTGCGGGCAGCCTAGCCTTTGCCTATTTGCGCTTGGGAGCCGGGAGGAGTATCTTAGATGAAGGAAATCGAACGATGAGTGCGTTACCGGGCCTGCCAATAGGCTTGGTTTCCATGACCCTGATCTTCTTGGTGGCCCCCGGGCCCTTGAAGGTCGTAGGTCTGGCGATGGCCTATTTCGTGGGATAGAGCAGGGCGGCAAGGCCTTACGACACAGCCAATTGCTGGGATGCCAGCTGGCGAACCGGAGTAGAAACGATGTTTGGACGTCTTGGTCCGCTCGAGATCATTGTCATCCTCGCCCTGCTGCTGCTCGTCTTCGGCGGCCGTGGCAAGATTTCCGGAATGATGGGTGATGTCGCCAAGGGTATCAAAAGCTTCCGAAAGGGCATGAAGGACGAGGCCGACGTCGACACCAGCCAGACCACCTCTGGCGCGCTGGTCAACGAGCCGATCAACGTCACCCCCGAGAAGGAGAAGTCGAAGGTCTGATCGCTCTGTCCCACAGGTTGAGTAGCCGCGTGGGCGCGTTTGTACTTTCGTCTCCGGAAGGAGCGACATCGCCATGATGCCGGGTGTTGGCTTCGAGGAAATGATCCTGCTGGTTATCGTGGCGATCGTCGTGATCGGCCCGAAAGACCTGCCTTTGATGATGCGCAAGTTCGGGCGCTTTACCGGCAAGATGCGCGCGATGGCGTTCGAGTTCAAACAGGGCATCGACGAGTTGGGCCGCCAGGCCGAATTGGATGAACTCCGCAAGGAAGTCGCTGACCTTAAGCGGGCAACAGGCCTCGACGAAATCCGCCGCGATCTCGAGAACGACAAGGCCGATCTCGAACGCGACGTCGCCAACGTCATGCGCGAGACGCCCAAACCATCCATCCATCCCGCCGGCGGCTCTCCGGGCGACGCCGCTGCGGCTGAGGCCGAAGCGAAACAGATCCCCAATTATGCCGGCCTCTCCGCCGACCATCCCGGCTATGACAATGGCGAAGGGGTCGGCATTGACGGTCCGGCGCCCGAGCCGTCACCGGCCGCCGCTGCTGAAATCCACGTCATCCCCGATGAAGAGGTTCGCCCGGCGACGCCGCATCCCGCCGCGTCCGTCTGGCCCATCAAGCAGGACACGCCTGCCTGATGTCCGAGAAGAACCTCGTCAGCCGCAAGGACAAGATCAAGCCGAAGAAGTCCACTGATGTGGCTTCTGCGGTATCCACGTCTGCGCCCCCCGTCGACGAAGTTGAGGCCAGCCGCGCGCCGCTGATGGATCATCTGGTCGAGCTGCGCCAGCGCCTGATGCGCATCGTCTGGTGCCTCGGTATCCTCGTCTGCGCGTCCTGGTTCATCAGCGACTTCGTGCTCACCTATCTGCTGGAGCCGCTGCGCGACAGCGCCGTGCGCCATGGCCGCCCGGCCGACCAGCCGTTCGAGACGATGACCAACGCGCCGCTCGAGATGATCTTCGTGAAGCTGAAGGTCTGCTTCGTCATCGCGCTGGCCGCGGGCTTCCCCTACATCGCCTGGCAGGTCTACGGCTTCGTTGCGCCCGGCCTCTACAAGCGCGAGCGCGCCGCGATAATGCCGTTCCTGATCGTCATGCCGGTCCTGTTTCTCGCGGGCTCGGCCCTCGTTTATTTCCAGATCCTGCCGATCTTTTCAGACCTCTCGTTTGACCAGGAGATCAACAGCAAGTTGGTGAAGGTCGTCTATGTTCCAAAGGTCAAGGAATTCTACGATCTCGCCATCTCGCTGGTCACTTGCTTCGGCCTCGCGTTCCAGTTGCCGGTGGTCATGGCCCTCCTGTCATTGGCAGGCGTTATCAAGTCGTCTTTCCTGCGCAAGGGACGCAAATACGCCCTGCTGATCATCTTCGTCGTCGCCGCGATCGTGACGCCACCCGATCCCTTCAGCCAGTTCATCCTCGGCATTCCGCTCTACCTCCTCTACGAGGCCGGCATCATCGTCGCCTGGTTCATCGAACGCGGCCGCGTCCGTCGCGAGGCGGCCGAGACAAAAGCCGAGGAAGAAGAAGCCCGTCGCGAAGCCGCCGATGAAGAATCCCGCCGCCGCGCTGCCGCCCAAACCACGCCCACCGGCACGGTCCCGGCCGGCGAATAAGCCCCTTCAGCTCAGCCGCGCATCGCGCTAGACCCCGGGTCAAACCCCTGAGGTCTGACCATGCACGATATCCGCGCCATCCGTGAGAACCGGGAAGCCTACGCCGCTGCCCTGTCGCGCCGGCCGACCGTGGACGGGGCCTCGGAAGTTGCCAAGATCATGGCACTCGACGAAAAGGTCCGCGCCGCCATCCTGCGCAAACAGGAGGCCGAGCAGGCTCGCAACGCCAAGTCGAAAGAGATCGGCAAGGCGAAAGCCACGAAGGACGAAGCGCTCGCCGCCACACTGATGGCCGATGTCGCTACGGCGAAACAAACGATCGAGGACGCCAGCAAGGACGAAGCCGCCGCCACCACGGAACGTGACGACCTGCTGGCCCGCCTGCCGAACCTGCCGTTCGAGGACGTGCCGCAAGGCGCCGACGAACACGCCAACGTCGAAGTCCGCAAGCACGGCACGCCGCGCAAGTTCAACTACGCCCCGAAAGACCATGCCGACCTCGGCGAGCAGATGGGCATGATGGATTTCGAAGCCGCCGCCCGCATGAGCGGCGCCCGCTTTGTGGTGCTGAAGGGACAACTCGCCAGACTCGAACGCGCGCTGACACAGTTCATGCTCGATGTGCAGACGGAGCAAAACGGCTACACCGAACATGCGACGCCGATACTTGTACGGCCTCACGCAATGTTTGGGACAGGGCAGCTTCCGAAGTTTGAGGTTGATGCCTTTTCCAGCTTGTCGTTTGACGGTTCGGTAGTTGAAGACGCGTTGAGCAATATCCGCGCTTCCATCGAATCCGGCCGAAGCTATGCGGCTGAGATCGACACCGGAAACCCGCATCCACTGGCTCGCAGTGAACTCGATGCGAGTGTTCAGGTGGGTTTCGAGAGCTTGTCATCGGTCCGCGACGCCATGCTGACCAATCGGTATTATCTCATCCCCACCGCCGAAGTCTCCCTCACCAACATCTACCGCGAGCAGATCGTCGACGCCGGGACACTTCCCGTCCGCATGACCGCCGCCACGCCCTGCTTCCGCTCCGAAGCCGGCAGTGCAGGGCGCGACACCAGGGGCATGATCCGCCAGCACCAGTTCATCAAGGTCGAGCTCGTCTCGATCACCAAGCCGGAAGACTCGGAAGCCGAACACCTCCGCATGACGAAGTGCGCCGAGGGCATCCTCGAACGCCTCGACCTGCCTTATCGCACCGTGATGCTCTGCACCGGCGACATGGGTTTTGGCGCGCGGCGTACGTACGACATCGAAGTGTGGTTGCCCTCGCAGGACACCTATCGCGAAATCTCGTCCTGTTCGAACTGCGGCGACTTTCAGGCCCGCCGCATGGACGCAAAATTCCGCCGCGAGCAGGGCGCCAAACCCGAATTTGTCCACACGCTCAACGGCTCCGGCCTCGCCGTCGGCCGCACGCTCGTTGCGGTGCTGGAAAACTACCAGCGCGAAGACGGCAAGGTCGATGTGCCCAAAGTGCTGCGGCCCTACATGGGCAATCTTGAGGTGATCGGATGATCCGCAAACTCGCACTGGCGCTCGCCTTCCTCGCCGCCGCGTGCACAGCGCCCGCGCCAGAGGATCAGACCAAGGCCGAAGTTCCGGTGGCGCGCGTTGGCATCGATGGGCGCCCGCTCGTCTCCGCCGATGGCGTCGTCGACAGCGCGGTTCAGGAAGCGCTGACAGCCGATCCTGCGGCCTGCGCCAAGGCGGGCGGCGAAGTTCGCCCCGTCTGCCGCATGCAGAAGCCGATGTGTGTTGTCACCTTCGCCGACGCCAACAAGGCGTGCTCGGACAGTTCGGAGTGCGGTAGCGGCCGGTGTCTCTCGGTCAACACGACCGCCACGGCGGGGCAGGCCGCAAAAGGCCAATGCTCGCCGACCAATGATCCGTGCGGCTGCTACCAGCGTATCGAGGATGGCGTAGCCCTTCCGACCATCTGCGCGGACTAGCATGGAGGCGACGATGTCATTCTCGCTCGCCTGGTTTGCCGCACAGGGCATCGCCCGCGAAGACTTCCTCGAGCGCGCCGGCTTCGACGACACCGGCGAAGTCGATGAGTATTTCGAGGAAGAGCATTCCGCTGGCGAACTGCCCGGCGGGTGGACCGTGATCGTCACCAGCGATGTCGGCCTGCTCGCGCCGGACAAGCTGGCGCAATGGTCGGCGGGCGGCAGGCTGGTCGCGGCGGTCGTGCACGAAGGCTCGATGAACTCGCTCGCCACCGAATGGGTGGATGGCAAACAGGTCTGGTCGCTCGCGCATGATGGCAGCGAAGGCGGCGACAGTCTTGAAGTCGAGGGTCAGCTTCCCGAGATATTCGAGGAATTGAAACAGGAAGCCATCGCCGCGCAGGCCGAATCCGAACGCGAAGGCGGCGGCGTCGATTTCGTTTTCGACATTCCTCTGGATGTGGCCGCAGACCTCACCGGCTTCCGGCACGACGAGATGGGCTTCGACGACGACATCCCGCCCTTCACGGCGCTTGAACGCATCCACATCGCGGAATAAGGCGCGTGCAAAGTTTGACTCCCGGCCGCTAAAGCAGGACGGAAGGTGAATGAACGATGTCGATCCACGTTTTCAGGCGGCGCGCCTTGTGCTCGCGCTCCGACAAGCCGGCGTCACCGACCACCGCGTGACCGAGGCTCTCGAGACGACGCCGCGCCACATCTTTGTTCCGCGCCCCTTCGAGGAAGACGCGTGGGACAATGTCGAACTCCCGATCGACTGCGGCCAGTCGATGACAAGGCCGGTGACGGTCGGCATGATGCTTCAGGCGCTCGGCGCGGAGAAGGATCATACCGTGCTCGAGATCGGGACCGGCTCTGGCTATGTGGCGGGCGTACTCAGCCGGCTGGCACGGCGCGTCTACAGCGTCGACCGCTACCGCACGCTGGTCGACAAGGCGCGCCCGCCGCTGGAGCAGATGGGCGTCACGGCGCAGGTCGAGATCCGTCACGCCGACGGTTGCTTCGGCTGGCCGGAGGCGGCGCCCTTCGACCGGATCCTCCTGATGGCGTCCGCGACGCAACTACCCGAAGACGTCGTGCGCCAGCTGGCGGTCGGCGGCGTCGCGGTCGCGCCACTGGAACGTGACGGGCAGGGGCTCATCCTGCGCTTTGAAAAACGTGCTGATGGCACGCTGGCGGAATCCCTGGTGGGGCCCGCCACCTTCGCCTCGCTACAGCCCGGAATTGCAAGGGAACTTTAGGTTCCGTGAGTTTCAGCTTCCGGTAAGCAAGATCAGGGCAAACTGTCGGCTGATTTTCCGGAGGATCACCGGCGATGATGCTCGCCCCGCGCACATGGCTGTTCCTGTCTGCCGCCGCGGGCCTGACCGCGTGCGCCTCGAATCCGCCGCGCGAGCCCGTGGTGATAGACTATCGCGCCGCCGCGCCGGGTGCGATCGAAACGCGTCGCGCGCCTGTGCCGCAGGTGTTTGCGGATACGACGCGTCCGCCGCTGGTTGCGAGCCCGCCGCACGCGCCGTCGGATGAGCCGGCCCCTTATGAGATCGTCGCGGACCTTGGTGCGTCTGCAGGAACCTCTGCCATTGTCGAGACACGCAGCGCGGCGCCGGAGCCGGGCAAGCGTCCCGGGGGCGCCCGCAGGCTGCCGGCCGATAATCCCGAAGCCCGCGCCATCGAGGTCCGGCACAGCGACACGCTCTACGACATCTCGCGCCGCTATTCGGTGAACATGCGCGCGTTGATCGAGACGAACAGTCTGGAGCCGCCCTATGCTCTCACGCCCGGCCGCGTGGTCTACCTGCCAGAGCCCAATATCCACGTGATTGAGCCCGGCGAGACGCTATACTCGGTGTCCCGCCGCTACAATGTAGACACCCGCTCGCTGGCCCTGCTCAACGGCATTGGGCGTCCCTGGACGGTCTATCCGGGCGACGAACTCCTGCTGCCGCCGCTTGCGCGTGACCAGTCCCGCGCCCTGCCGACGCCGGTTGCGGTGATCAGCCCCGCTCAGGCGCCGCCGGTTCTGCTGCCGCCGCCGGCCAAGCCCGTGCCGCCCAAGCCGGCGCCGCCCCGGTCGTCAGCGTCTGTCGCCGCCACAACTGGACCAGTCGGACTGGCGCCTGAAGTTGTGAAAGCGGCGCCCAGGAGCGCCCCGCAGTCCGCTCCTCCCGTTGCGTCTCAGGTCGTGGCTCAGGCCCCGCCCAAGCAGGTGCGGTCGGGTCCGGCCGGTAGCCGTGAGTTTGTCTGGCCGGTCTCGGGCAAGGTGGTGAAGGACTATGGCGCGAGCGGTGATGGCCAGCGCAATGACGGGGTCAATATTTCCGCGACCAAGGGCGAACAGGTTAAAGCCGCGGCCGGGGGCGAGGTTGTCTATGCCGGCAGCGAACTTGCCGGGTTCGGCAATCTGGTGCTGATCCGCCACCCAGGCGGCTGGGTCACGGCTTACGCTCATTCGGACACGTTGCTGGTGCGCGAGGGCGACCTCGTTCGGCAAGGGCAACCGATCGCAACTGTGGGCTCGACCGGGAATGCCGGCGCGCCGCAGGTGCATTTCGAGCTGCGCAAGGGCAAGGAGCCCGTCGACCCGTCGCTCCATCTGCCTGCAATGCAGGGCTGAGGACACACACCGCGTCAATTGGCGCCCCGCAACCCTTGCGGCCGGCAAAACCGTGCGCATTTCCGTACATTGCCAAGGGGGGGGCTGCCGATATAGTCCCGCCGCTTAGAACTCCCCCGGTCTGGCGGGAGTAACCAGAGATTGCACGGAGACCTGATGCTGCCGATCCCGATGTTCTTCCAGGCTGGCGCTGGCCCCGCGGCCGCAGCTGCGCCCGGCGGCGACCTCATGATGAGCCTGCTCCTGCCGGTCGGCATGATCGTGATCTTCTATTTCCTGCTTATCCGTCCGCAGAACAACCGGATGAAGAAGCACCGCGCCATGATCGCGGCGATGAAAAAGGGCGACAAGGTCATCACTCAGGGCGGCATCATCGGCCGCGTCTTCAAGATCACGGACGATGAAGTGACCATCGACACGGGCGAGGGCGGCAAGCTCCGCATCGTGCGCAGCATGATCGTGGAAGTTAAGAACAACGACGGTCCGGCCCCCGCCAACGACGTCAAGGAAGGCTGATCCTTCCATGCTGCTGCGTTTTGAGGCCTGGAAAGTCACGCTTCTGCTGGTGACGCTGATCGCGGGCATCCTGCTTGCCGTGCCCAACGTGCTGACCGAGCAGCAGCGCAAGGACTATATCGGCTGGTGGCCGACGCAGCCGCTCAAGCTGGGTCTGGACCTGAAGGGCGGGGCCTCGATCTCGCTTGAGATCGACCCCGTCGAACTTCGCGCCAATGAACTGCGCAATGTGAACCGGCAGGTTGGCGACAAACTCCGCGAAACGCCGCTGATCCCCGTGCGCGAGCGCAATCCGGAGGCCGAAGCCATCATCGTGCGCGTGGCGGATCCCGCGAACACGCAGCGCGCCATCGACCGCCTCAAAACGCTGGGCGGCGCCGACCAGTACACGATCGCCCGCCGTGCAGACGGCGCCATTGAGATCAAATTCACCGAAAAGCACTTCAAGCAGCTCCAGGTGAATGCGATCAACGGCTCGCGCGACGCTGTGCAACGGCGGATCGATAAGGTCGGCCTGACCGAGCCAAACGTAACCAAACAGGGCGAAACGCGTGTTCTGGTCGAGGTTCCAGGCCTTGACGCCAAAGGCGTAACAAGCCTCGTCGACACGCTGACCACAACTGGCGTCCTGACCTTCAACATGGTCGATGAAAAGGCAAATATCGCCGATTATCAGGTTGGCGTGCCGCGCAACAATCGCGTAGCCCTCCCTGACGATAGTGAAGCCGGTAAGCTCCAGGTTGTCCTCCTGGATGCGATCATCACCGGTTCGGACCTGTCCAAGGCCCTGCCGGCATTCGACCAGAATGGCGGCAACAGCATCTCCTTCACCCTGCATGGGCCCGGTGCACAGAAGTTCGGCAAGGCAAGCTCGGCAAACATCGGCCGCCGGTTTGCCATTGTGCTCGATGACCACATCATTTCCGCCCCTGTCATCCAATCCGCCATTACCGGCGGCAGCGGCCAGATCACGGGCAATTTCACCCAGCAGGAAGCCAACAACCTCGCAATCGTGCTGAATTCCGGCCAGTTGCCGGCCAAGCTGCAGGTCGTCGAACGTCGCGTCGTCGATGCCAGCCTCGGCGCTGACTCGATCCGCGCGGGCGTGACGTCCTCCATCGTCGGCGTCGTCCTGGTCGCGATCTTCATGATTGCGGTCTACGGCCTTTTGGGCGTGTTCGCGGTCGCAGCCCTGCTGCTCAACATGGTCATGATGATCGGCGTGCTGTCAGGCTTCGGCGCGACGCTGACGCTGCCGGGCATCGCGGGCATCCTGCTCACCATGGGCATGGCGGTCGACTATAACGTGCTGATCTTCGAGCGTATCCGCGAGGAGAAGAAGGCCGGCCGGTCACCGATGACTTCGGTCGAAGCCGGTTATGAGCACGCCATGGCGACCATTATCGATGCAAACGTCACCCACCTTGTGGCGGCGGGCGTGATGATCGGACTGGGCGAAGGCCCGATCCGAGGCTTCGCCATCACGCTGGGCATCGGAGTGCTCACCTCGATCTTCACGGCGGTCATTGTGGCCCGCTGGATGATGTCGATCTGGCTGAAGACGGCCCGGCCGAAGTGGATCCCGATCTAGCGAATGGTAAATGGCGAATAGCGGATCGGGGGCGTCCTTCACCGGAAACCCCCTTAAATTCCGAGGCGTCCGCTCCCAGATCGCTATCCACCACCGACTGTTCGCTACTCGCTTTTTCCCATGGACGGGCGGGTCCCTTTGCCTTAGACGGTCCCGTCCAAACTCCGGAATATCATGAAATCGCCGACCGGCACTTCCGACTCCAATTCTCCTGCACCGCCCAAGAAGCGGGTCGGGCCCTTTACCTTTATCGGTCAGGTCCGTTCCGAAGCGCGCAAGGTGACCTGGACGTCGTTCCCGGAACTGCGTGCAGCGGCCATCATGGTCGTCGTCATGGTATTTGCGGCGGCACTTTTCTTTTATGCGACGGACGCAATCGTGAAAGTATTCGTCTACTTCAGCACGGTGTGGCCGGCCGGGAGCACGCCGACCAATGGCTGAACCTCGT
>CANJXY010000057.1 GCA_947478925.1 Hyphomonadaceae bacterium | reverse complement strand
GTCCAGCCGGGCACGAAGCCCATCTGCTCGTGCTGCGCCTTTGCCTCGGCGGTCCAATGACGCGCCCGCGCCGTGTATCTCATTTTGCCGGGACCTGCGTCTTCGAACGTCAGCACCCCCGTGAAGAACGGTACGCCGTCCTTCGGAACCCAGTCGCCAATGAAGGCGTCGGAGAATACCAGCTTCCGGCCCGGGATCACTTCGAGCCACTGACCGGGGTTCGGAAACTCCTGCCCCTCCGGCGAGCGCATGGTGATGAGACTGGCTCCCCCTGGACGCAGGTCCGTCACGACGGAAGGCGTCGTCCACGGCTTGGGCGCGAACCACTGTTTCAGTAGCTCCGGCTCGCTCCAGCAGCGATAGACCTTCTCGCGCGGCGCATCGAGCATCAGCTCGATCATCAGTTCATGTTCGACGTTCACGGCGTTTCCCTCTGGGTTCTGTCCGTCGGCGGTTGGCACCTTGTTACGCTCATAGGACGCAGGTCCAGAGCAGATGCCGACATGTCGTTCGTCTTTTTGCGGACGCCTTCCAGCATACGCAAAAAGGCCCCCGCGCAGGACCGGAGGCATGCAAAAGGCTTCTCCCGGGATGTCGGGGGATTAGCCGACATTTTCGGCGGATTTGCATTGTCCAGATCGGCCGCGCTCGGGATGAGCCGCATACTCAGCCACATGACAGGAAGACAAACGCCCCAATGCGGAGTGATTGCCCCATCAAGTCGCCAGCCTTGGCTGGAGACCACGCGGCGCGTGTTTGCCTGACCCGTGTGCAGCGTCGCTTCAATGTTCGGACACCTCTCCTGCTGCACCACCCGTGACTGGTACACGGACGATGCGAGCGAAGCTCAGCTCCCGACATCGAACGAAATCATCCGGGAAGCGCGTCGCGCCGAATACACGGGCCCAACTCCGCAAGAATCGCGCCCTCACGCTCGCTTCAGACTGCGTAAAGCATCGGGGCGCCTCTCATGACTTCAAGATGCGACACGATAACCCGTCCCGACAGCCGCCTGCAGAATTTTGCGGGCTCCCCTTAGCGCTGGGCCAGCAGGACGTTCAGCTCATTTACCATCGCTGGCAGGTTTTCCTGCGAATACCCTTCGTGATTGTGCACCACACGGCCATCCTTCGCGAGGATGAACATGTGCGGAATCGCATCGATGCCATAACTGGTAGAAACGCTGTTGTTACCGTCAAAGGCAAGCTGAACGCCGGCCGCCTCCAGCGCGTCAAACAGAGCGCGGTATTTCACGCGTGCTGGTTTGGAGTTGTATTCCTTCCAGTTCACCGCCACGACCTGAAGACGGTCCGGGCCCACCTTGTTCTGGATGGTCGCAAGAATGGGCAACTCGTTCATGCATGGCCCGCACCAGGTGGCCCAGAAGGTGATGATGACGATCCGACCCTGAAGGGCCTTCAGGTCCACCTTTTTACCGAGCGTGTCATCGAGCTGGATAGGGGGCGGCGCCTGGCCCTCCAGGATTTCCACCGGATCCGTCGGCTTCGCCTGAGACGCCTGAACGCCCATCAGCGTCGCCACGCCAAGACACGCGGCCATCCAGATTGATCGCGTGAATCGCATCTCTTCCCTCGCAACGCAAAGCTAGCGTGAGGCGGCGGGGGAGTCGCGTCAAGTGAGGTCCACGCCTCGATGCGTCAACAAAAGGATGTGGTCAGAAAGATCCCGAAATGCGCACCGCGAACACCTGCGTTCCTTCCGGCCCGCCCTTCTGCTTGCGCTCCTCGATCTGGCGAACAAGGCCGGTCGACCGTTCCGGAGCCGAACTATCGAGCGGGTTGGCCTGATAGAATGTCCGCACGCGCGTTTCCGCCGGATGGAAGATGTTGCTCGCCAGCAGCCTCACCGTCGCGCCGGGAACCCACGCCGTGCTCTCGACGAAAAAATCGAGCCGGTTGGTCGGACGGTCGTAGAGGATGTCCTCCGCGACCTTGTACTCAAGACGGTCTGACTGCGCCGTCGTGGTGGCGCCCCATGCCAGCTTCAGTTCCGGCAGGTCCTGCCTGAACGATGCAG
Source organism: Hyphomonadaceae bacterium (assembly GCA_947478925.1). GTDB lineage: Bacteria > Pseudomonadota > Alphaproteobacteria > Caulobacterales > Hyphomonadaceae > UBA7672. The sequence goes on along the minus strand of CANJXY010000057.1, from coordinate 16,173 downwards.
TGTAGGTCCAGTCACGCTCGTTCGAGAACCGGCGGGCAGCGCCTGTCACCGGATCATTCACGTCGGTTTCCTGATACATGCCGGAGAACCGCACTTCGGCATTCGGTATCAGCGGCGCCAGCGACAGCGCGCCACGCAGCTCAACGCCCGTCCGCGTGCCATCGCCGATATTGCCCGGGGCATCGAACGTCTTCAGCGTTCCGCTTGTGCAGTCGACCGCCGGTACGGTCGGCACGCAGATCGTCCGCGGGATGAAGTCCTGCACGTCCGACACCTGGTCGTGGAACGCAGCCATGGTCACGGCGGCGCGCGGTCCCAGCTTGTGCTCCCACTCCAGGCGGGCCTTCCACGTCTTCTCGGGCTCAAGCAACGGGTTGCCGATCAGGCTCGAGGCATCGACCACGTTGATCGCCGAGGCAAACTCCACGAAGTCGAGCTGCGCGACTTCGCGTGTGATCGACGTACGCACCTGATCGGTCTCGCTCGCCTGCCAGGTCAGTGTGGCGCGCGGCTTGGGATAAGCGAACTCGCGCTGCTTCTGTTCATCGCCCGTCTGCTTGATGGTCGAGGCTTCGTAGATGAACCCCGTCTCCAGTGTCAGCTGCGGCGTCATCTTCCAGACGTCCGTGATGAACGGCTCGATGCGCGTCTCTTCGACCCGCGAATCCGACACCGGCAGGAACTGCGCGATCGGGCCCGCGCCGGTGTTGTTGAAAATGTCGAGCGTCGTGTCGCGGAAGTTGAACGCACCTTCGACGCCAATATCGATGGTGTGATCGCCGACAGGCCGCCAGGTCAAGAACCCGCGCGCCACACGCTCGCCTGCTTCGGTGGTGCGATTGATCGTCTGCGTGTTGGCGAGCCTACCGGAGCCAGCTGTGCCCGTTGGCGTGTAGATCCGGAACTCGTCATCCTGGTCCACGCTCGTGAAGGTCGCAAGCGCAATGCCTTTCACTGACAGCTCCGGTGAGAACCGGTGCTCCCAGTCGCCGCCGACCTCGGCGGTATAATTGTTGCTGTATTCGCTGAGCCCGAACGTCCCGCGCCGGAACGCGCCCGCCGGCGTGTAGTCGATCGAGCCAATGTTGGTCGTGTTCCAGGTCGGCGCGGCCTGCGCGTTTAAGCTCACCGTATCCTGGGCCGTCGGCCGCCATTTCAGCACGCCAGAGGCTTGTGCGCCGATAAAGTTAGGCTGGCCGAACTGGTCGCGATAGAAGAGCAGCGTACCTGAAGGATTGCTGACGGTCTCGAAGCTCTCGGTTCGTCCCCGCAGGTTGGGCAGCTGCACATCGACGGTCAGGTCCGCAGTCTCGCCCAGCGCAAACGTCTTGGTCAGCTGCACCGCCCATCCGATGCGCTCCGAATACTGGATATCGCGCGCATCCAGCACCCACGTCGTCGGCGAGCCACCCGCCCTGGCCTGCTTCAGCACGATGTTGACCAGCTGTGTCTGCCCCCGCACGTCAACGTTCGAGGAGCTGCCTGAGATAAGCTCGACGCGGACCACCGAATCCGCAGGAATTCTCTTCAACTGTTCGGAGATCAGAACCTTCGACGATGGCCGCTCACCATTGACCAGCACATTGCCGGCGGTCGCGCCGAACCCGCGCAGTACCTCGCCATCGTCAATGTCGAACCCCGGCACGCGGTTGACGATGTCGGCGGCCGTCACCGGATTGTACTGCTTGAAATACGCCGCTTCGAAAACCTGCAAGCCATCGGCCGACTTCGCCGATGCGGATTTCGCTTCAACCGGGGGCGGCGCGGGCGTTGACGTTGCCTGCGCGAGCGCCACCGGCGAAAGGCCTGCTGCCAACACGAGGAGGCCGGCCGCCCGGCGAACCGGACGTCCCTGCTTGACGATGTCCATTGCGGTCCTCCCCGACCGGTGTAAGTTCAGTATCTGAACTAACCGTCGCCTGCTTCTCTGGCACGGTCAATTGCGCGGCGGCCACACCCTCCGCACGATTTCGGGAGCTTCGCATGCGCTGGAGCGAGATCGACACTGTTCCCTGTCCCGTGGCGCAGGCCATGTCGGTGATCGGCGATGCGTGGACCATGCTGATCGTGCGCGACGCCCTGCGCGGCTCAACCAGATTCGATGAGTTCCAGCGTTCTACCCGCGCGTCGCGCGCCGTCGTTGCCGAACGCCTGACGCGCCTCGTCCATCATGGCGTGATGGAGCGCAAGCAGTACGAAGCCCATCCGCCGCGCCATGAATACCAGCTGACAGCGCGGGGGCGCGCCTTGCAGCCTGTACTGATGGTGATGGCGCACTGGTCAGAAACTCAGTTGCCAAAGCCGACCCGCTCCACAGGACGGCGTCATACGACGTGCGGCCATGCATTTGCGCCCGTCGTCACGTGTTCTGACTGTGGAGAACCGGTGACGCACGAGACGATCACCTATGACCGCCCGCGCGGCTCTGCCGGAAGGGCCTGATGCAGTACCGCTCCGCCAGGAGCTGAACGAATCCGCGAAATTCTCACGACGCCAGTGGCTTTGCATTGTATTAAGCGGGCCGCCGGGAGGGTCGCGGCCGACGTCACGCCGGGTCGTACCAGCCCCATTGCCGGTCATGGCTCCGAAGAGGGCTCATCTCACGATAGATCACGATCGATATCGCTTCCGGCATTGAGCCGGATGCCGACTGGGCGAGAGGCGGACCGCAGGAGGACGTGGCGCGGGCCAGCTAACGGAGATCCCATTCCGGACGGGGGCCGGGACCGGCAGGCTGCACCGAGGCAGCCCGCCCCTCCATCCGCCTCGCGCCTCCTCTTAACAGATGGGCGCGCGCGGAATTTCAGTCGTCAGAACTTGCCTTTCAGGGTCACGCCATAGGTGCGCGGATCTCCCGGCAGGCCAGCATAGTAACCGGAGCTCGAACCGCCCTGAGATAGGATCTCGAAGTATTCCTCATCGAGAATGTTGCGGCCCCATGCGTACAGATCCCAGCCATCATCGCCGCGGAAACCGAACCGCGCATTCAGCAGCGTGTAGCCATCGATGTGGAGATAGTCGGACTCGGTCGGGCTCGACGAGAAGTCCGAACGGAAGCTCGCATCGACAGCCGCGAAGTACTCGCCCGCACGCTTGTTGAACTCACCAAACAGCGTGTATTCGCCACCAAGTGACCCGGCCCATTCCGACAAGCCCGGCAGGCGCGTGCCCGACGCATCAACAACCTGGACGGCGCCGCCCGAGTTTTCCAGCGCCGGAGGCGCGCCGGTGAACTTCTCGAACTTGCCATCAGTCCAGGCAAGATTGGCGTAGACCGAGAAATTCTCCCCGATCTTTGCCGAGCCATCGAACTCGAAACCTTTGACGATCACCTGTTCGGCGTTCGCCAGATAGCCTCGCAGCACGCCGACCTGTCCGTTCACGACGTTGACCTGGTAGTCGTCGATCGTGGTCTGGAAGGCAGCGAGATTTGCGGTGACGCCCGGCAGCGGGTTGGTCTTCACGCCGATTTCGATGTGCTTCTCGTCTTCCGGTTTCACGGTTGCGAGCTGCACGGCGACATTGCCCAGCGAATCGAGCGGCACGCCGTTGTTGTTGAGGCCGAACGTCTTGAACGCCGTGGCATAGGTTGCGTAGGCATGAATATTGTCAGCAAAGTCGTAAGACACGGTCAGCTGGCCGGACAGATTGTCGTCGCTGCCCGATGACTCATAGTTCTGTGGCGACAGCACGCTCCGCTGGAGCGCCCGCAGCGCCGCCGAAGTCGCATTGGCGCCCGAGGTATCGAGACCGCCATAGACCGTCGCGATGTAGTGACCGTTCTTTTCGTCGTAGTTGAAGCGGAGGCCCGGCGAGATCGTCAGCTGATCTGTGACTTTCCAGTTCACGTTGCTGAACAGCGCAGCGCTGGTGTGATCGGAGAGAATATCCGTCTTCTGACCATAGCCGGTGAGTAGGCCTGGCGTTGCCGCAGCCGCGTTGGGGTTGAGCAGGAAGCGCCAGGCAGCCGCTCCCTGTTCCTGGCGGCCGAGCGTCTTGGTCACCTGATTGAACCAGAACGCGCCGACGACATAATCAATGCTGTCGCCGAATTCGCCTGCGTAGCGCAGCTCCTGCTGCCACTGATATTGCTTGGACGGGTTCGCTGAGATCGTGGTGATCGGCAAGCCAAGAAAGTCGCGGTCGTTCGAAGGGTCCCAGTTCCAGTAGCGCCAACCGGTGATCGACGTCAGCGTTCCTGGACCGACATCCCAGTCCACACTCACCGATGCTCCGCCGAGTTCCTGATAGGAACGGTGGGGCGTATCTAGGTCAGACAGACGGTCGAAGGCATTCGTGCTGGGCGGAGCGTAGTTGAAGAAGGCCGCTTGCGCTGCGTACTGCCGGTTCAAGGGGCGCTGCGTCGGGACGACGCCGGCGAAGATGGAGGCATATCCTTCGGGCCGCTGCACCGTGTTGTCGGCCGCAAATCGTACCGTGAGATCATTCGTGGCATCCCACAGAAGCTGACCGCGGAACCCGATATTGTTCTGATCGTTGAGGTCGTCCTTCCTCACCACATCCTGAAGGACGCCATCACGCTGTGTGCCCGAGAACGAGAGGCGATAAGCAATACTGTCGGTGAGCGGGCCGGTGGTCGTGGCCTTGGCCTGCAACAAGCCGAGATTGCCGTAGGTCAGCTCGACACCGGTCGCGGGCGTGAATTCCGGCGCCTTCGTCGTGACGTTGATGGCGCCCGCCGTCGTGTTCTTGCCGTACAGCGTGCCTTGCGGTCCACGCAGAACCTCGACGCGTTCGACATCGATGAAGTCCAGCGTCGCTGCCGCGGGGCGCGCGTGATAAACGCCATCGATATAGAGGCCCACGCCCTGCTCGATACCATCATTGGTGAGGCCAAACGGAGACCCAAGGCCGCGGATGTTGATCGCCGAGTTTCGGGGGTTGGTTGAATAGAACTGAAGGGACGGCACCAGCTCCTTGAGGCGTCCGGCATTCGACGAACCTGTGTCGGACAGGAAGTCGGAGCTCAGAACCGCCACGGCGATCGGCACATCCTGGACGTCCTCTTCAACCCGGCGAGCGGTCACGACGACACGGTCGCCACCTGCCAGCGGCTTGGGGGCGGCCTCCTGGTCCTCAGTGTTGGGGCCAGCCTGGACCGTGTCGGTAGCGGCAGGAGCGACCTTTCCCTGGGCGAAAGCCGGGGCGGCCATCAAAGCAAGCGCAGCCAAAGAGATGCTGTAGTGGATGTGGTTACTCGACCATTTGGCATCAGTATAAAATCGCTTGGTCACAGCCGGTACTCCATTTATTCGCTATTTTGCCATCCTGCACAAAGCATGAAGTCATATATCTCTACTAATTCGGTAGTATTAATAGGCTTTAGTTTTTCTGTAAGATGCGACCCTTGTCAGCCGAATTGGGAAGTTATGGGCCTCGGGGGGGGCGAGGCCCGGTCCTTTCCGCTCGCGAGTCCGAGCCCCACATGCTAACGTCGAGTCACTGTTCAAAACCCCGAAGGACACCCCCCTGACCGCCACGCGCAGCCCCCAGACCGCCAAAAAGGCCGCCGCCAAGAAGGCTCCCGCCAGCAAGGCCACAGCCAAACCGGTCGCCGCCAAGCCGAGCGAAATCGCTCCCGCGCCCACCTCGCCCGATCCCTTCGAGCTCGCGCGCCTCGTCGTGCAGCAGCTCGATGACGACAAGGCCGAGAACATTCTCAACATTCCGCTGAGCGGAAAGTCGCCCATGGCAGACGCCATGATCGTAGCATCCGGCCGTTCGGCGCGGCACGTCTCGGCGCTCGCCGACCACGTCGCGCGCAAGCTAAAGGAAGCGGGCGCATCACAGGTTCGCATCGAAGGCCTGCCGAACGCCGACTGGGTGCTGATCGATGCGGGCGATGTCATCGTCCACATCTTCCGTCCCGAAGTGCGCGAGTTCTACAATCTCGAGCGCATCTGGGGCCCTGAAGCGACGCACACCCCGCGCGCCGCCGCGAACTGATCGCTGAGCCAGCTTGCGCATCCGCATCCTCTGCGTTGGCCGCATGAAGGACGGGCCTGAACGTGAGTTGGTCGACGACTACCTGACGCGCGCGCAGAAGACTGGGAAGCAGCTCGGCTACCGTGGCGTTGAAGAATCAGAACTCAACGCCTCCAGCAAGGACGACGAGGGCCAGCGACTGCTCGCGCGGCACGGCCAGGGCATCCTGATAAGGCTCGACGAGCGCGGCGAGGCGTGGACGTCGCAGGACCTCTCCAAACGCCTCGCCCGCTGGCGGGATTCTGGCGAAGACGCGGTCAGCTTCGTCATCGGTGGCGCGGATGGGACGTCCCCTGCGATCGCTGCCGCCGCGCGCCACACGATCGGCTTTGGCGTACAGACGTGGCCTCACCGCCTCGTCCGCGTGATGATCGCAGAGCAGGTCTACCGGGCCCTTTCGATCGAGGCCGGATCACCCTACCACCGGGAGTGATGCGCCGGCTCGTCCTCGCCCTGCTGCTTCTCGCGACCCCCGCTGCGGGCCAGTCCCGCCCGGCGGCGCGTATCTTTTCGCAAGAAGACCTGAAAAAAGCCGAGACGGCCCGCGACGCTGCGCTCGCCCGTGTCCGCAAGCTCGAAGCCGCTTCTGCTTCTGCCTCCCGCGATCTTGCGGCTATCGATCGGGATATGCTGGCTGCCGCCGCCGATGCCACCGCACGTGAGGAGGCGGCGTACGCGGCTGAGGAACAGCTGATGTTGCTCGCCGATGAATCGCAGACGGCGTCGGCAACGCTCATCTCGGACCAGGCTGCGATGGAGGATCTTCTCGCCGCGCTGATGACGTTCGGGTCGCGCCGACCGCCGGCGCTCGCCGCCACTCCGGATGATGTGTCGGGCGCCGTTCGCGCCGCCATCCTGATGTCCGATACCGCCCCTGCCCTGAAGGCGCGGGCGGAAGATCTCCGCAAACGCCTTGCAGCCATCAAGAGTATAGCGGCGGCTACACGGGCGCAGCAGGAGTATCTCGCCTCGGCAACAGGCGCGCTCGATGCCCGCCGCCAGGAAATCTCCGCGCTAGCCGAGGAGAAGCGCCGCGCTCAGGCACATCTAGACGCCGAAACAGCCGCCGCTCGCGCGCAGGCCAAGCGTCTCGCCAGCGAAGCCGATGACCTGCGCGGGTTGCTCGACGCGTTGGCGAAAAGCGCACCGCCAAAACCATCCCTCAAACCGGGCATCAAGCCACCCGCCAGACCGCAGGCAAAGCCGTCAGCCACGCCGCCGGCGACCGCGGCCGCAAGGTCCTCGACCACCGCGCCACTCAACCCGGTGGTCGGAACCGCGCTGCGGCGCTTTGGCCGCACCGTCGGCGGTGAGAAGCAGGAGGGCCTGACCCTGAGCGCCCGCGCGGGGGCTACAGTGATCGCCCCGCTGGATGCACGGGTCCAGTTTTCAGGCCTTTTCCGGTCCTATGGCCAGATGGTGATCCTTGATGTCGGCGGGGACGTACTGGTGGTCGTTTCGGGGCTGGAATCGCTTTATCCTGAGGCCGGACAGTGGGTTCTCGCGGGGGAACCGATCGGCCGCATGGCTGACAGGAAGTCGCCCTCTCCTGAACTTTATCTGGAGGTAAGGCGGAAGGGTGAGCCTGTGGATCCGGAAACCTGGCTGGCCAGGCGCGGTTAACAGTTCGACCGCGCTCTTGGCCGAAAGCCGCGACAAAACCAGAAGTTGATGCGGAAAACAGGCCGCGCGACGCCTCGGCATGTTGAACTTCACGTAGATGGCGTCAAAGTGAGAGCGGACGTCGGGTCGAACAAAGGAGCAGCGCAGCATGCGCAAGTGGTGGTTGGCCCCGGTTATTGGCGCCGGACTTTTGGCGGCGACTGTTGGCGTTTCGGCGTTCGCCGTGACGACGAACCAGTCGGCCAAGAAGGCTGAGGTTTACCAGCAGCTCGACCTGTTCGCGGACATCCTCGCGAAAGCCCAGGCCAATTACGTCACCGAGTTCGACACGAACGAGGCGGTGGAAGCCGCCATCAACGGCATGCTCGCCTCGCTCGACCCGCACTCGTCCTATCTCGACCCCGAAGACTTCAAGGACATGCAGACGCAAACCTCCGGCGAATACGGCGGTCTTGGCATCGAGGTCACCGCGCAGGATGGCTTCGTGAAGGTGGTCTCGCCGATGGACGGCACGCCCGCCGCGCGCGCCGGCATCAAGTCCGGCGACTTCCTCACCGCCATCGACGGGAAGTCGATTGTCGGCCTGCCGCTCAATGACGCCGTCAAGCAGATGCGTGGCCCGGTTGGCGCGCCGCTCGCCGTCACGGTCGTCCGCGACGGCGTCGAACCGTTCGACGTCAGCCTGACGCGCGAAGTGATCCGCCCCGAAGTGGTGAAATCCAAAGCCATCGGCGATGTCGGCTATATCCGCATCACCACCTTCAACGAGCAGACTGTGAAGGCGCTCGATGGCGCGATGGAGAAAGTCCGCAAGGACGTGAAGGGCCAGTTCAAGGGCCTCGTCCTCGACCTGCGCGACAACCCCGGCGGCCTGCTCGAAGCCTCGATCGAAGTCACCTCGCGCTTCGTCAATGGCGGCGAAGTCGTCTCCACCCGTGGCCGCCGCGAAGGCGACCAGCGCCGCTACAACGCAGTGCGAGCGACCCGCTTCCCTGACGTCCCGATCGTCGTGCTCGTGAACGGCGGCTCCGCTTCTGCGGCCGAGATCGTCGCAGGCGCCCTACAGGATCGCAAACGTGCGGTGATCATGGGCGTCACCTCGTTCGGCAAAGGCTCGGTGCAAACCGTTCTGCCGCTCGGACCGGGCAAGGGCGCGATGCGTCTGACCACCTCCCGCTACTACACGCCGGCTGGCCGCTCGATCCAGGGCGCAGGCATTGACCCCGATTTCGAGGTCGCGCCGGTCCGCCTGTCTGACAAGGACATTGCTGAGCTGAAAACCCGCGCCGCCCGCTTCACCGAGGCGTCCCTGCCGCACGCGCTTCAGAACGAACAAGGCGCCGAGCGCAAGCCGCCGCATGTTCCGACCGACATGCCGCCGGCCGACTACAAGGGCGAGGACTATCAGCTCGACCAGGCTGTCGCTCTGCTCCGCGCCGGTAAGGCCGCGCCGGGCGCCTCGAATGCAATGGCGGCAACCCCAGCGACCGTCACGCCGTAAGGCAGGCAAACCGAAACACAGAAAGGCCCGGCAGTTAGCCGGGCCTTTTTGCTATCCAGTCTCGATGGCACGCTCACCAGCCTGCAAGCTGCTTTCGAGGGACGGCCATATCGCTCCAGGCGCGCCAGCAGGACGGCAGTTGGGCGATTGCCGATCGGCGAGCGAACAACCGATACATCGTTACGGGCGACCGACTGCGCCAAGAAGTCGACGTCGCGTGTGCTGGCATGCGCCGACGGGTGCACGGTGCCGGATCAGAGGGCTGCATCCGGCTGACCGCGAAGCCCCAGGTCGCAAGCATGTTGGGCCAAGTGACCACCCCGGAAAATCAGGGCAGCGACACGCCACGGAAGGTTTTCACCGACTATGAACTTTAGCGAGTGTCGACAGGCCGTCCGTCATGGCGGCACCGGAGGCGAGGCGGACCTCGAAATCCTCCCCCGACATGCCCGATGCAAGCCAACCCAGAACGCGAGAGACGCGGATCCGCACGCTGTCTATGCGGGGATCTCCTCCGCAGGTCCCCAGATCAGCAACGACGCGATCGACCAGCTTGGTGGTCCATAAACAGCAGACGGCATGACCGCCGGAGCAGGCCCAACTGAAAAACGCATCGATAGATCTCAAAAAGCCCAATACTTACAGTCGCATCAGGACAAAAACACCGCAGCTACATTTCCACGTTCTTAACGATGCAGACCGCAGAATCGGTGGTTCGTCGCGTTGTCGAGAGAATGCCATGTCCGCCACCCGGGTCGCCACCACTCGCATCACCGAAAGCTCCGCCATTCGCACCGGCCTCAGCCATGCCGCGTTGGGCCTCGCGGTGTTCGGGACGCTGGGCGCAGGCGCGGTTGGAGCAACCTTCCTGTTCGGTGATGAATCGGCCGCGGCCCCGCGCGTCGAACTCGCGCTCTACTCCGAACAGAATGGCCCGCCCCCGCTCCTCAAGAACCGCTCTGCTCTCGAAGCGCTTGACGCCAGCGCGACCAAGCCAACGCTCGGCATCGAATACGCCGATGCCTCGGACGCCGACTCTGCGCTCGACGCCGAAGGCGGCGATGGGGCCGAGCCGTCGATGACCATCACCGAGATTGCGTCCAATGCCGGCACGACCGCGAAGTCCCTGCCGCGCGCACCCATCTCCGGTTTCGTCGAGCGCACCGGCGCGGGCGACCTGCCGAAGATAGGCCCCGATGGCCGCACGCCGGCGCAAGCCTATGCCCGCCCGTTCGCCGCGACAGGCGGCACACCGCGCATCGCCCTGATCGTCGGCGGTCTCGGCATGACGCAGAAACACACGTTGGCTGCGATCAACGAGCTGCCGCCGGAAGTGACATTGTCCTTCGTCCCGTACTCGCCGAACCTGCAGGACTGGATCAACAAGGCGCGCGCCGCCGGTCACGAAGTCCTGCTCGAGCTGCCGATGGAAGCCTATGACTATCCGAACGTCGACACCGGCCCGCTGACGCTGGTGACCAGCGCCAAGCCGGAGGAGAACGTCCGCCGCCTCAACGTGCTGCTCGGCAAGGCCACCGGGTATTTCGGCGTCACCAACTATCAGGGCGCGCGCTTCGCGACCGACGCCGCCGCGGCCCAGCCAGTGATGAAGGTGCTGAAGGATCGCGGCCTGATTTTCGTGCACGATGGCGCCGCAGCGCGCTCGGCCCTGCCGCAGGCGGCCAACGCCACCGGCCTCGACTTCACCGTCGCCGACCGCATCGTAGACGCCGATCTCAACGCGGACTCGATCGATCGCGAACTGCTCGCCCTCGAAGCGCTCGCCATTCAGAACGGCGAGGCGATCGGCGTCGGCTTCGCCTACCCGGTCACCATCGAACAGTTCCGCCTGTGGGCCGAAAGCCTCAAAGCCAAGGGCTACCAGCTGGCTCCCGCATCGTCGGCGGCAGGCGTCGTGACCCGTCCGTGAGCGAGCCGCATCAGGCCCAGCCACACCAAGGCGGCCGCGACCCGTCGCTCTATCGACCCAATGTCGGCATCGCGATCTTCTCCCGCAAAGGCCATGTCTGGCTTGGCCGGCGCGTCGGCGCACGCAAAGACGACATGCGCTATGCCTGGCAGATGCCGCAGGGCGGCATCGACCGCGGCGAGACGCCATCGCAGGCAGCCCTCCGCGAACTCGGCGAGGAAACCGGGCTTGAACCGGATCAGGTCGAGCTGCTCGAAGAGTTCGAGCCCTGGCTGTTCTACGATTTCCCGCCTGCGCTGAAGGCCCGCCTCACGGGCCCATATTACGGCCAGCGCCAGAAATGGTTCGCCTACCGTTTCATGGGCTCCGACACGGATTTCCGGCTCGACAAGCACACCGTGGAATTCGATGCTTGGAAATGGGCCGACCTCAAGGCTGCGCCCGGCCTCGTCATTCCGTTCAAGGCTGCGGTCTATCACGAAGTCGCTGCCGGCTTCGCGAAGTGGACGACGGCGGATTAGCGTCGCGCCAGACGGCGTGCCCAAGCCCGCCCGATCAGCCTGACCGGCGTAAGCGGCCGTCCGATTGCGTGAACCTAGTTAAGCGCGGCGCGCAGTGCTTCGAGATAGACAAGACGCTCGGCCGCGCGCTTGCGGCGGGTCTCGTCGCCCGGATCGTTGGCGTCCGAGCGAACCCGCACGATCTGCGCGTCTATGTCGGTGGCGTCGACGTCGGCAAGGCGCACGGCTTCTTCGGCGAGGATGGTCAGGCCCGCAGGCGTGACGTCGGCAAAACCGCCGCGCACGAACACCGGCGTCACGCCGGTGTCTTCATGGATGCGGACGACGCCTGGCTTCAGCACGGTCATGAACGGCGCATGCTTCGGCAGGACACCGAATTCGCCTTCAACGCCGGGAGCATCGACCTGCTTCACGTCGCCGGAAAACAGCTCGCGCTCGGGCGAAACCAGCGAGAAATGGAGCGTGTCAGCCATGGCCAATTCCTGGGAAGATGTCCCCGTTGCGGGGTCGGTCTATCAGGCCTGAAACCCCTGTAAAGGCGGCAGTTTGACTAAAAGGCGCGCAACGTAACCACAGCAATTTCAGGGGGTTGGTTGAGACGCGCCGGCAGCACCGACGTGCCAACCCCGCCCGACACATAGAGCCAGCGCCCACGATCCTCGTAGAGACCGCACGGCCAGCGCTCCGACCCGGGCGAGACGTTTATCGGCCGGCCGATGAATGGCAGGCTCACCTGGCCGCAATGAGAATGGCCCACCAGCGTCAGCGCCACGCGTTGCGGCGCGGTCGAGAACACGTCGGGCCAGTGCGCCATCACAATCACGGGTTCGCTCTCCTCGAGGCCCTGCAGGGTCTCGATGTAGGAGGGCTGGGTGCGTTTCGATTCATAGTCGGCAAGCCCGCCCAGCCAGAACACGCCGCCCGCACGGGGTATGCGCACCCGCTGGTTCTCCAGCACCTGCACGCCGGCCGCGACAAGCCCCTGCTCCACTGCGCCGGGATCATACCACCAGTCGTGATTGCCGAGCACAGCCCAGACGCCGAGGGGAGCCTTCAGTCGGTTGAAGGCCGCGAGCCCTTCATTGATCGTCTGGCGCTGGCCTTCGCTGCGCTCGGCCGATGGCGCATGGCCGTCCACGAAATCGCCGAGCAGCACCACGATGTCAGGCTGCTCCGCCATCATCCGGTCGATCACGGCGTTAAGCCCGCGCAGTCCGACATGCGGCCCATCGGTGTGCGTGTCGGAGATCACCCCAATGCGAAGGGGCGGCCCGCTCCATGTCCGGCTCGCCACCTCGACGCGGCGCACCTCCAGCGTCTCGGGCTCCCAGAGGAAAGCGCGGATGCCGACCAGCCACATCACGCTGACCAGTGTGATGGCGCTCCAGCCGATCCATCCCGGCCCACGTCCGCGCTTGAGCCCGCGCCACAGCCCGAACAGCAGCAGCGCCGGCCATGCGACCGCGCCGATGCGCGCCAGCAGCAGAATAATGTCGCCCACGGGTTCCATGTCGAGCATGCGTTTCAGTGAATTCTACTGCGCGAACACGGTTGCGGTGACGACGCTGAACGTTGACCGGTTGCCCGGCGCGCCTGGCTCGGCGCCTGAAAGCTGCACGGTCACGCGCTTACCACTGCTTGATCCGACCAGCGTCTGCATGAAGCCGCCGCCGGAAGACGTTGTTCCCGCCAACGCTTCGAACCCTCCTGTCGACAATGCCTGCGCGACATTCATGATCGTCGGCGCCGATGGTGGACCATAGACCGCCGCAACGCAGCGTCCCGCCGTTTCGCGGACGGTCACAACGCCGCGCGCCTCGGCGACTTCCCAGACTGTCTCGCTCGCGCCCGCGCCTGCCTGACGCCGTGTCTCGGCATCCTGCGTGGGTTGCAGCCGCCCGTCGCGTGCTGCCGCGACCGAACTCACGCCGGCCCCCGTAACTGCCTGGACGCAGCCATCCACCACAGCGCGCCGGAACGCCTGCCCCGCAGCCTCGGGCGACAGGTCGGCGGACACCGCCGCGCGCTGGGCGAAGGCCGGCAGCGTCAACGCGATCGCGGCAGCCAGTAGCAAGCCAGATCTCTTCATTCCGTGTTCTCCCGATCAACCCGACTCTAGCGACTGCCGCACTCAGACTCCAGCCAGGTGAACCGCCAGGCCACGGTCGCCGTATCAAGCCCATGAAACCCAGCTTGAGCCGCCGCGCCGTTCTTGCCGCTCTCGCTGCGACGCCAGTTGCCTGCATGACATTGCCGTCCGCGCCGCTCCCGGCGGCATCAACCGGCCACATGCTGCAGGGCGCCGATACCCGGGATGATATCGCCATCCTGCGGCGCGCCTACGAACAGCTTCACCCCGGCCTCTACCGTTATTCCACGCCAGCCGAGATGTCCGTCCGCTTCGACCAACTCGAACGTGACTTCAGCGCTGCCCAATCCATGGGTCAGGCCTATCTCACCCTCTCGCATTTCCTCGGCACGGTCCGCTGCGGACACACCTACGCGAACTTCTTCAACCAGTCGGCCACAGTCGCCAAAACACTCTTCCAGGGGCACAACCGCCTCCCCTTCCACTTTCGCTGGCTCGGCGACAGCGTGGTGGTCACGCGAAATCTCTCCGACGCAGCAGCGCTCGTGCCCGGCACGCAGATCCTCGCCGTCGACGGCATCGCCACCGACCGTATCCTCGCTGCACTCATGCCCTATGCTCGCGCCGACGGCGGCAACGACATCAAGCGCCGCGCGCTTCTCGAAGTTCGGGGCTATGATGGCATCGAGACATTCGATGTCTTTTATCCTTTACTCTTCCCGACGCATGCCGATGGCTTCGCCCTGCGTGTCCGCACGCCGGACGGGATTGAACGCGCCATCATCGTAGCCCCACACGGCCTCGAAGAGCGTACGCGCGCAATGCACATCGAGACCGATCCCGACGCGCCGCAATGGACGTTCGCGATGCAGGATGCAGTCGGCGTACTCACGACGCCCAACTGGGCGCTTTATGACAGCAAGTGGGACTGGCGTGGCTTTCTGGACGGCGTCTTTGCCCAGATCGCCAGCGCCAACGCTGGAGGTCTCATCATCGATGTGCGCGGCAATGAGGGCGGACTCGATTGCGGGCACGACATCATGGCGCGTCTCATCGACAAAGACCTGCCGCTCGATGGCGAGGAACGCCGCGTCCGCTATCGCACCACGCCGTCGGATCTCGACCCCTTCCTCAAGACCTGGGACAACTCCTTCCGCAACTGGGGCGATGACGCCGTCGAACTCGGCACGGGTTTCTACCGGCTGAAGGCAGACGGCGGCGACATCGAAGTCATCACGCCCAAAGGCCCGCGCTTCACCGGCAAGGTCGTCGTGCTCACGGATGCACAGAACAGCTCGGCCACCTTCCAGTTCGCGCAGCGCATCCAGAAACTTGGCCTCGGCAAACTCTGCGGCGGCCCAACCGGCGGCAACCAGCGTGGCATCAATGGCGGCGCGTTCTTCTTTCTCGAACTGCCCGGCTCCGGCCTCGAAGCCGACGTACCGCTGATCGGTCGCTTCCCGCTCACGCCGAAGCCTGACGCTGGGCTCACGCCCGACATCGCAGTCGCGGTGACAGCGCAGGACATCGCCGCGGGCCAAGATCGCGTGATGGAAACAGCGCTCGCCGCTGTTTCCTGAAATGAAGACAGGCGCGGATCGCTCCTGCGCCTGTCTCAAACTTTCAAACTGATTGGAACGATCAGGCCGCTTCGGCCGCCATCTTCTGGGCCTTGGCGATCACGTCCTCAATCTTGCCGCACATAAGGAACGCCTGTTCCGGAATGTCGTCATACTTGCCTTCGAGAATTTCCTTGAAGCCTTTCACGGTGTCGGCCACCGCGACGAACTGGCCTTCGAGGTTGGTGAACTGCGAGGCCACGAAGAAGGGCTGGCTGAGGAAGCGCTCGATCTTGCGCGCGCGCGCCACAACCATTTTGTCTTCTTCTGACAGCTCGTCCATGCCGAGAATGGCGATGATGTCCTGCAGCGACTTGTACTTCTGCAGGATCTCCTGGACGCCGCGCGCGGTGTCATAGTGTTCCTGTCCGACAACGTTCGGGTCGAGGATACGCGAGGACGAGTCCAGCGGGTCGACGGCCGGGTAGATACCCTTTTCCGAGATCGCGCGGTTCAGCACGGTCTGCGCGTCCAAGTGCGCGAACGATGCGGCCGGCGCGGGGTCGGTCAAGTCGTCGGCCGGCACATAGATGGCCTGCACCGAGGTGATCGAACCCTTGGTTGTCGAGGTGATGCGTTCCTGCAGCGCGCCCATATCCGTCGCGAGCGTCGGCTGATAGCCCACGGCCGACGGAATACGGCCGAGCAGCGCCGACATTTCCGAACCGGCCTGCGTGAAACGGAAGATGTTGTCGACAAAGAACAGAATGTCCTTGCCCTGGTCGCGGAAGTTTTCAGCGATCGTGAGGCCGGTGAGGGCGACGCGCGCGCGCGCGCCCGGCGGCTCGTTCATCTGGCCGAACACCAGCGAGCAGCGCGACGTGCCGCCGCCGCCAGCCTGGTTCACGCCCGACTCGACCATCTCGTGATAGAGATCGTTGCCT
>CANJXY010000056.1 GCA_947478925.1 Hyphomonadaceae bacterium | reverse complement strand
CGGTTTTTCGGAACAATGATCACCCATGCCAGGATGCTGATCGCAAAAAATGCCGTCGTGTACTTGGAGCACATGCCAAGACCGAATGCCGCGCCAATGGCAAGCCACCAGCAACCGTTGCCGGACGCATCAAGTCTTGCGAGAAAGTAGAGAATGAAGGCTGCGGCTGTAACTACGTAGGGATCGGACGTCGCGGCGATCGAACCGATCGTCATCACTGCTGTTACGTTGAAGAGCAGCGCCGCAGTGGCGCCTACGGCATCGCTTTTTGTGAGGAGCGTTGCGGCCCGCCAGACCGCCCACGTGGCGGGCAGGCCCGTCAGGACTGCCACAAAGCGAACACCGAATGGCGTGTCACCAAAGAGCGTTGCGCCTACCCGGATCATCAGCGGATTCATGCCCGGATGGTCGACGAACCCGGCAGAAAGATGCTTTGAATAGAGCCAGTATAATGCTTCATCGCCCGAGAGCGGTATCAGCCCGGCCGCGAGTAGCTTCACGCATGTGATCGCGACGAATAACGCAATCACGCTATTGATACGAGCACTCGTCTGCGCCGGCTGCATCGGGAGGGACAAACTCAAGCTCGGCCTCTCCGTCGGCATGATGTTGTCGCCCGATGCGCGCAGACCGCTGAATACACCGCGGGCCCGACAGAAAGCCGGGCGTCGTGAGCAGAGACGCCGCCAGACGCTGGGCGCCTCAGTCCGCCGCTGAGTGTTTTTCAAACAGGGCCGTCATCTGTGTCGATGAAGCCGGCCGTCACCGAACTCGCCAGTCCCGCCAGGGTCTGCAGGTTCACCTGGGGCATCTTCCCGTGGCTCGCGACGACGCAGCCGGCTATTGAGTAAGAGCAGAGCGCCAGCGCGACGATGCCCGCCATTATTCGGGAGCGCACCACATGTCCGCACGCCCCCGCCTTTTCGATCGGTTGATCGGCGAGTGGCGACAAGGCCAGACGGTGATGCAAGATTGACTCCCGGCCTTCAGCTGCACTTGTCGCGCCTCAAACCAAAGACGCCGCCATCCACCGCGCGCCTCATATGGCGATGGACCGCCAACAGCGGGCACGTGCAAGACAGGCGGCGAGTACCCAATTTGGTCGTTGCCTCGGCGAAGCGCCTTGGCAGACGCCCGGGATGTAACGGTTTGGCCGGTTGCATCCGCGCGGGCGAGATCGCATAGGCTGTGTTCATGGCGCTGGACGAGTCCGAACAATCGCCTTTGATGAGGCTCTATATGGAGAAGCGCCGCGATCTCGTGCGCTTTTTCACCCTGCGCACGTCTTCCGCCAGCGACGCAGAGGATATCGTCCAAGAGATCTGGATCAGGCTGCACGGCATAGGCGACGTCGAGAATCCGGCGGCTTTCCTTTACCGGACTGGAACGAACCTGATGCTGGACCGGGCGCGTTCGTCACGTCGGTCCCGTGCCCGTGACGACAGCTATCACATGGTGAATCAGGTTCGCGGTGCGGGCGCGAACGAGGATGAGACCGGAGAGCCGTCTCCGGAGCAGACCTTGGAGGGGCGCCAGCGCGTGGCCCGTCTGATGCAATTGATCAAGGCAATGCCCGAGCAGCGCCAGCGCGTCTTCGTCATGCACAAGCTCAAGGGGCTCTCCTACGGGGAGGTTGCCGAGAGCCTTGGGATTTCGCGCAGCGCCGTCGAGAAGCACATGATGGCTGCCCTGCGCCAGATCGCGGAGTTGCGCGAATGACACAAGTGTATCCAGGCGTCATTGAGAGGGTGAAGGTGCTGGCCGATTGGCGGCGTCTTTGTTTGTGCAGGCGTCTACGGCCTGAGGCAGGGTGGCTATGACGCGGGAGCAAAAGACAATCAGCGTCGCGTTGGATGAGGCTGCCGCATGGGCCGCGCGTTTTGCATCGGACATGGTTTCCGAAGCAGACTGGCGTGGCTTTGAGGCCTGGCTTGCAACGCCCGGCAATCGCGAGGCGTATGACCGCGTCGAAGCTGCGATGGCGTCTGTTGACGATCATGCGGCGGAGCTGCGTATCAGCCTTGAACCAACCGGGCGGGTTTCCCCGGTGCGAGCACTCGCCGATGTGAAACGCAACCGCCCCAGGACGGTCTGGCTTGCATGGGGGGGCGGGCTTGCGGCTGCGGCCGCCGTTGCATTCTTTGCGATTCCCTCGCTGACCGGCGTTGTGTCGCCATCGACACAGATCGAAGCGATCGCCTATGCGGCGCCTGGCGAAGGAACGCGAACGGTCAAGCTGGCTGACGGATCCGAAGTGACGCTCAATCGGGGCGCCATGATCCGCGTTCAGCTCGGCGCGGCGGAGCGGAAGGTCGAACTCGCCTCCGGCGAGGCCGCGTTCAAGGTTGCCCATGATCCAGCGCGTCCTTTTCGGCTCACAGCTGGAAAAGAGACGATTGTCGATCTGGGAACCGAGTTCAACGTGCTGAGCGCCAACGACAAGCTTGTCGTGACGGTTCGTGCCGGCCGCGTACGGGTTGAGCTGGCTGCGGGCCAGCCTGTCGAATTGCCCGCCGGAGAGCAAATGCGACTTGATCGCGTGGCCCAGCGGGCGGTTGTGTCCAAAGTGAACCCTGACGATTCCTTTGCCTGGCAGGGCGGCCGGCTGGTTTTCCACAATGCGTCGCTCTCGGAAGTCGTTGAGCGGCTTAATGACTACGCCGTGAAACCTATAAAACTGGCAGATGCAACTTCTGCAGGACTGCGCTTTTCAGGTGTATTGGTGATCGGCAGCAGCGCCAATATGGTAGGTCAGCTGGAGGCATTCTTCCCGGTTCGATCGGAAGAGGGCAAGGAGGCGATCAGTTTGAGGACTAAATGAACGTCTCGCGCCAGCTACGCCTGATCGGCCCTGCGGCGCTTGGCGCCCTCTACCTGTCGTCGCCAGCCTGCGCGCAAAGTGTTGCGACGATCGATCTGCCCCCTCTGCCTCTTGAAGATGCTCTCGATCGTTTTGCGGTTCAGGCGAACATATCTCTGTCGCTGCCGGCGGAAGGTTTTGGCCACCTTCAGTCCAACGCCTTACGTGGGAATTTCAGCGCCGAGGAGGGGCTGCACCGCCTGCTCGTTGGCGCCCACTTCCACGCCGAATCCGTTGGCGCCCATGCCTATCGCATCGTTGCTGACCAGCTGCCGATTTCCCGTTCTCGCAGGTCCGAGGTGGAAGGCGAAGACGTCGTGGTGGTGTCAGCCAGACTGACGACGACCGCAGACGAGATCCCGCGTGATGTCACGCAGCTAGACGGTCACGACGTGGATACCCTTGGCATCACAAGCGATCGGGACCTGGCGCTGCATGTGAACGGAATGTCCTTCACGAACCTGGGGACGGGGCGTGACAAAATCATCCTGCGGGGCCTCTCCGATGGCGCTTCGACGGGGCGGGCGCAGTCGCTGACTGGCATCTATTTCAACGACACACGCATCACCTACGGCGCGCCGGATCCCGATCTCCGACCAACTGATCTCCGGGGAATCGAAGTGCTGAAAGGGCCGCAGGGTGCGCTCTACGGCGCCGGTTCGCTTGGCGGTATCGTACATCTCCAGGCCAATAAGGTCCGACTGGATTCGTTCGAAGGATCGCTTCAGGTCGCAGCTGACGGAACGCAATCGGGAGACATTGGCAATAGCGTCGACCTTGTCCTGAACCAGCCATTGATCGAGGATGTCGTGGGCATCCGTGCTGTCTTCTATGACGAACGCATTGGTGGCTGGCTCGACAGCGCCGCTGCTGGCCGAAGCAATGCGAACGCCAGCCACCGCAGTGGCGGTCGCATAAACCTGCTCGCCAGGTTCGACGACACCTGGTCGGTCGAATTGACAGAAGTTGAGCAGGAAACGTCAACGCGTGACTCCCAATACATCATTGCCGGATCCAGTGGATCGGATCGCGGCGTTTCGATGCTTGAGCCACACGACAATGACTTTGCCATGAGCGCCATTACCGTGCGCGGCGCATGGGACTGGGCGGAGCTGACATCATCGACATCCCTTGTGCGACATCAGTTC
Organism: Hyphomonadaceae bacterium; assembly: GCA_947478925.1. Lineage (GTDB taxonomy): Bacteria > Pseudomonadota > Alphaproteobacteria > Caulobacterales > Hyphomonadaceae > UBA7672. Next base: position 14,507 of record CANJXY010000056.1, on the reverse strand, counting down.
AAGAGCCGGTTCGAGACGACCGGCGCCCTTCCGGACATCCTGGCGTCGCCGGGCATTGCGCAGGCCCTGGATGGCTTTGACAACCTTTCGATCCTGCTCAATGAGACGCGCCTGAATTCGAAACCCGATGCTCCAGTTCCATGGTTTGTCGGGTTATTCTACGCCGATGGTGACAATCAGCGCTCCGTCAGCGTGATCGATGCACCGGGTTCGGCATCGCCCGTCTCGCGCTATCTCGAACTGCGTCGAGACCTGATCGACGAACTCGCCGTCTTCGGCGAAGTGACTTGGCCACTGGGCGATCAGGTATCGTTAAGCACCGGTGTTCGCCTGTTCCGCTCTTCGCTTTCGGCCACTTCCCAGATTCAGACCAGCACACCGTTGGGCCCATTCGATGTTGCGGACAAGATAACAGAGAGCGGCGCGGCGCCTGATATCCGGCTCAGTTATCAGCCATGGCCGGACGTGCTCGTCTACGTTTCTGCAGCCGAAGGCTATCGCGGGGCAGGCGTCAACACGGGCGGGCTCATCGCAATCCCTTCAGCGGGACCCGTTCAGCCCTATCGCCGCTATGGAGGCGATGAAATCTGGACCTATGAGTTCGGCATGCGAGGGACATGGTTCGATGGTTCGCTAGAGGTTGGCGGAGTTCTCTTCGGCAGCGACTGGCGCAACGTACAGAGCGACGCCTTGTTCGCGCGCGGGTTCGACTACACGGGAAACGCCGGCGATGCGCGCGTTGTTGGCAGCGAACTGGACGCGCGTTACTGGCCGATCGCCGACCTCGAGCTGAATTTCCACCTGCTTTTGAACGAGCCAGAGCTGAATAAACCTGATCCGTCATTCACGGCTGCCCGGGCGGGTGGCTTGCCCGGCTCCGCCGAATACTCGGCCAGCATGTCCGCGCGATACGACTGGCGCATGGATCTTCTTGGCCGTGATACCGACCTGTTTGCCGAGGCAAGCGTTGGCTACGTCGGACCGGCGGTAGCTGGCTTCGGCAGTGACCAGCGTGTTGGCGACTATTTTGACACTGAAATGAGAGTAGGCGTGACGCTCGGGTCCTGGCGAGCGCTAGCATACGTATCGAACGCCGCCGATTCCGATGCGGCGACATTTGCAGTCGGCAATCCCTACCGATCGGCTTCATCGCTTCTTACGCCGCAGAAGCCCCGCACCATCGGGATCTCGCTTCGCTACGATTTCTGACCCTGCGACGAAATGGACGCGGTGCCTATCCGTAGGCGCCTGAGGCGATGCGGCGTTGGCGGCGTCGTAGGGACATGGCGGCTTTTGTGGCCGCCTCCACGGAGAATCCGTATGACTATTTCACCTGTGTCATCGCAGCTATCGCTTCAGAACATCGCTTCCACCCAGAACGCCAACGTGTCTCGCAACGTCGATCCCGATCGGGACGGTGATGTCGATGCGCAACGTACCAAAGGCGCGTTGCCGGCCGGCCAGGGGCAACTTGTGGACGTTGACGCTTGATCTCTGACGCGGCGCCTCGCGCGCCGCGTTTGTCCCTCCGGAAAGTACAGTTCCCGTAGAACAGGTAGAGCATGACCCTTTTACCGGCTCCCGCGATCATGCGGACTGAACCATTGCTGGTTCTTGCGGCGCGACACGCGCGACTTTTGCGCCGCTTGCTAGCGCCGCTGTGCATGTCGCTGGCCATATCGAGCGCTGCTGTCGCCGAGACGCCTGCTGGCGATCTCGATCTCTCGAAATACAAAGGAAAGGTCGTCTACGTCGACTTCTGGGCGTCCTGGTGTGGCCCCTGCCAGGAGTCGTTTCCGTGGATGTCCGCGCTGGAGAAGCGCATGCCGGCCGACGACTTCGTGCTCATCGCCGTCAATGTGGATCACGAGCGGGAAAAGGCGGATGCCTTTCTGAAGCGCGTCGGGGGAGGCGTACCGGTCATCTATGATTCCGACGGCGCCATAGCTCGGAAATTCGGCGTGAAGGGCATGCCGTCATCTTTCGTGATCGGTCGGGACGGTAAGACCCTTTTCAGTCACGAGGGCTTCTTCATCGAGAAGGAGCCGACATACGAAGCTCATATCGCGGAGGCGCGCCGTGCAAAATGACTCTTCGCGACGGGGCGCCCGCCGCCTCTTGTTTGTCTCCGGAGCGCTGGCCGCCACGACGGCCCTCCTGGGCGGCTGCGCAGTCGATCCCTGGGATCGTGATCTGATGGCCAAGCGCGCCATGCAGTTCGACACCCATCCCAATCTCACGGCCTTCGAGGAGCATATCTACTTCAGCAAAGAAGGCTCCAGCGGCGGTCGCTCCTCGGACGGCGGAGGCTGTGGGTGCAACTGATGCAAAAGCGAATGAAGGGTGCAGTCCTGCGCAGTGCGTTGGGCTTGATGACGGCCAACCTGCTTGCGGGGGCGGCAAACGCGCAGACGCCAGAAACCGTCCGGATCAGCCCTCAGCCGTCAACTTCCACCGCCGAGCAGGATTTTGAAACCGGCACAGACGTGAACAGCGGTCTGACGCGGATCGACAGCGCGGTCCTTTTCTACCAAGAGGCTGGCGGTCGGGTTAAGGCGATCGAGCCGGTGATGAGCGCCACTCTCAATGGCAGCGACGGTCAAACGCTCAGCGCCAGATTTACTTATGACTCCCTTACCGGGGCCTCTCCGAACGGCGCTACGCCCTGGCGTTCGGCGCAGACGTTTACGACACCCGCACATACGCCAGGCACGACATCCACGACTACAAGCGCATCGGGTCGAAGCGTGCTCGTAACCATTCCAGGAACAGGCACTGTCGCACGCCAGTACACCGTGCCCTCTGGCGAACTTCCAGTGGATCAAGGTTTCCAGGACCAGCGCTACGCAATTGATCTGAGCTACTCACGTCCACTCGACGAGACGACGCGCGCGTCAATCGGAGGAGGCTACTCGCACGAGACTGACTACCAGTCCTATCTTGCGAATGTCGGGCTATCGAAGGATTTCAACCAGCACAGCACCACTGTTTCGGCGAGCCTCAACTACGAGCACGACATCTCCAGCCCTGCTTTCGGCATTCCAACGCCCCTGCGCGTCATGAATGCCAACATAAAGGGATCGGACCAAACCAAGGACGTGATAAATCTCGTTGCTGGCGTCACGCAGGTGGTGAACCGTTACTGGCTCACTCAGCTCAATTACAGCGTCGGACAGACAACGGGCTATCAATCGGATCCCTACCGGATCGTCTCTGTCGTTGATCCGACGACCGGCGGCCCGTTGCGGTATCTTTACGAATCCCGTCCCGACTCGCGCCTCCGCCAGAGTATCTATTTCGGAAACAAGATCGCGCTGGGCCCAACTTTCGTCGATCTTTCGGCGCGCGCCTATCACGATGATTGGGGCATCAATTCCGCCACTGTAGAGTTGTCCGACCGCGTTCAGTTTGGTCCCCGCTTCTATGTCGAACCGGGCGTGCGATACTACAAACAGTCTGCGGCAGATTTCTTCCATAACTACCTGCTGGGAGGGCAGGCCGTGCCAGATTTTGCGAGTTCTGACAGCCGCCTCGACGCATTCTCCGCGATCTCCGCCAATCTGAAACTAGGCTTCAAATTCACTCCGACGAACGAAATCTACCTTCAGGTACAGGATTACAAACAGACAGGGGACACAAACACGTCCGGCGCGCCTGGCTATCTTGCGACCCAGGATCTGTTTTCGGGTTCGCACGCGACCAGCGTGATGCTCGGCTTGAGCATCGCATTCAGGTAGACGGGAAGATGCGCCTGGAGTTCATTTGCGCTTATGACCCTGACGTCGACAGAATCTGGCTTTGTCTACGTGTTCGCAGCCATGGCCTCTCCCTGCGAGATCCATGTCGATACGCATGAGCGGGACGAGGCGCTTCGACTGGGGCAGGTTGCGGAGCAGGAGGCTCATCGCATCGAAGCCAAATTCAGCCGCTACCGCACAGACAGCGTCCTTTCCACAATCAACGCATCCGGCGGACGTCCGTCAGCGGTCGATGAAGAGACGGCGGGCCTCCTCGATTATGCCGATCAATGTTGGCGGCTCAGTGATGGCCTATTCGATTTGACATCCGGGGTCTTGCGACGAGCCTGGAAATTCGATGGTTCAGATCTGGTGCCACCGCAGGCGCAGATCGACGAGCTCCTGCCATACATCGGATGGTCGCGCGTGGAGTGGACGCGTCCAATGCTGACTCTACCTGTCGGCATGGAGCTCGATCTGGGTGGCATCGGAAAGGAATACGCTGTCGATTTGGTCGTCGCGAAGGTGGTCGCGGAAAGCCGCGTTCCGGTGCTGGTCAATTTTGGCGGTGACCTCCGCGTATCAGGTCCTCACGCTGACGGCGCCCGCTGGCGCGTAGCGATCGAGTCGGTGGCAGACGAGCGTGACCGCGACGGGGTTCTTGAAATCGCCGACGGAGCGCTCGCCACGAGCGGCGATGCTCGACGCTTCCTGCTGAGGGACGGTGTTCGCTACAGTCACATTCTTGATCCTCGCACTGGTTGGCCTGTCTGCGATCCGCCCCGTTCGATAACCGTCGCGGCGCCAACCTGTCTCGAGGCCGGTATTCTGGCGACAATGGCCATGCTTCACGGACGCGAGGCTGAGGCATTTCTTGAACGCCAGGGTGTGGCGGCCTGGGTCGCCCGTTGATTGGTCGGCCGCATGCCTTTGGTTCGAGCAAGAAGTCTTAAGCGTTACGGTGAGGTGACACGCATCGACCGCATCTGCGCCAGCATACCACTTATGAAATCATTCTTGGTGATACCGCTCGATTGCCCAGACGTGAGTGAAGACCAGATGGAGTCCGCACCCCGTGATTTGAAATCACGCGGCGGTTGCATCGTCTGGAACGCGGCATCGAATTGCGAGCGCGTGATGACGCCTGCACCCGAGTTGTCGATAAGGTCAAACAGGTTCGCCATCTTGGCACTGGCGGGGATTCGCGCCCCGCTGGCCCCTGTATAGGCATCAACGCGAACATGGGGACTGACGCTGGAAACGGGAGTGATCATGAGAGCCTCCGTGCGAGTTGATTCAGACTGCTTCCCTTGAAAGCGCGGGGCATTGGCCTCTTGATGAATCAACGCCGCAACCAGCAACGCGCCTCATCGGCAATAAGTGCCTGCGACAGCGCGTGCGCCGATCGGATCAGTATCGCCTTCTGGGAAAGTGAGGCGGAGCGCCGGCCTATAGATCATCCGCTCGGGCCGCTCCCAACCGGCGCCCTCCTAGCCGTGCGCTCGATCGCGGGGACCAAGATTTCTCTAACTGGCTTGCGCACGGTGGCCTTCGCCAGACACTGCGAATGCCACCTTCCGGCGATCGCTGGTGGCTAGGCGTCAATGGGGTCAAAGTGCGATGAGGGCGCCGAGCCGTCTGACTGGCAACCTGCTGGATCCTGCAACGAGTTCGACGAACCAGATGGCGACTCAAGGCGGCCTTGGCGGCCCGTAAGCCCCGTAAGCATTGCGCCCATTGGCGACAGCATTGCCTGGTTGGCCTTCTGCAACCATTCTGCGCGGATTGGTTGCTATGTCGATGGGAGGCCGCCACGGTCGTGGCGGCCTCCTTCGTTCAACCGATGGCCCCGACGACGGTGGGGGTTTATCGACGGGTCCGCCGGAAGTCAGTCCCGGCATGGCTGCGCATCCGGATTTGCGCTGCCGATCTGCAGGGTGGGTCATTGTTAGCCCAGCGCCCTGACGCCTTGGTGAAAGGGCCCTTAACCATATCTGAAAAATGCAGTTCAGGTTCGTTTCAGTATGACGCGTTACAAGGGGTTGCTGGGGTTACGGTGGGATTAGAACGTGCACGTGTTGTTAGTGGAAGACGATGATGAGCTGGGGACGCGCATCGGGCGCGGTCTGACCCAGGCGGGATTTGTCGTTGAGCGCGCGGCCAACGGAGACGATGGTCTCGAGCTTGGCTTGCAGCCGCAGATCGACATCATCGTGCTTGATCTTGGCTTGCCCGGCATGCCGGGGCTCGAGGTTCTACGCCAGTTGCGCGCACGTGGCGTTACAACGCCAGTCTTGGTGCTAACCGCCCGCGGCACGTGGGTCGACAAGGTCAGCGGGCTCAACGAGGGTGCTGACGACTACCTCACCAAGCCATTTCACCTGCCTGAGTTGATTGCGCGCCTGAACGCTCTGCGCCGGCGCAGCTGGGGGCGTGCGTCCAACCTTTTGGAATTTCAGGATCTGTCAGTGAATCTGGCGACAGGGGAGGTGTTGCTTGCCAACGCGCCGCTTGAACTGACCGCGCTCGAGCTGCGAATGCTCAAATACTTCATGAGTCGGGTCCGTCACGTCATTTCGCAGAACGAACTCGTCGAGCATCTCTACAGTGTCGATGGAATGCGCGAGTCGAACACGATAGAGGTCTACATCAGTCGGCTGCGCCGCAAGATTGGCGCAGACAAGATCAAGACCCTGAGGGGTCTTGGCTATAGGTTTGGCTGAGTATGCGCGCGTTCGAATCTCTCCGGTTCAGGCTGATCGCTGCAGCGGCGGTGTGGCTCGTTGTCGCGCTGATCGCCGCATTCCTGGCATTGTCCTACATTTTCAGGACGCAGGTTGAGGCCGGGTTCGAGGATGAACTCCAGATTCACGCTGAGGAAGTAGAGCGCATCACGCGCTTCAACCGGCAAGGTGTGGCCTTGGAGCACTTACCGTTCAGCGATCCGCGGTATGAAGCGCCGTTCTCGGGGTTCTATTGGGAAGTGCAGGGTCCCGAGGGCGTCAGGTTCGCCAGCGGCTCTCTGCAGGGGCGGGCGATCGGCCCACTCCCGCAAGACGCGGAACCAGGGGTCAAGCCACATATCGAACGGGTCGATGGTCCCACGGGGCCTATGATCATCAACGCGCGGTACGGTCCTGAAGCCGAAGGACGGCTGCGATTTGCAGTCGGCACCGACATTCGCCACGTCGAGGCCGCCATCAAGGAGTTCGACGAGCTCCTGTTTCTGGCGCTGGGCGGGCTGGGGGCAGTACTGCTCTTAACGGTGTTGGGCCTGATTACCTTTGGCATGGCGCCTTTTTCGCGATTAGCGGAGGCCATGCGCGAAGTCAGGGCGGGGGCTGCGCTGTCTGTTGAGGGGAAGCACCCGACCGAGGTTCAGCCGCTTGTGGCAGAGCTCAATACACTGATCAAAGGTCAGCGAGACTCACTGCAGCGGGCCAGAGCGCAGGCGGGCAATCTCGCCCATGCTTTGAAGAGCCCACTTGCCATCGTCGCCGATGAGGCGTTTCAGCTCGATGAGCGTGGTGACAAAGCCGCCGGTCTGGTGATCGCTGACCAATGCAAGGCGATGCAACTCCATATCGATCATCACATTGCCCGCGCGCGTGCACAGGCGGTGTCGCGTCTTCCGGGCACACAATCAAACATCGCCGAGACAGTTGCTGGCGTGGTCAGCGCACTTTCCCGGCTGCACATTAACAAGGAAATTCAACTCGAGCAGCGCCTTGATCCGTCCATCCGTGCGGCGATGGACGGGCAAGATCTAAGCGAGCTGGTCGCCAATTTGATCGACAACGCATTCAAGTACGCCAAGTCACGCATAATCGTGACGGCGGATGCAGTCGACGACGCGTTTGTCCGCATTGTTGTCGAGGACGACGGGCCGGGCCTTCCTCCGCAGGTTCGCGAGATCGTGTTTTCTCCAGGCATTCGCTTGGATGAAACGCGTCCGGGCACGGGATTGGGGCTATCGATTGTGCGGGATCTCGTCGAGCTCTACCAAGGCGAAGTCGAGCTCGGTACTGCCTCTCTGGGTGGGCTGTCTGCAGTGCTGAAACTGAAGCGCCACAAATAGTTGGACCGCCTCGATCAACCGTCCCTATTGCTGTCAGCGGCAAAGAGCGACGGTGCCAGTATTGAGACGTGCTATATTTCAATGAAATTCGCATGTTTCAATGCAAGGGATAATGTACTGTATTTTGCGCCGAATTGTTGTCGTCGAGTTCCAACAATCCAGCGCGCGATAAAGATGGGGTTACGCGCCCTCGTCTGTCTTGATGTCTGTCAGAAGTATCTGTTTTTGTAGTGTTTGCGACGCGTGCCGCGTGTTGCGATAGAGGCGGGCCCTGTTCTGACGCGAGCCTGAACCCAGAATTATAGTTCCCTTAAGTGAATATGTAAAAAGGGGCATAAATCTCTCGACATGAGAACGTCAGACTATGTTCAGTAACTCATGGAGAAACCGATATTAGATAATACATACTATCTTTAATCATCCGCCCCGGGGGCAGGACTCGGATCCCACGGGGGGAGCGGGCGCCCGCTAAAGGTGGATTGCGCTATGACAACGCTGAAGAGCTTCGCTTTCAACTATACCGACCTCGCATTCATGCGGAACCAGATCGGGTTCAGGCCGCTGTTCGATGCGAACGGCAATGCGATTGTAGCTTGGAACGGGTCCGGTGAGGTCTACGACGCGCGGGGCAACGTCATCTGGAACGGCAGCGGCATGACAGCCACCGAGGCTGTAGCCGCGTTCGGAACTTCATTCTCGTCCTACACGGCCTCTCAAGGCATCCGCAGCGTCGATGGCCTCGCCAACAACCTCTTCAATCCGGAGTGGGGCAGCAGCGACCTTCCATTCCTGCAGCGTACGAAGGTAATCTTCGACAACTATGTGAAGCCACTCGATGCATCGAGCCCTGACGCCTACTACGCTGCCAAGTTCGCTGCGCCGCCGAACCCCGCGGCAGCAGACTACACCAAGACTGCCGCGAACCTCACGAATGCCAATGTCGTCGACTACACGCCGCGAATGATCAGCCGCACCGTAACGACGGCAGGCGTGACATTTGAAAGCCAGCCCGGCAGCACGCATCTGGTGAAGGATGCCAACGGATTCACATCCGTGACCGACTACGGGATGCTGCAATCGCTTGGACAGCAGGACACCCAGCCCAGCTTCAATGCCGACGGCAGCGCCAACAGCGAGTGGTTCATTGGGGCCACCAATGCCGGCGTCGCGCCGGTGAATGGCTGGTTTGTGCTGTTCGGCCAGTTCTTCGATCACGGCCTGGACTTCGTCGGCAAGGGCGGCGACGGAACCAAGATCACGATCAATCTGGCGCCAGACGATCCGATGTATGGCGTGATCGATCCGACCAGCGGACAGCCGGCGACCAAGATTGTCGTTTCGCGCGCCAATGTCAGCGGCTTCACACCTGATGGCACGCCGCAATGGGTCAACCACACCTCGCCCTATATTGATCAAGGCCAGACCTACGGCTCGCAACCGAGCCTCACTGCGATTCTACGCGAGTGGGTCCAGGATCCGGTGTCCGGTGAATGGAAGCAGGGCATGTCTCTGCTTGATGGGCATACCAGCCGTGAATGGACCAATGCCTGGGGTCAAACAACTACGGCGACCTTGCCGACCCTGAATGAGTTGCGGGCACACCTCATCGCCACCGGTCGCGACGACCTTACGTGGGAGGACGTGCAGAACCTGCGTACGCGTGATGCGCACGGGCACGTCATCGATTCAGACACAAGCATGGCTGGCGTTCAGGCAACGGGAACCGGTGCAGCACTGCTGCTCGATATGAACCCGCGTTTTGATGCCGCTCACTTCGCCAATCCGCTCAACCCGGATGCGGGTGCTGCTTTCAGCGCGGACATTGCGACGCTGGCGGATGCCGCGCAACAACTGGGATGTACGTTCGGGTATGATAGCGCTGCTGGCACGATTTTTCTCGACGTGCCCGCCGGCATGATGGGGCCGGGAAGTCCTGCCGCCCAGTTGACGGGCGCCAGCGCCCTCTATTTCTGGGTCAACTTCGGCGACTTCAGCATCAAGACCTCCATGCAGTTCGGTCCGTCGATCACGCCGGTCGATCCCGCCGTACACGATGCGGTAAGCGACCTGCTGCTCGCAGCCGTCGGTGATCACTACATCGCTGGCGATGGCCGCGCGAACGAAAACATCGGCCTTACCGCCGTACACCACGTCTTCCACGAGGAGCATAACTTTCAAGTCCAGAACATCATCGATGCGATCTACGCCCAGGATGCTCGCGAGGTCGCGCTCGACGAGAACGGCAACTACAAGCACACCGTCCTGCATGACTGGCAGGTCAATACCGGATCAAAGGACGCCAGCGGCAACTACATCTATGGCAATGGCGCCATTGCCTGGGATCAGGAGAAAGTCTTCCAGGCCGCCAAGATGACGGTCGAGATGGAATACCAGCACACGGCTGTTGATCAGTTTGCGCGTACGATCACGCCGAACCTGCCTGAGTTCGTGGGCTACAACTCCGGAGAGAATGCGACGATTTCGCTCGATTTCTCGCAAGTGGCCTATCGCTTTGGCCACAGCACGCTGCGCGAGTCGATCGATCACATGGACCCGAACGGCAGCCTGACAGGCGCTGTGACGCGGCTGGCGCTTGAGCAAGCCTTCCTTTCGCCGGAAAAATTCGCTGATGTCGGTGCAGGAGCGCTCGCGCTTGGCATGACCCATCAGCAGGCCAACGAGATCGACGAATTCCTGACCCCGGCATTGAACCAGGGGCTGCTCGGCCAACCGCTCGACCTCGCGGCGATCAACATCGCGCGCGGTCGTGACCTCGGCATCCCGACCCTGAATGATATGCGCGAAGCGCTACAGCTGACGGCCTACACCAGCTGGGCTGACTTTGGCGCAAACATGATCCACCCGGACAACCTGGTGAACTTCATCGCGGCCTATTCATTCGACGGTGACGTTGCCCGCGCCCAGGTCGTCATTGATCTCGCAAACGACGTGCCGGTTGATCGCGCGGCAAACCGCTGGGGCTATACGATCCAGCAAGCGGTAGATTTCCTGAACAACACCGATGCGTCGCTTGTTGGCGTGGACGGCTTTGACAAGATCGATTGCTGGCTCGGCGGCCTCGCCGAAGTTCACGTCACCGGCGGCCTGCTCGGCGAAACGTTCGACACCATCTTCGTTGATCAAATCGGCCGCCTGATGGACGGCGACCGCTTCTACTATCTGCAGCGCCTGTCCAACATCAACTACGGTCAGGAGATTATCGACGAGCAGTTCAAGGACATCATCGAACGGACAACCGGCGTAACCCACCTTAACGGCTCGGCTTTTGCCTATGCCGACCAGTATCTGGACCTGGCGGCGCAAGCGGACGTGAACGCGAAGACCGAGCACAAGTACGGAGCGCAGCTCGCCGCCAACCCGACACTCGGCATCTTCAGCGATGGCGGCACGACGACGGGTCTCAATGGCAACATCGTCACAATCGGCGGCAAGCAGTATATCCGGGATTCGCGCACGCCGGACGCTGACACCAAGTCGGGTAACGCCGCGGGCTTCGCATTGGACGGCGCGCCGAACAGCGGCGCTGATTCGCACGAAATCATCGTCGGTTCCGACCGCAACGATCTTATCTACGCGCGCGGCGGCGACGACACCGTCTATGGCGAGGCCGGCAAGGACGTCATCTATGGCGGCGGTGGTATCGATCGGCTCTATGGCGGTGATGGTGAGGACACCATCTATGGCGGCGACGGCGGCGACCTGATCGACGGCGGCAATGGTGACGATGTGCTGTTCGGCGAACAAAGTGCTACGGCGGCCGCAGGCGTCGATCAGTTGGTTGGTAGCGATGGCAACGATTACATTGACGGTGGTGTCGGTATCGACAAGCTGTCTGGCAGTGCTGGCGACGATGTCATCTTTGGTGGTGGCGACACGGACCCCTTCACACACGGCGGCGACGGCAACGACTATATCGATGGCGGCGTGAGCGGCGATCTACTGTGGGGCGATGGAGGTTCCGACCTCATCGTCGGCCAAGCTGATCAGGACGTCGTGGCTGGCATGGATGGAGACGACATCCTGCGCCCCGGACCGCTTTCACAGTCGCAAACCGGTGGTGGCGATGAAATCATGGGCGGCGACGGCCTCACCGACAACGGTGAGAATGGCCATGGCACCGGATTTGACCTGATCGACCTCAGCGACTGGCAAGCAGCGCCAGTCGGGGCGAAGATCGACTTCGCGACCCAGCAGAACCCCGCACTGGCCATCGACGGGAATCCGCAATTCCCGGCCTGGGTCGGGATCGAAGGCGCTATCGGCTCCCGCAATGACGACACATTCCTCGGTGACGCCAACAGCAACTGGCTTATCGGCGGCAGCGGCAATGACCAGATAACTGGCGGGGGCGGCAACGACCTCATTGTTGGCGACGGCATCCGCCTCGACCTGCTGATCGGCGCCTACGCCAGCTCCTACAGCGACATGTTCGATGGAGCCTCTCACCGAGCAATCGGATTCCTTCAGCACAATGGCCTGCTTGATGCTGTCGGCTGGGGCGATCAGAAGCACCTGCAGGAGATGCTGAAGTCGGCCATGTTCAAGGATATGGTTCTCGGCGGCAGCGACATCACGAAGATCTGGCGGAACGGTGTTGCCCAGACAACGGGCGAATCTGCCGGCCAGATTGGCGATGGCGGCGTCATGGGTTCGGCAGACGTCGCGATCTTCTCCGGGCTTCGGTCTGAATATCAGGTGTCGGCCGTGTTCTTCGACGTGGTGACGCGCGCTGTCGTTTCCTCGCCGACAGCGACAGCTATAATGGCCTTCAAGATCACGGACACCGTGGCTGGCCGTGATGGCCAGGATACTGTGGTCGGGGTGGAGCAGTTTCGCTTCTCCAATGGCGCGGGTGGTGTGGTCAACTTTAGCGCTGCTCAACTGGTTCCGTTCCCGGCAACCGGCAATGCGATCATCAGCGATACGACCCCAACAGAAGGTCAGGTGCTTTCGGTCAACACGTCGACCATCGCCGATGTGAACGGCCTCGGCCCGTTCTCTTACCAATGGCAAGGCTCGTCCAACGGAACGAGCTGGACCAACATCGATGGCGCCACCAGCGCCAGCCTCGCTATTCCAGATGCCCCAGGAACAGGGATCGGTGCACTGGCGGATCAGATGCTGCGCGTGCTTGTCAGCTTTGTGGATGGTTCCGGGCACCCCGAGGCCATTACGTCGGCAGCTACGACGCCGGTTGGTGTGAACTATGATGCAAGCGCATCGGCAAATCGGGTCAACTTCACCGGCTCGCGTGGCGACAACATCATTCTGGGCAGCAACTTCAACGACACGCTGAGTGGTGCTGGCGGTAATGACATCATCAACGCTGGCGGCGGCAACGACCGAATAAATGCGAGCGTCAATGACGGCAACGACCAATATGACGGTGGGGCGGGGGTCGATACGTATAGCCTCAGCACGACGACGGCGGACGCAACGGTCGATCTGCAACTTGGCGTGGCTTCAAGCGCCCAGACAGGCAACGATACGATCGTCAACTTCGAAGACGTCATCGGTGGTTCGGGAAATGATACTCTGAAGGGTGTTTCCGGCAGCACGCTTACCGGTGGTGCTGGCAACGACACCTACATCGTTGACACGCTCAATGTGACGATCACTGAAAACGCCGCGCAAGGGACAGATACTGTTCGTACCAGCCTCGCTACCTATAACCTCGGCGGGAACATTGAGAGCCTTGAATACACGGGCGTGGCCGCGTTCTCTGGCACAGGCAACGCACTGAACAACACGATTACGGGCGGTGTTGGAGCAGATACCCTCAACGGTGGACAGGGCGATGATATCCTCATCGGCGGTCGTGGCAGCGACACGCTCAACGGTCAGGGCGGGAACTTCGACATTGCAGCCTTTTCAGGATTGGTGACGGACTATGCGATTACCAGCGCCGGAAATTCGGTCTCTGTTACGGACGTGACAATGGCGGCGCCTGCCGACGTCGACACACTGACAAACGTCGAAATCATCCGGATGGGCGGCGTCGACTACACGATCGTCCGCGGCTCGGGCAACGCTGAAACTGTCAACGGCAATACAGGTGCAGCTCTGTCGCAGGCCGTCTTCGGTCTCGGTGGCGCCGACACACTCAACGGCGGCGCAGACAGTGACATTCTCGTCGGTGGCGCTGGCAATGACATTGTCAATGGCGGCGATGGCGATGACTTCATCTTCCAGGGGACGGGCGTTGTCGGCAACCTGGCTGCAGCTTTCGAAGGCCGGGACATCGTCAGCGGCGGCGCAGGTACTGACACCTACATCCTGAACGGCACAGCCAGCGCGGAGACATATACCATCATGGCCCGCGCCAACGCCGTCGCTCTTGGCCTCACGCTGAATACCGCTACCGAGATCGTGATCTTCGTCAACGGAACGGCGAGTGCAAATATCGTCGCCGAACTCAACGGTATCGAGGAGATCAAGGTCAACTCGAAGTTCACCGGCGCGGGTGACACGTTCAACATCGTTGGCAACTTCACTCCGACCAGCCTTGCCCAGAACACCATCCGGATCGCAGGCAGCACGGGGAACGACACACTCAACATCTCGGGCCTTACCTCCTCCCACCGTGTCGTGTTCGACTCAAACGGCGGCGCTGACACGCTTGTCGGGACGGCGCGTCCGCAGGACATCATCACCGGTGTCCCGGGCGTTGT
>CANJXY010000055.1 GCA_947478925.1 Hyphomonadaceae bacterium | reverse complement strand
GGAACGGGTACAATTTCGTACCGCGCGAAATGTCGATAATCCTGACCACCAATGCTCCCACCAAGTCGTTTCTCGAGGCGACCCGAGAAATTGGCGTTGATGAAGTCGTGGTGCTCCCCTTTACGGCGCAAAGTCTGTTGACGCGAATCCGGTCGGTGATCGAGCGTCCCCGGCCTTTCGTCGATTGTGCAGTCTATGTTGGTCCGTGTCGCCGTCGCCGTATGCTGCAAGACTACAAGGGGCCGAAGCGAAGGATGGAGGACCCCGTTGAGGAGACCAGTGCGGGGCTGCTCTGGGAGGGCGAGACCAATCGCGCTGCAGTTCGACTATGCGTTCAAAAGATCAGCGAGTTTGGCTCGCTTCTAGGGCCAGACAATCGTCAGAAGCTTCGTCAGATCTACAATTCAGTCATGCAGATTGAGACACGGTCGAACCAGAAAGATGACGAGGCGCTGGGCGCGGCCGCGCGTTCGTTGGGGCGGTACATCGAGGCAGTTGGCGTTGGCGGTCAGCCGGCGCAGGATGTTGTTACGACTCACATCGACGCGATGCACACACTCTGCACGCTGGAGGACGTGGGTGAGGAACAACGTCGTCAGGTCGTCGCAGGTCTTGAGCGCGTCGTAATGCGCAAGCTCGCCGCGGATGGCAGTTTGACGGGTTGATCCGCCCCGCAAGTCGCCGCCCACTTTCTCGGCACGAAGAATGCGAGCCTGAGGTATTGGGGGCGGCCCATCAGATGGGTCCGCATCTGCGTGGCTGCTGGGCGATGCCCGCCGCCTGCATGACCGACTATCTCTCAAAACCTGTCGACGTTGCAGCCCTGTTTGCGGCCTTGACGCGCGCTGCGCGGGTCTGATGGCGCTCGAGCAAGGCGAGACGCGCGGGCGTGATTTGGGATTGGTTCGGAATGTCGGTGGATCTTGCTCATGCCCTGTTCGGGCCAACTTCAGTCCAAGCCACTGCTGGCAAGGTTCGAGTATCTCGTTCGCGCCGCGTTTCAGGCGCTCAGTCCGACAACCCGTCAATCAGCTCGGCCACATCCAGCACCGTCGCCACCATGCGCGCGATATCCTGCGGCCGTGACAGCCGGTGGTCACCATCCTTGACAAGCGACCAGATCACATCCTCTGAGCGCAGCTTGTCGGCGAGGTCCAGGGAGTGCGTCCATGGCACGTCGGGGTCGAGACCGCCCTGCAGGATGCGAACCGGAACATCGATCGCGATCTCGGCGTCGAGCACATTCCATGTGCGGCCCTCGACGATCAGGTCGCGCGTGATCGGATAGCCAGCGGGATCGTAGGCCGAAGGACGGGTCCAGTGGCCCTCTTCCATGATCTGCGTTCGCTGGCGTTCGTCGAACCCTGCCCACATCAGCTTGTCAGTGAAGTCCGGCGCCGGGGCAAGCAGCACCAGCGCCTTCACCCGCTCGGGCCGCGCCAGCGCGACCAGTAGCGAAATCCACCCGCCCATCGACGATCCAACCAGAACCTGCGGCCCCTCTGTCAGCTGGTCGAGCATCGCCAGTGCATCCGAGCGCCAGCGCCCGATTGTTCCGTCCGCAAACGCACCGCCGCTTTCGCCATGGCCCAGATAGTCGAACCGCAGGAATGCCCGGCCATCTTCCCGGCAGCGCGTATGCAGGACGCTCGCCTTCTCGCCCTGCATGTCGGAATGGAAACCACCCAGCCAGACGACGCCGGCGCGATCCTTGTCGCCCTCGCTCCGGCGGTAGGCCAGCTTTACGCCGCCCTGCTCCAGAAGGCTCGCCGCCCAATCTCCCGGGATGGTGTCTGTCATGTCCACAATTCTGGTCGGTTTGCGCGGACGAGGAAAGCGACTATTGGGTCACCCGGGGGAAGAAACACCGGGAATCAGATTTGCCGCTACGTGGCGCGACTATCCTTCAGGTCATCCCCCACCTCGCCGCCGGCGGGGCCGAACGCACCACGATCGAAGTGGCCGAAGCGCTCGTGGCGGAGGGGGCAAAGGCGCTTGTTGTCAGCGCCGGCGGACGGCTGGAGAAGGAGCTGAACCGCGTTGGCGGCGAGTTGATCCGGCTTGAAAGCGCGCCGACCAAGAACCCGCTTGAAATCAGCGCCAATGCCGGCCGCATCGCCAAACTCGTGACGGCCCGGAAGATCAGTCTGATCCATGCCCGCTCCCGCGCACCGGCCTGGAGCGCGCTGTGGGCGGCGCGGCGGACCAGGCTCCCGTTCGTCACCACCTATCACGGCGTCTACAACGCCAAGGGCTCGCTGAAGCGCCTCTACAATTCGGTGATGGCGCGCGGCGACAAGGTCATCGCCAATTCGGACTACACGGCGCGCCACATCGTGCAGGAGCATCCCTGGGCGGCAGACCGGATCGTCACCATCCACCGCGGCGTCGACATAGAGAAGTTCTCGACAGACGCCATCGCCCCGGCCCGGCGCGATGGACTGGCCAAAGCCTGGAAGCTCGAGGCTGGCGCAGATCCCGTTATCCTGCTGCCGGGCCGCCTCACAGGCTGGAAGGGTCATCGCGAGGCCATCGCCGCTGCAGCGAGGCTTATGTCTGGCGGCGTCGCCAACTGGCGCATGGTCTTCGCCGGCGACCCGCAGGGCCGGAATGGCTATGTTGACGAACTGAAACAGCTGATTGCCAGCCACGGGCTTGACGGGCGGGTGGTGATGGTGGGGCATTGCGACGACATGCCAGCTGCCTTCGCGCTCTCGGATATCGTGATCGCCCCCTCCAATGAGGCGGAGGCGTTCGGCCGCGTCGCTGCGGAAGCTGGAGCGATGGGCATTCCCGCCGTCGGCTCCAGCATCGGCGCGCAAGGCGAGATCATCGTTGATGGGATAACCGGCCTCATCGTTCCGCCGGCTGACCCGGCGGCTCTATCCACAGCCATCTCCAAACTGCTGGCGCTGGGGCCAGACGGACGCAAGGCGATGGGCCAGGCGGCGCGGGAGCGGGTTCTCGCGCGGTTTACAACATCAGCGCTTCAGAAGGCGACGCTGTCGGTCTATGAGGGGCTGTTAGGTCAGGCCCGATGAGCGTTCCAGAGTCCTTTGTCCCTCCCCCGAATCCCGGCGACACCCTGCGCCGGGTGCTGGTCATCAAGCTCGGCGCGATGGGCGATTTCATGCAGGCGCTCGGGGCGATGCGGGTCGTCCGTGCGACCCACCCGTCGGCCCGGATCACGCTGCTGACCACCGAACCGTTCGAAGCCTTCTCCAAGGCCTGCCCCTATTTCGATATCGTCGAGGCCGATGGCCGTCCGCGCGATATCAAGGGCCGGACCGACCTGATCCGCCGCCTGCGCGCCGCCAATTACGACATGGTCTACGATTTCCAGAACAATGACCGGACGGCCCAGTACTACATCGGTCTGTCCGGCAAGAAGCCATTATGGTCGGGGGCGGCCAAGGGCGCGTCGCACCAGCACATGAATTCCAACCGCGCCGAAATGCACAATTTCGACCGGCTGGGCGAACAGCTGGTTCATGCGGGCCTTGGTCCCAAGCCTCCCGGTGATCCGACGGGCTGGTTCATCGGGCAGGACCTGACCCCCAGTGTCGACTGGGTGCGGCCCGCCTTCCGTGATCCGCCACGCTTCCAGCCGGCTTTCTTCGGCCTCAACGGCCCCTATGTCCTGATCATCCCCGGCTCGTCGGCCGACCATCCGGAAAAGCGCTGGCCGGTAGACCGTTTCATTGGTCTGTCGACGTGGTTGGCCAATGCGGGCATCACGCCGGTCATCATCGGCGGCAAGGACGAGGGCGATATCGGAGCCCAGATCAACCGCAAGGAAGCGCGCGCCCGCAACCTGGTTGGCCGCACCGACCTGTTCCAGCTGGCGACCCTGTCTGAGCGTGCGCTCATGGCGATCGGCGGCGATACCGGTCCGATGCATCTTGCTGCGGCAGCAAGAACTCCGGGTGTCTGCCTGTTTGCCCAGGAGTGGACGCAGGAACTGGAGGACGAACTTCATACTGTCTGGCACCCGAAGACCCGCCTCGGCCGGGCGGCGCCGCGGGGGGGACCGATGATGGTGCTCCACGCAGCAGCCCTCGACGCGATCGGCCTTGAGGACGTCAAACGGGCCGCTTTCGGCCTCGGCGTCCTGCCGGCCATGCTGGCGCCCCCCATTCCAGCCCCCCCTGCGCCGAGCGAAGTCCCGGCCAGTCCGCCTGCCGAAGTGGTGGCTCAAGCGCCGCAGGATTCGACAGCAGCCGTGGCCCAGGGCTCTAAATCTTGAATATTTGACGGTTTGCGGGCATATTCCGCGTACCGGAAGCTAATCCCGGAAGTCACCAAGGAGATCGACCATCGCCCAGCGTCCACAAGCGGCCCAGTCCCCCAAGAAGGAAGGCCCGCAAATCAACGAGGACATCCGCGCGCCGCGCGTCCTCCTGATCGATGAAAAGGGCGAGAAGCAGGGCGAGATGCCGCTCGAAGCCGCGCTCGATGCGGCCAAGGAAGCCGGGCTCGACCTCGTAATGGTTGCGCCGGACAACGAACCGCCGGTCGTGAAGATTTCCGACTACGGCAAGCAGCGTTTTGCCGAGCAGAAAAAGAAGGCCGAAGCGCGGAAGAAGCAGAAGTCCGCCGATCTCAAGGAGATCAAGCTCCGCCCGAACATCGACAAGCACGACTACGAGGTGAAGGGTCGCTCGATCCGTCGCTTCTTCGAGGAAGGCGACAAGGTGAAGATCACCATGCGCTTCCGGGGTCGCGAGATGGCGCACCAGAACATCGGCATGGAATTGCTGATCAAGGTGAAGGCTGAATTCGCCGACGTCGCGAAAGTGGAATCCGAGCCGCGGCTCGAAGGCCGCCAGATGGTGATGGTGCTCTCGCCGCGCTGAGCGGCCAGCATCCGCCAGCGTGTCTGCTGTCTTCAGATTGCATTGAGGGAGTGCGACTATGGTGAGACCCGAAGTTTTCGCCGTGGGTGTTTTCGCCCTGGGCGCCGCTGTGCTTGCAGCCTGCTCCGCGCCGGATGCAACAACGGCCGCGGGGCCTTCGCATGGCGAAGCCTCGCTGCAATCGCCGCCCTTTACCGCACCGGAATTCCATGCCGCGCCCGGACAGCCCGCGACGCCTTCGGCCGTGCCAGCGCCTGCGGCGCAGGAAGCTGCGCCGCCTGATTCCATGCCGTTTGCGGCGATCGCGATGCAGTTCGATCCTGGCAAGCAGCATATGGTGTGGGTCATGCCGCCGGGCATTCACGGCAAGGGGCCATGGGACCTGAAATCTGTCGTGAAACATCTCGACGAGGTGAAGTTCGAGACGACGGTTCCACTGCGCGCAGAGATCAAGCCGGGCGGTGGCAGACCCGAATATCCAGCGGGCTACGAGCTTGTACGCCTCACCGACGATGGAGATTGGGCGCAGAATACGGCGAAGATCGACAAGGTCATCGCCGATCTGATCGCACAATATGGTCGCGGACAGGGTTCGCTCGAAATGTCGAACGATCTCAACCTCGCGGTTGATCCGGCGTACCGACAAACCTACTGCGTCGAGAACAAGCCTGCGGACCTGCGCTTCTATCTCGAGGAAGACGGCGTGGCTGATCTTGTCCGCCTCGACATCGCGGAAATGGCCGGCATCATCCAGATTGCCGTGAAAAAAGCCTGCGGAAACTAATCGCGACCAGGGCTGAACGCGCCGGTCCTTGAACGCTGTTTGCGGCGAGCTACTTTCGCGTTGATGAAACACGCATCTATCGCCTTCCTCGCCGGGATCAGCCTCATGGCGTGCTCCCCGTCATCCGTACCCACGTCAGCAGAACCAATGGCGCCGACGCCCGGCCCCGAAGCCGCAGCGCCCGTCGCCCCGAACACCGCCCCGCCGGTCAGTCCACCTGAGGACGCCTGCCACGCCACGCAATATGCCGGCCTGATCGGCAAGCCGATCACCGGGTCAGGCGTCCCGGCCGAAGGTCCCGATGTCCGCTACATCCGGCCGGGCACGCAGGTCACGATGGATTTCCGGGCCGACCGCCTGAACATCGACATTGACGCCGCCGAGAAGATCACCGGCTTCCGCTGCACATGATCCGGCGCCTGGCTTCAGTTGCGGCGGCGGCAATGCTCGCCGCCTGCGCCGGGACACCGTTGGCGCCTGCAATTCCCGATGCACCGGATGCTGCGGTGCCGTCGTCGCCGAACGACACGTGCGGGGCCAGCATGTACAAGGGGCTGATCGGACAATCGATCAACGGCCCCGGCCTCCCTGGCCCCAGCAATCTCGTGCGCCACATCGTGCCCGGATCGAAGGTTACGGCCGATTACATGGCCCGGCGGATGAATATCGAGGCAGACATCGGCGGCACGATCCGGAAGATCAATTGCGGCTGAGGCAGCCTCAGCCCCGCCGAAGGACCTGTCTAACGCCTTGCTTTTCCGGGACTCCCGCGTATAAACCGCCCCTTCCACAGGACCGGACAGGCTAATGGCATGCCTCCCGGGACCTTTTTCAGGCGTCGCGCCGTTGATTTTCTTAGGAAAATTATCGGGTCGGACAGTCGCCAACAGGAGACCGAAATGCCGAAGATGAAGACCAAGCAGGCCGCTGCAAAGCGGTTCACCATGACAGCGTCCGGCAAGCTCAAGCGTGGCGTCGCCGGCAAGCGTCACCGACTGATCAGCCACAACTCGAAGTACATCCGCACCAACCGCGGCACCGTCGTGGTTTCGGAAGCGGATACGCCTCGCGTGAAGAAGCAGTTCCTGCCGAACGGCGTGAGCTGAGCTTCTCTCTATCGCGCTAGCGCGCATCCCCTGATCAGATAACGGAGTTTCCTATGCCCCGCGCACGCGGCCGAGTTCCGGCCCACGCCCGTCACCGCAAGGTCATCAAAGCCGCCAAAGGCTTTTACGGCCGTCGCAAGAATACCTTCCGCACAGCCCAGGCCGCCGTCGTCAAAGCCGGCGTCAACGCCTACAAGGGCCGCAAGCAGAAGAAGCGCAATTTCCGCTCGCTCTGGATCCAGCGCATCAACGCCGCCGTCCGTATCGTCGATGACAAGCTGACATATTCCCGCTTCATCGACGGCCTCACCAAGGCTGGCCTCGGCGTCGATCGCAAGATCATGGCCGACCTCGCCATGCACGAACCGGCTGCGTTTAGCGCCCTGGTGGACAAGGCCCGGGCGGCGCTGGCGGCTTAATCGCTGCCGGTACTTATCTCCGAAGCCTTTGTCCGCTAGTTCCGACCGCAAGCGCGGGGCGGACTTTGGCCCCGTGCGCACTCAAACCCGCACGAGGCCATCATGGCTATCGACCAACAGGTCAGCAGCATCGAGGCGGAGGCATCCTCCGCCATCGCCAGCGCGACCGATGAGGCCATGCTGGAATCCATCCGCGTTGGCGAGCTTGGCAAGAAGGGCCGCGTCTCGCTCTTGATGCGGGAACTCGGCGGCATGAGCCCGGAAGAGCGGCAGGTGGCCGGCCCCGCCCTCAACGGCCTCAAGGACCGCCTCACCGCCGCGATCTCAGCCCGCAAGGCCGACCTCGAACTTGTAGCGCTCAATGCCCGCCTCGAATCGGAACGCGAAGACCTCTCCCTGCCGCCGCGCTTCGAGCCGGTGGGCGCGCTGCATCCGGTCATGCAGGTGTTCGAGGAACTCGCCGCCATCTTCGCCGACATGGGCTTTGCCGTCGCCGAAGGTCCAGACATCGAGGACGACTTCCACAACTTCACCGCACTCAACTTCCCGCCCGGCCACCCCGCGCGCGAGATGCACGACACCTTCTTCATGAAGCCCGCAGCCGACGGCTCGCGGAAACTTCTGCGCACGCACACCTCGCCGATCCAGGTGCGTGCGATGGTGGCGAACAAGCCGCCCATCCGTGTGATTGCGCCGGGCCGCGTCTACCGGAAGGACTGGGACGCGACCCACACGCCGATGTTTCACCAGATCGAAGGCCTCGTGATCGACGAGACCGTCCACATGGGCCACCTCAAGGCCTGCCTTACGGAAGCCTTCTCGCGCTTCTTTGAAGTTCCAACGACCGAGTCGCGCTTCCGCCCGCACTTCTTCCCGTTCACTGAACCGAGCGCGGAGATGGATATCCGCTGCGACCGTTCGGGCAGCGAGATCAAGATCGGCGAAGGCAATGACTGGCTCGAGATTCTCGGCTGCGGAATGGTGCACCCGAACGTGCTCCGCGCCTGCGGCATCGATCCTGAAGTCTATCAGGGTTTTGCCTTCGGCCTCGGCGTCGATCGCCTCGCCATGCTCAAATACGGCATGAACGACCTGCGCCCCTATTTCGAAGCCGACGTCGAATGGATCAAGCACTACGGCTTCAAGCCGTGGCTGCTGCCGACCGTCACTGGAGGTCTCTCGTGAAATTCACCCTCCCCTGGCTGAAGGACTATCTCGACACCAGCGCGAACCTTCCCGCCATCCTCGAAGCGATGACGCAGGCAGGCCTCGAGGTCGAGGACGCACATGATCCGAAAGACGCGCTGCAACAGTTCACCGTTTGCCGCATCGTTTCGGCGAAGCAGCATCCGAATGCCGACAAGCTGCAGGTCTGCCAGGTCGATACGGTCGATGGTGTGAAGGAGATCGTCTGCGGCGGCCTCAATGCACGGCCGGGTCTCGTCACGGCCTATGCGCCCATCGGCGCTTATATTCCAGGCTCAGGCATCACGCTGGTGGCCAAGCCCGTGCGCGGTGTCGTCTCCAACGGCATGCTGTGCTCGGGCGGCGAGATGGTGACTGACGAAGATCCGTTCCGGCTTCGCATTGCGCGGTTCGAGGACTGGCAGCCTCGTGCGCAGGCGCTGGGCTTGTCCGACGAGCAAGCCATCGCGGATGGCGGCATCATCGAACTGCCGGATACCCTGAAAGTCGGCGCGCCCGTCGCCGAAGCCCTGGCGCTCGACACGGTCATTGATTTCGAAGTTACGCCCAACCGTCCCGATTGGCTCGGCGTTGTCGGTATCGCGCGCGACCTTGGCGCCAAGGGCGTCGGCAGGTTCGTGGCTCCTGAAGTAAAGTCCGTTCCGGGCAAATTCAAATCAAGCGTCACGGTTCGCATCGCGGACGAGACCGCCTGCCCGGTTTTCGCCGGCCGCCTGATCCGCGGTGTGAAGAATGGCCCATCGCCGGAGTGGATGCAGAAGCGCCTCAAGGCGATCGGCATCAATCCGAAAAACATGCTGGTGGATGTCACCAACTACATCTCTTTCGACCGCTGCCGCCCGCTGCACGTCTATGACGCGGCCAAGCTGAAAGGCGGCATCGTCGCGCGGCTCGGTACGGCCGACGACACCTTCACCGCGCTGGACGGCAAGACGTATTCCAACCTTATCGACATGTGCGTCATCGCCGATGACCGCGGCACGATCGGGCTTGGCGGCGTGATGGGCGGCGAGAGCACAGGGTGTTCGATCGACACCGTCGATGTCTTCATCGAGAGCGCCTATTTCGACGCCAACCGAACGGCCCGCACCGGCCGCAGCACCGGCATCATTTCCGATGCACGCTTTCGCAACGAGCGCGGGATCGATCCGAAATCCTGCGTCGATGGCGTCGAGCTGGCGACCAGGCTGATCCTTGAGTCCTGCGGCGGCGAACCATCGGAAGTCGTTCTTGCCGGCAAGGTCCCCGATGGCCCGGCGCCGGTGGCGTTCAAGCCGCGCGACATGAAGCGCCTTACCGGCCTCGACATGCCAGTGAAGCGTATGGAGCAGATCCTGCGCGCGCTCGGCTTTGAACCTGTGGTGCCGCCCAAGGCGCAACATGATGCGCAGACAATCTGGGCCACCAAAGTCCCGTCCTGGCGTCCGGACGTCGAAGGTTCCGCCGACATCGTCGAGGAGCTGATCCGGATTGAAGGCTATGACAAGCTGCCGACCGAAAAGCTGCCGGCCCCGGCCGGGCTGGGCGTCGTGGTGACGCCGCTGCAGAACCGCGTGCGTACGTCGCGCCGTGTGCTCGCCGCGCGTGGCTACCTCGAGACCGTGACGTGGAGCTTCATGCATCATGAGCGCGCCGCCCTGATGATCGGCGGCGCAGGCAACCTGCAGGCGACGCTGACAATCGACAATCCGATCGCGTCCGATCTCGACTACATGCGCCCCTCCATGCTGGCGAACCTTGCTGAAGCGGCCCAACGCAATGCAGACCATGGTGCGGACGATGTGCGCCTGTTCGAAGCTGGCCCTGTCTATCCGGGTGACAAACCAGCCGACCAGCGCATGCAGATCGCAGCCGTCATGAAAACTGCGAAGGGCCGCGACTGGCAGGGCGCACCCGCGCCGTATAACGCTTTCTCCGCCAAGGCCGATCTCTTCGCGATTCTCGCAGCACTCGACCAGTCGCCAGACAAGTTCCAGATCGGCGCGGCCGACGGGGCTTACTGGCATCCGGGCCGCGCGGGCACGCTGCGCCTCGGGCCGAAGCAGGTGATCGCTTCATTTGGCGAACTGCATCCAGCCTTCCTGAAAGCGCTGCGTGTCGATGGACCGGTGCTGGCGATTGAGCTGTCTCTTGATGCATTGCCGACACCGAAGGCCAGGCCGACCAAGACGCGTCCGGCGCTCGACAAGGCAGACCAGACGCCTGTGAAGCGCGATTTCGCGTTTGTGGTCGACGAGAAGGTTGCAGCCGGCGACATCGCGCGCCTAGCGCTCAAGGCGGATCCGAAACTGGTGGTCGCCGCGCGCGTGTTCGACGTCTATCGTGGCGCCAGCATTGGCGAGGGCAAGAAGTCCGTCGCGATCGAAGTCACGCTTCAACCGCGTGGCGTAGCGATGACGGATGAGCAGATCGAAGCGGTGGCGCAGGCAATCGTGAAGTCGGTCGGCAAGGGAACGGGTGGCGCGCTGCGCAGCTAAACATCGCCTTTAGTGCAGGAAATTCCTGAGGCGGCTCTGCCTGGCGTGGAGTTTGCGCATCAGGTTCTCGAGAATCTCCGTCTTGCCCCGTGCGGCGCCAGTATCCGCGCCGTCCTCTGTCTGACGCGAGATGACGTCGATCAGCGAGAACACCTGTTCAGCAAGTATGCTGACTTGCTCCCTGACGGCGGCAAGTTCTGCTTTGCTGCTCATGCCGGAACCTCTCGAACAAAGACCCCGTCATGCATCAACGCGCCACCCGGCGCGCAGATGCATGCAATCAGGCTAAGCGGCCGCCTGCAGCTCTGCTTTCACGCGTTCGGCCAGCTGCTTCAACGTGAAAGGCTTGGGCAGGAAGGAGATCGCGCGATCGTCCTCAAGCGCCTTGGCAAGGTCGCGTTCGGCATACCCCGAGATGAACATGACGCGCGTCTTGGTCAGCCATGGGCGCGCCTCTCTCAGCAGGGCCGGGCCGTCCATGCCCGGCATCACCACGTCGGAGATCAGGAGGTCGATGGAACCGGAGTGCTCCTTGATAATCTCAAGAGCCTTCTCGCCATCGCTGGCCTCGATCACGGAGTAGCCGAAGGATTGCAGCAGTTGCGCTGCGATGCCGCGCACGCCATCTTCGTCTTCGACCAGCAGGATGCTGCCGCGTCCGGCAAGGTCGCCGCTGCCACGGCTCACGGGTGTTTCGGCCACGGGCTGCGTCGCCATCGGCACACCTTCAGGCACCGCATCCGCGGCAGCCTCTTCGACTGCACCCGTCCACGCTGGCAGGAAGATCTTGAACGTGGTGCCACGCCCGACTTTCGAGACCGGATAGATGAAGCCACCGAGCTGTTTCACAATGCCGTAGCAGGTGGCGAGGCCGAGGCCCGTGCCCTTGCCTTCGGCTTTCGTCGTGAAGAAGGGCTCGAAGATTTTCTCGAGGATATCCGGCGGAATGCCGCCGCCATCGTCCACTACCTCGATCAGCGCATAATCGCCGTCGGTGACGTGGGTGAAGCCGTCCTTGCGCGCCGCTGCCGCATCCGACCGCGAAGTGCGGATCAGCAGGCGTCCGCCGCCACTCTTCTCGATCATGGCGTCGCGGGCGTTGGTGCAGAGGTTGGTGACCACCGTTTCCAGCTGGCCCTTGTCCGCACGGATGCGCGGCAGATCGCGACCATGTACGATGTCGAGCTTGATGCGTTCGTCAATGATATCGCGCAGCAGGGTGTAGTAATCCGACAAGGCGTCGGTGACGTCGAACAGTTCCGGACGGAAGACCTGCTGGCGCGTGAACGCCAGCATGGTGCGAATGAGCTGCGCACCGCGTGCTGCGAATTCGTTGATCGCCTTCAGCTCAAAGAAGGTCGGATCGCCCGGGGGGTGCCGGATTTCGAGCTTGTTCACGTTGAGAATGATGCCGGCCAGCATGTTGTTGAACTCGTGCGCCAGCCCGCCGGCCATGTTGCCGAGGGCCTGCAGCTTCTCGCCCTGCGCCAGGCGTTTCTCGAGCTCGCGCTTCTCGGTCGTATCGATCACATAGGCGGCGGCCGGACGGCCCTGACGGTCGATGGTGACGAAAACATCGGCCGAGCGATCCTTGTTGCCGGCCAGCTTGAACGAGCGGGCGCCATCGAGCGCCTTGCTCAACTCGTCTGCAAGCGCAGCCGTGCCCTGGTCGGCAACGAAAAGATCGGCAAAGCGTGCGCCTGGCTGGGCGCGGCCGCCGGTCATTTCCACCAGTGAGCGGTTGGCGTCGAGGATGACGGCGCTTTCCACGCCCTCACCATCAAGGCGGACGACGCCAAACGGCGCATCGGAGAACATGGTGTCATCGGCACGACCCGCCGCGCGAACTTCTGCAGACTCGGCCGACGAAATTGCTGGGCCTATGCTGCGGCGCACCGACTGTTCGGACGCATTGGCGATATAGACGATCGAGCGCGTCATCGCCTCGGCGCCCTTGCCCGACCAGGTGGTGATCAGCGTGGCCGTCGTCTCGACGCCATCGCGGGGGCGCAGAACAACTTCCGCGCGCTGGCTCTGCTGGCCGCGCACTTCGCGCTTCATCAGTTTGAGGCCTTCGGGGCGCATGATGTCTTCAAGCCGCAACGCGTTCTCGCCATCGGGCAGGCCCAGTATCTGGCGCAGTGTCTGGTTGAGGTAGACGACGCGGCCATCGCGGCGCGCCGAAAAGAAGCCGACCGGCGCGTCTTCGACATAGAGCGCACGTGGATCAACCGAGCCGCTGCCTGGCAGAGCCGAGGCTTCGACCTTGCGCAGGCGCCACAGCGAGCGCGTGTTGCCGAGCGGGGCGACGATCGCCTCGTACTGCGTGGGCGACACGCTGTCGCCAAACAGCAGCGCGGGCAAAAGCTCGCTGCGCGTGATGCCCGCTTTCGCTGCTTTCGAAAGGCGATAGATCGGCGCGGCCATGCCTGGGTTGGAAGAGAACAGGCGATCGACCGAAGGCGCATGTGCGCTGTCGCCGACTTCGTGCGCGAGCTGTGCGAGTTCCAGATAGGCCGCGTTGGCCGCCACGCTGGCGCCGCCACGATCGGAGATCAGCGCCGGTTCGTTCAGCGCTTCCAGCCAGACATGTTTCTTGGTCGCCTGCGCCGCAGCTTCGGCGGCCCCACGTTCGGGGAACACGCCGAGTTTGCGGCCAGCGCCGCGCACTGCCCACAGGATCAGCACCAGCGCCATGGCGCCCAGCGCAATCACCAGCACTGCGCCAGCGGGACCCACGGCATCGCTCCACGTCAGCGCCATGCCGGCCGCGCCGCCCGCCACCACGAGGGCCGCCCAGAAGCCGAGCTGGATGAAATCGAAGCCCTTGGCAGGGGCCAGCGCAGGCGTCTCGATTGTTTCGTAGACGAGCGGTTCGTTCGCGTCAGCCATAGGCGGATATCCGTTTCTCGGTCCGGCAGTCTTGGTGTGATTCGGAGTATGGCGGGTTATCAGCTCCGCCCGTGTTAATGATTTGAGTCTGCATGAGAATCTTCTGCCGCGCGAGCGCCGTCATTGCGTGAAAATCGCGAGTCAAATCAATGCAGACACCGGGAGCCGTGATCGGAGCGGTCATTTGCGTCTCCCTTTCGCCGTGCTCATCACGAAACCGATGACCTTGGCGACCGCCTCGAAATGCTCGCGCGGCACCGTTTCCTCGACCTCGACCACCGCGAAAAGGGCCCGCGCCAGGGGCACGTTCTCAACGATCGGGATGTTGTGTTCCTTGGCCTTCTCGCGGATGCGCAGCGCCACCTCGTCGACGCCCTTGGCCATGCAGACCGGCGCGGCATCGACATCGGGATCGTAGCGCAGCGCGACCGAGTAGTGGGTCGGGTTGGTGATGACGACAGTCGATTTCATCACGTTCTGCATCATGCGCTTGCGTGACCGCTCGAGACGGATCTGGCGCAGGCGGGCGCGGATGTGCGGATCGCCTTCCTGCTGCTTGACCTCGTCGCGGATATCCCTTTGCGACATGCGCATACGCTGCATGTAGCTCCAACGCTGGTAGATATAGTCGATCCCGGCAACGAGACCGATGACGATTATGGCAGCAAGCAACAGCCTGCCCGCGATCGCCTGCGACATTGTCAGGAGGCCAGCGGGATCTAGCCGCCCTGCTTCGGAGATCGCGGTCGCTTCGGGCCAGACGGCATAGAGCATCGCGACCGTCATGGCGCCAAGCTTCATCATCGATTTCACGAGGTTCATCCAGCCCTGCGCGCCAAACATGCGCTGCAGACCTTTGCCCGGTGACAGCTTGGAGAGGTCGGGCTTCACCTTTTCGCCGGTCCACATCGGCCGATGCTGGACGAGATGGCCGAGCACGCCGGCAACAGCGATGACGCTGAAAATGATCAGCATCGGCGGAGCCAGCGCCATCAGCAGGCTGCCCAGCAATTGCTGGGCGCCGCCATTCTCGAGCCGGAAGGCCTGGGGATGGTCGAGGATCTTCACGAGCGGCTGGGCGATCATGGCCGCCAGAGGTCCTCCGCCTGCCATGATCGCGGCGCTGGCGAGGATGAGGAACCAGATTGGAACATCCGTGCTCTTGGCGACGTCGCCCTTCTTGCGCGCTTCCTCAAGCTTTCGCTGTGTCGGATCTTCTGTCTTCTGACTGTTGTCCTGGTCTTCTGCCACAGCGCTCTCCTATTGCACCGTGAACAGACGCATCTGCGTCTGCATCGCTTCGAGCCAGACCATCATGCCGCCGCCGAGGCCGAGCGCGATCATTGCAACGCCCATGAGCACTGACAGCGGCATTGCCGTCATGAACACCTGCACCTGCGGGATGAGGCGCGAGACAAGGCCCAGCGCAACGTTGAAAATCAGCGAGAAGATCAGAACAGGCGCTGCAATCTGGATACCGAGCCGGAAGGACGTCGAGACCGCATCGATCATGAATTCTGTCGCATCCCCGATCGGCGGAAAGGCGCCGGGTGGAAACAGCTTGTAGCTGTCGGCCGCCGCCTCGATCATGACGCGGTGCAGGCCTGCCGACATCAGCAGCACGACGCCCATGAGCGAGAAGAAGCCGGAGAAGATCGCCGCAGGCTGGCTCGCGATCGGATCGATCTGCTGGGCGAAGCCAAGACCTGACGCGATGCCCGCCGTGGCGCCGGCGACCTGCAGCGCGCTCATCATGATGCGTGCGCCAAGGCCAAGGATGATGCCGATCATCACTTCCGACAGGATCATCGGGATCGCCATGACCATGCTTGTCGGCAGGCGCGGCGTGGTTGCCGCCAGCGAAGGTGCGAGTGTCGCGGTGACCAGCACCGCCAGCCCGAGGCGCAGGGACGGCGGGGCTGCCTGTTCGCCCCAACCCGGCGCCACCATCAGCACAGCCGCGAGCCGCGCGAACAGCAGCGCTCCGATCCATGCGTATTGGTTGAGGAAGTCCAATGGTCCGGACCCCCTAGAACGCAGCTATGCGTTCGAAGATCTGGTTCGAAAAGCCGGCGAGAAGGGCGCCCATGAGCGGGAGGAAGATGAGCAGCGCGGCGAAGATCGCCATGATCTTCGGCACGAAGACCAGCGTCATCTCCTGGATCTGGGTCAGCGCCTGGAAAAAGGCGATGACCAGGCCCACGACGAGGCCGGCGATCATGATCGGTGCGGACATCCACACCGTGGTCCAGAGCGCGTCGCGCCCGAGGTCGAGAACTTCCAGGCCATCCATGGGCGATACTCCCGAGAATATGGTTTGCGGCCGTTAACCATCGCAAAGCACTGGTTAAGAAAGGGTAGGCAAAACCTGCCGCCCTGGGCTCGGGTGCAGCATTTTACTGGGCTTTTTGGGGGTGCGGCGTTCTGCGGCCGAATTAACAGCAAAACGGCCGCCCTTTTGGGGCGGCCGCCTGTGTCCTGGAGGGACGGTCTGGTTTTATTCCGAGAACGGAACGCCGACGAAGTATTTTGAACCACCGCGTTCGAGCTGCAGCAGCACGGCCGAGCCGTTCTGCTTCTTGGCCTCGTCCACGGCCTTCTTGGCGGCTTCCGGGGTGCCGGCGGCGGCCTGGTTGACCTTCAGCAGCTTGTCGCCAACCCGGATGCCGGCGTCAGCGGCCGGGGAATTCACCTTCACCGAGGAGACCACCACGTCGCCGCCCGTAGCGGTGAGCGACAGGCCGAGGCTGGAGAGTGAGAGCCCGGAGGCCTTGCCGCCCTCGCCGCTGGCGCTGGCGAGAACCGGTTGGGCCGCATCGTCCTTCAGCGCGGCGATGTTGACCTTCAACGTCTGCTGGCGGCCATCCCGGAAGATCTTCACGTCGCGCGTTGTGCCGGCCTTGGTATCGGCGACGGCCCGGGTGAGGTCCTGGATGTGATCGACTGCGCGGTCGCCAAAGGAGAGGATGACGTCGCCTTCCCGCAGTCCAGCCATGGCGGCCGGGCTGCCTTCGGTCACCTGGCTCACCATCGCGCCCTTGGCGGCGGAGAGTTTCAGGCTGGAGGC
Source organism: Hyphomonadaceae bacterium (assembly GCA_947478925.1). Taxonomy (GTDB): domain Bacteria; phylum Pseudomonadota; class Alphaproteobacteria; order Caulobacterales; family Hyphomonadaceae; genus UBA7672. The sequence goes on along the minus strand of CANJXY010000055.1, from coordinate 2,047 downwards.
GATCTCCTGGGTCACCGGGGCGATGCCGACGCCGAGCCAGCCGCGCTGGACGGAGCCGTGCTCGATGATTTGCTGGACGATGCCCTTGGCGAGCGCCGCGGGGATCGAGAAGCCGACGCCGACATTGCCGCCTGACGGGGAATAGATCGCTGAGTTGACGCCGATGACCGCGCCTGAACGGTCGAACAGCGGGCCGCCCGAATTCCCGGGGTTAATCGGAGCGTCAACCTGGATGTAATCATCATACTGGCCAGAGCGGATGTCGCGGCCACGGGCCGAGACGATACCGGCGGTGACGGTGTTGCCGAGGCCGAACGGCGCGCCGATGGCGAACACGCTGTCACCAGGTCGGGCTGAGGCGCTGTCGCCCCACGGCAAGGGGCGTTCCTTGATGCTGCCATCGACCTTGATGACGGCAAGATCGGTCTTGGGATCGGTGCCGACCAGCGTCGCGGGAAGTTCGCGGCCATCAGTGAAGACGACCGTCATCTTGCTGGCGTCTTCGACCACGTGATTGTTGGTGACGATATAGCCGCCCTCGATGAAGAAGCCGGAGCCGGAGCCGCGCTGGTCAGGCTGCTCTTCCTGTCCGCCCTGCCCTGGCGCGCCGAAATAGCGCTCGAACGGCGTGCCTTCGAACGGGTTACCCTGCGGGCCGGCCATGGTCCGCACCTTGGCGGACTGGCGGACATTGATCTGGACGACAGAGGGTGTCGCTGCTTCGACCAGGTCAGCGAGGTTTGGCAGCGACCCCCAGCGGGCGTCCTGCGCCATCGCCGGAAGGGCCAGCTGGGCGGCTGCGGGGGCGGCGATAGATGCGCCCTCGTGCGAAAAGAGAGCAAAGGATGGGGAGGCGAGCGCCAATGCGCCCAGACTTACGCCGGCGACCAGGCCGCCAACAGCGCCAATCACAACTCCGCGGTTCATGTGCAACTCCGTATGCGCCGGACTAACCGGATCTGTAGTTGGGCCAGAAAACAGGCCAGACGGCAATTGAGGTTATGCCTGCTGGCGCATTTTCAAGCGGGGCGCGGCGACCTTGAGCGGGTCACGGCCGCTGATCGATCGCAGCGTCCCGGATAGCTAAGAACGCCCGTCAATCTGGACGAAAGTGCGGCGTTGCTGCGAGCCGGTTCGCGTCTTTCGGACGCAGACGGATTCTGCAACTCAGCTTTTGAAGCACACCCTTGCGTGTGTTCCATCGCAGAACGGTTTGTGGGCGGAGCGCCCGCAACAGCAGGGGGTGGCGCCCTGGACCCGCGCCAGGACACGGCCGGTTCCACCAGTGCTTTCGAGATTGCCGCGCACCCGCAATGGCCCGTCCGTCTGGGGATCTGTGTTTAACGGCCCATCGCGCACAGCCAGCATGTCAGCCTGTCCGGTCGGCGGTTCGCCGGAGGCATCGCACTTCACATCGTGGTGAGAGCAGTCAGAGAACGGCTTGTCCTTCGATGCCCCGCAGCGACACAGGGTCATGCCGAACCCTTGCCGCCTGCCAGCGAGCACGGCGCAAGGCCCGCCCTCACGGATCGCGGTGAGGTTCACTGGCGGCGGGCTCTCATTTGGGCGGCCGTCATTGCGCCGGTACCTGATCGCGCCTGACGGGCAGACCTCGGCAATCGCCACTCGTTTTTCGGCGTCCATCGCGTTGGGGTGGATTCATGGCCCGTCGACATTGGCGAGAAAGACGTTTGGTGCACCCGTTAAGCATTGGTCCGAGTGAAGACAGCGCTTCGCCTCGAAATCGATGGCCACGTCGACAATGGCCCCGCGCAAGCGCCCGAACGCCCCGGCCTCCAGTTCGGACAGACCCTCGCCCGCTGCTTTCAGGCTGAAGGCAGCCTAGAGACAGGTGCACATCAGGTCGTGCTCGAGGCCCGCTGCCTCGTAGAGCTAGTGGATCAGCTGCTCCCGGCTTGGTGCGCTGCCGATAACCCCGTCCGCCATATCACTCTCGGCTCGCTGCGGGTGACCTCAGGCTTGGGTATTTCCCGAGAACGGCGCGAAAGGCGTATCGATCTAAAGGGCTGAAATCTGCTCAAGGGTC
>CANJXY010000054.1 GCA_947478925.1 Hyphomonadaceae bacterium | reverse complement strand
CGTACCGACGGCGAACACCATCGTCTGCAGGCTCTCGCCATCCAGCGCGCCATCCCAGGTCTCCAGACGCGACGCGAGGTCTTCCCGCGCCGTACGTTCCTTGTCGTTCGGCGCGCGGTAGGTCTTCGTCGGTTTCACGAAGTCGGCGTAGTATTTCAGCGCATAGCCAACGAGATGATCGAGCAGCGGGTCCGTCGCTGGCGAAGCATTCGGCGCTTCGCGACGGATGAAGCCCCACAGAACCTCCTTGTTCGACGCGTTAGCGGCCGAGACGAGGTTCAGCAGCATCGCGAAAGACACGGGCGAGGATTTCGCCGGCGGCTTGCCGCCATGGATGTGCCAGGCCGGATTCTCCAGCTGCTGTTCAGGCGTCTGCTTCGCAAAGGCGTCGAGGAAGGTGATGTACTCGTCGACAGTTTTTGGAATGACATCGAAGTGGAGCTTTTTGGCGGTCCTAGGCTTCTGGAACTGATACAGTGACAGGCTTTCCTCGGGCGCATAGGCAAGCCATTGCTCCACCGAGATGCCGTTGCCCTTTGTCTTTGAAATCTTCTCGCCCTTCTCGTCGAGAAACAGTTCGTAGACGTAATGAAGCGGCGCCGGGAGGCCGAGGATTTCGCAGATCCGGTCGTAGACTCCCATATTAGCCTGGTGGTCCTTGCCGAACATCTCGAAATCGACACCGAGCGCAGCCCAGCGCATGCCGAAGTCCGGCTTCCACTGCAGCTTCACATTGCCGCCTGTGACAGGCAGCGTTGTGTCCTCGCCATTCTCGTCAACGAATGTCACCGTACCTGCCTTCGCATCGACGGCTTTCATCGGCACGTAGAGCACGCGACCCGTCGTCGGCGAGATCGGCAGGAAGGGCGAGTAGGTTTCGCGCCGCTCGTCGCCGAGGGTCGGCAGCATCACCTTCATGATCGCGTCGTACTTCTCTGCGGCGCGCAGCAGCATCGCGTCGAACCGGCCCGACTTGTAGAGTTCGGTCGCCGAGGCGAACTCGTATTGAAAACCGAAGCTGTCGAGGAAGGCGCGCAGGCGCGCGTTCATGTGTGCGCCATAGCTCTCATGCGTGCCGAAGGGGTCGGGCACGGACGTCAGCGGTTTCTGCAGGAAGCTGTGCAGCTTCTCGGGATTCGGCACCGTATCCGGCACCTTGCGCATGCCGTCCATGTCGTCCGACACGCAAATCAGCCGCGTCGTGTACGCGCCATCCGTCAGCGCCTCGAACGCACGGCGCACCATCGTCGTCCGGACGACTTCGCCGAACGTGCCGATGTGCGGCAGGCCGGATGGGCCATAGCCGGTCTCGAACACAACCGGCGCATCCTTGGAACGGCCCTCTTTCTCGAGCTTGTCGATGCGCGCCTTCAGTTCGCGCGCCTGTTCGAAAGGCCAGGCTTTTGCGGCTTGAGCGAGTGTGGCGACAGACATGTGGAACTCCTGAGCGCCCCGCCTATTCGCGGCGGCGGGCAGGGTCAAGCACGACCTATCCCCGGTCCGGCGCCAGGCTGTCGAGACCCGCGCGATAGACGGCATCGCGCCCGATCACACCTACGCTCAGCCGCCCGCCGGGAAACACCGCATCGAACGCCGCATCCAGGACGTTCAGCCCGCCGGTCAACGCGCCATAAGCCGGCATGACCAGACGCTCGCCGTCAGTCGCAAAGCAACGCGCCCGTACGGCCCGCCCGCCGCGGCCAACAACCTTGGCGCACGGATGAAGGTGGCCCGCGATCTCGCCGCGCGCCTCACCAGCCGTTGGTATGTGCCGGAAAGTGAGGGTCCCGATTGCCAGCTCGATCGCAGCCCGCCCGCCAAGATCGTCCGGAGGGGCAGGATCGTGGTTGCCCTCGACCCAGACCCAGTCACAGCTCTCCGTCATGCGCCGCAAACGCGCGACGTCATCAGCCGCCATTCGCGGCCGCGCGCGCCGATCGTGAAAACTATCGCCTAGCGAAATGACCGTGCGCGGAGAGAGGGCCGCCATCTGCCGTTCCACTCGCGCCAGCGTCGCGCGCGTGTCGTAAGGCGGCAGCATCTGGCCGCGCGCTGCATAGGACGAGGCCTTCTCAAGATGCAGATCCGACACAACCAACAGACCAGCCTCTTCCCACCATAACCCGCCGCAGGTCAGCGCAAACAGGTGCTGGCCGGCCACGCTGAGCGCGAGCCCGGGCTGCATGCCGGCTGTCGTGCTGGAATGGGAGATAGCTGCCTTCATCGGGGCGACCCTGCTGAGCATCGGCCCCTACGTCAACGTCAGGCCTCACCAACACAGGTGAATTTCGCCGCGTGCATGCTATGATTGACCATTGGGTCGCTGCAGGCGCCGTCTGTTCGCAGGACCTGCTTTCATAGGGGGAACGCCATGAAGCAAGTTGGTGCAGTTTTGGTTCTGGCCGTGCTGCTAGGTGGTTGCGCAGCATCACCTTCGGTGAACCGCACGAAGACGACCCTCGGCGAGATCAACATGGATGGCCTAGAATGCCGGCGCGACAAGCCGCCGGGTTCCTCGATCCCCCGCACGATCTGCGCGTCGCCGGACGACTGGGCGAACTACGAGAAGGACCAGAAGGCCAAGACGCAGGCCATGCTTGATCGCGCGCGCGACCAGGAAGACAATCGCAGGCTGTACCCCGGCATGAAGTCCAACTGACGTTTGTTTGAATGATGCCTGCAGTCTCTGGGTTTGCCTGACCGGGCAGCTTCGCCTAGCGTCTTGGGCTTGAGGCCGTTTCGGGTTGGGAAAGTTGCATGCGTGCAGGTTCAGTTGCCCTCGTGCTGGCGGGTGCGCTTTCCGCCGGTGCATGTTCCTTCCTCAATCCGAGCGGCAGCGCCGCCTCGCGCTGGGCCAATCTCGAGAAGACACGTGCGATGAAGGCGGACCCGCAGCTGGCCGCCACGCAGGTCTGCAAGTCGATGAAAGTTACGGGTTCCAACCTACCCACACGCGTGTGCTCCACGCAGGCCGAATGGGACGCGCGCGAGGAGCTGGAACGCCAGGCCGCCGAGGACTTCAACACGCGCATGCGGGACGGCAATGTCGCGCCGGGCACGGACGGCGGTTAGCTCATCGCGTCCCGCACCAGGTCATCTTCCGCCTCGCGCAGGATGGCCTCGGCGGCGTTGCCCGAGAATACCGGCTCCTTGCCGATCTCCAGCATCACAGGCACCGCGAAGGGTGAAATCTGATCCAGCTTCGCGTGGACGATCTTGCCCTTGATGCGTTTCAGCGCCTCGCCGAGGCGACGAATATCGAGCAAGCCGTCGCCCGCCTCCTGTCGCGCCGCTTGCAGCAGGATATGGTCTGGCTCGTGGCTACGCAGAACGTCGTAGATCAGGTCGGTTGAAAACGTGATCTGCCGCCCGGTCTTCTCATGTTTCGGCAGGCGGCGCTCGATCAGGCCCGAGATCAAGGCGCTATTGCGGAAGGTGCGCTTCATCAGGGCGCTTTCCTCCATCCACGCATCGAGATCGTCGCCCAGCATGTCTTCGGCGAAGAGATAGTCCATATCCTCGCCGCGCATGTCCTCCAGCGCCCAGACGGACAGGGCATATTCCGACGCGACAAAGCCCAGCGGCTTCAGGCCCGTGCGCTCAAGCCGCCGCGTCAGCAGCATGCCGAGCGTCTGGTGCGCCAGCCGCCCCTCGAACGGATAGCATACGAGGTAGTGGCGATCGCCGCGCGGAAACGTCTCGACCAAAAGTTGGTCGGCTGACGGGATGATCGACTTGCGCTCCTGCACCTCGATCCATTCACGCACCTGGTCGGGCAGCTTCTTCCAGTTGTCGCGATCGAACAGGATGCGGCGCACGCGATCAGCCAGAAATGTCGTCAACGGAAACTTGCCGCCATTGTAGGACGGGATGGCGGGGTGGGGATCGTAGGTCTTCGTCACCAGCGCGTCGGTGTCGGAGAAGCCTTCAAAGCGCAGTATCTCGCCGGCAAACAGGAATGTGTCGCCCGGCGTCAGCATCTCGAAGAAGTACTCCTCCATCTCACCCAGCTTGCGACCCGGTCGCATCAGCCGCTTGTCGGCATTGGCGCCCTTGTAGAACGATACCATGCGGACCGAGACCATGGGGCTTTCAATGATCACACCGATGTTCATGCGATGCCGGCTGCGCACATCGTCATTGCGTGCGCGCCAGACGCCATCGGGAAAACGCACAATCCTGCGAAACCGATCGTAGGTCTTCAGCGCATAGCCGCCCGTTGCGACCAGATCGACGACCCGCTCCCACGTCTCCCAGTCGAGATCCGCATAGGGCTCGGCCACCCGCACTTCGTCATAAAGCTTCACAGCGTCGAAGCCATCACCACACGCCCGGCTCATCACGTGCTGGGCCAGCACGTCCAGCGCGCCACGACGCGGCCCCGGGCCATCCAGCTCTCCCGCCGCCACCGCCTCGACTGCCGCCCGACATTCGAGAACTTCGAACCGGTTCGACGGCGCGAGCAGGGCGCGACTCGGCTCGTCCATCCGGTGGTTGGAGCGCCCGATCCGCTGGATCAGGCGCGAGGAGCCCTTGGGCGCTCCCATCTGGACGACAAGATCAACGTCGCCCCAGTCGATACCCAGATCGAGCGTCGAGGTGCACACGACAGCTTTCAGCGCGCCCACCGCCATGGCAGCCTCGACCTTGCGGCGCTGGTCCACATCGAGCGAGCCGTGGTGCAGGGCGATCGGCAGGCCGTCCTCGTTGACGCGCCACAGTTCCTGGAACGTCATTTCCGCCTGGCTGCGCGTGTTGACGAAGACGAGCGACATCTTCGCGGCCTTGATCGCCTGATAGACCTCGGCGATGTTGTGCCGGCCGGAATGCCCCGACCACGGAATACGCGCTTCGGAATCCAGCACCTCGATATTGGCTTTAGCCCCGCCCTGATGCCGGATGATCGGCGTGCCGGGCCCAAGCCAGCGCGCGAGCGTTTCCGGATCACGGACGGTCGCCGACAACCCGATGAAGCGCGCACCGGGCGCCCACGCTCGCAAGGTAGCGAGACCCAGCGCCAGCATATCCCCGCGCTTGGTCTGCGCGATCGCATGAACCTCGTCGACGATCACGGCGCGCAGGTCGGCAAAGAACCGCCCCGCGTGTTCCGACGCCACCAGCAGGGCCAGCTGCTCCGGCGTGGTCAGGAGAATGTCCGGCGGCTTCGCCCGCTGCCGCTGTCGCCGCGAAGGACTGGTGTCGCCGGTTCGGGTGTCGAGCGTCAGGTCGAGTTGCATCTCCTCGACCGGCTGCTTCAGGTTGCGGGCCACGTCCGTCGCCAGCGCCTTCAGCGGCGATATGTAGAGCGTATGAAGCGCAGGATGCGCGCGCGGCGGCGCCTCGGCGAGCTCGATCAGGCTTGGCAGGAAGCCAGCGAGGGTCTTGCCGCCACCGGTCGGCGCGATCACCAGACCGCCCTGACCTTGCCGCGCAGCCGCGATCAGCCCGGCCTGGTGCGGCCGCAAAGACCAGCCACGCATGCCGAACCAGTCCGCAAAGCGCGGCGGCAACAGGTCAATGCCTGTGGTTTCGGGCTGCCTCTGATCATCGGCCATGCAACCCAAGATATGCGCTCGCCCGCCGCTTGTCCCGTCACCCGTTAAAAGCTCCCGCCCGCGCATTAACGGTTTATTGGCCAAACCACCGCACTTTGTGGTTCCATGACCGTGTCGATCCGCGCATCGCTGCTTCTGAGCGCACTCGGCATGGCCGCGTTGACCGCAGCCTTTGCCGCGCCAAGCGACGATGAGGCAGCATCCCACCATACCAGGCACTGGTCCTACGGCGGCGAAAACGGACCGCAAAGCTGGGCCGAGATCGACCCGGCAAACAAACTCTGCGCAACAGGCGCGCAGCAATCACCGGTTGATCTCTCAGGCGCCTTGAACGCCAAGGCTCCAGCTCCCATCCCACGCTGGATTCCTGCACGGGGCGGCAACGTCATCAATAACGGCCATACGCTTCAGGTGAACCTTGATGCCGGCGGCGGCGTTCAGCTCAGTGGCAAGGACTATGTGCTGAAGCAGTTCCACTTCCATCACCCGTCCGAACATACAATCGACGGCAAAGCCTATCCACTTGAAGTGCATTTCGTGCACACATCGCCTGATGGCGATATTGCAGTGGTCGGCGTGTTGGTCGAAGAGGGAGAGGCGAACCCAAACCTTGACGCGATCTGGTCCACCGCCCCAGTCAAGGAAGGGGAGGCTCACATCTCCCACATGCTCGATGCTGGGCGCTTCATGCCGTCGGACGAGGGCTCCTATCGCTATGAGGGGTCGCTGACCACGCCGCCCTGTTCGGAGACTGTGCATTGGACAGTTATGGCCGCCCCGGTTACGGCATCGCCGAGCCAGATCGCGGCTTTCGCCTCTCTGTTCCCGCTTAACGCCCGCCCGGTGCAGCCGCTGAACCGCCGCTATGTTCTCAAGACGTCGGGTTGAGCCGCCACCGCGACGCGCGCCACAGCCACGGGGCCAGCGCGAGCATCACTGCACCGAATAGCGTCAACCCGATCAGCACCCAGTTGAACGTGTATTCGAACGTCGGAAAACACGTCCAGTTGACGGTCAGCGTCGTGATCATGGTCGCCACCCCCATCGACACGCCCGCACGCGGATGAACCAGCAGAAACCAGAATACGACAAAATCGACGGCGCAGACTCCATACCAGAACCAAACCGCCCATTCGGGCGCAGGCCCATGGTACCACGGGCTGCCATTCACCGACAGCCAGCCGAAATGCGAAAGCGCGCCGAACAGGAAGCCGACCCCGAGAATGATGCGCGTGCGATCGGCGGCATTCATCTCCGAACCCCACGCCCGCGCGATGGCGCCCAGCCACCTCATGCGAGCAGCTTCCTCAGCTTCGCATAGTCCGCCTTCGAGTTGTGCCGCGCATCCATCGGCACGGACTTGAGCAGCACGACGTCGATGTCGTTCATCGCCCTGGCGCGCACCTGCATGTCGGGCAGGCTCAAGCCATCGCCCGCCAGAGCCAGTCGCGCCCGCGCGCCGTCCGCCAGAAATGCGGCCTGCTTCACGCCAGGCCAGCTCAGCGCAGCCGTCTCGATGGCGAACGGGAACAGCCCGCCATGCGCCGCCTCGCGCCGCCCCAACAGCCACAATCGCCCACGTTCATCCAGGCGCGCCGCGTCGCCAGTGCGATGCCAGAGCAACCCGTCGCGTATCGCCTTGGTGGCGCGATCATCCGCCGGATCCAGATACCCTCGATTCACATGCGGCCCCGCGACAAACACCTCATGGTCGCGTATCTCGACCTTGATCTCCGGGATCGGCGTTCCCGCCAGCAGACCGGCCCCCTCCGCCATCGCCTGCCAGTCGGCGTCAGCAATGTCCTTCAGCGACAGATGCGCGATCGGCTCCGCCTCCGTTGAGCCGTAGACGGCGTGAATGTTTGCGGCAGGCGCTGCGCGCACAGCAGCGCGGAGCAGGTTGGGAAACACCGGGCCACCGCCCGTAAAGATCGCCTTGATGGCCCTGTCGGGCGCCGCGCCCTCGACGATACGCGCGACAACGGCCGGCGGTGCAATGATGCGATTGACCTGATGCTCTGCGATTTGTTCGCGAAGCTTCCCGCCATTAAGCTGCGCGGGCCGCGTGAGCTTTCCAGCCGGGATAACGCTGGTCGCGCCAGCTGCGAGGTTCGACAGGATGAACACAGGCAACGAGATCAGATCCACGTCACTCGGCTGTGTTTGTCGCAACTTCTCCAGCAGCTCATGCTGCAGCATAAGAAAATCGGCTGAGCGTACGATGCCCTTTGGCCTTCCCGTTGAGCCGGATGTAAACGTGATCAGCGCTGGCGCATCTCCCGGCAGATGCATGGCTGCATCCACGCCCGTCGCGTCATCGTCCACGTCAGGAAGCGGCTTCAGCCCGTGCAGTTCCGGGATCAACGGACGCAACACATGTCCGATTCCCGTCGTTACCATCGCCTTTGGCTGCACCGCCCGTACCGCTAGACGAAGACCTTTCAATCCCGCCGCAGGTTCAGGAAACATCGCAACCGCACCAAGCCGGAACACTGCCAGCAGCGTCTCGTACAGTTCGACCGAAACACCACGTGCAATCAGCACGACATCGCCCGCGCCAATGCCTGCCCTTGCATAAACGGCAGCCCGCACCGCCGACGCGTGTGACAGATCCGCGTAGCTGACTACGCGACCATCAGGCATGATGATGGCGGGGGCTTCCGGCCGCGCCTCCACCTGCGTCAGGAATGCCTCGATCAGGTTCAAAGCAAGCCGCCCCACAACGCGTAACGCCGGAATATCCGGCTACCTTGATTGCCGCTGTGCGTCGCCGAAAGATTGCTCTCGTGCATCAACGCATTGATGACCTCGGTGAACCCCTTCGCCTTTGCCCGTGCGTAGAAAGCGCCAGCCAGCATCGACCCGCCGCCCTTGGCGCGCGAAGCATAGGTCTTGAGGATCACCGTTTTCGGCTTTGCCCCTTCGGCAAAATCAGGCGCGGCGAAAAGGAAGCCTTTCAGGGCGCCCGCTTCATCTTCAGCCAGCAACACAAGCTCCGGATCGATCATCGGCAGGATTGGCCGATAGCTCGCGAGAAAATCCTCCAGCACGATCGGTTGATAGAACGTATTCGACGCAAAGGCCTCCAGCGACACCGCATGGATGCGCGTCAACTCCGCCTCCGCGCGTGACAGGTCCAGCGTGCGTAGTCGCAATCCCGGTAGCGGCAGCGTATCGCTATGCAACGCTTCCGCCGGTCGCACAGCCGACAGGTAACGCGACACAATCTTGAGGCCACTCTGCTCGAAGGCATCGACATAGTGGGGTGGGTTGTGCGGCTCCATCAGGAAGGGCGCGCGGCCGTCGCTCTCCACGACCAGCCGGTGCTTCGCCCAGGTGTTTCCATCCATCGGCCCAAGCACCGCACCAAAACCTTCGGCCTTCAATGCCGTCATCGCTTCGCGAATAACCCGCGCGCCGAGCTCCGGGGTCTCGCAAGCAAAGCCTCCCATTGCAGCTGTCCGCTGCCCCTCGAACAAAGGCGCGTCGCGGTAGAGCGTCACTTCGGCGCCCGGAATGCTGATCGTGTCAGTCATTGTGGCCACCCCTTCCTTCATGGGGGCGAGAGGGGCAACGAGACGAGCCCTATGGCCATGCTCAGCCCTCCCAGCACCATCCACGGCCTGCCATAGTCACGGCGGCGCAAGATCCATCCGGCGATGGCGAGCAGAATGATACCGCCAAGCCCAGCCAGCGTGAACATCAGCGACGCCTGGCTCTGATCTTCCGCCCAATAGGTGCGGATCGACATCGCGGCCCATGCGATCAGCACTGCAATCGCCACGCGCCATGCATTCTTCGCGAACCGCGCGGCGATGCCCGCAGCCAGTCCGGCGAATGACAGGTTGAATCCGAAGATCGTGTCCATCCTGGCCAGATTGCTAACCACGAAGTAGAACAATGCCACTGCCATGATCACGAGCAGAAGGTTCAGCGCATCGAAGGGCGGCCGTTCCGGCTTGCGGATCTGCATGGCCGCGAAATAGATCGCCACCGCGATCCCCGGCATTACCACGCTCGGTGGCTCCGCGAAGATCGCGATGCAGAAGAACAGGGTGGAGCCAACCGCGAGAAAATGCCTGTCTTGCCGCGATCTTCGCCGCGCCACATAGAGCAGCGCAATCAGCAGCAGGAGGAAAACGCTCGCCAGCGCCGCCAACCCGCCCGCGCCCGCATAGATAAGGTTCGACAAAAGGAAGTAGAGCCCCAAAGGAATGAACAGGTTGTCGAGCCCCCGCCAGCTCGCCGCCTCCAGAAGCGCGCCGAAAACCGCCGTTATAAATGACAGCAGAACCGCCTCTCCGCGCCCGATATCGGTCAGCAACAGGAATGCGATCAGGGAGAACAACCACGCCGTCACCGCGAAGACGACGACGCCCTCGATGCTCTTCTTGCCTTCCTCGATATGGAATACCCGCCGCCCGTAGCGAGATCCGACCAGCGCGCTCAACGCATCGCACAGCGTCAGGGTCAGGATAGGCAAGATATAGAGAATCTGTCCCGGCGGCGGCTTGTGATGCATCGTCGTCGAGATGAAATGGCCGTCCTTTAACCAGAACAACAACGCCACGGACACCGCGAACAGAATTTCGCCGTAGGACGTCCGCTCAACGGCATGAAGCCCACCGCCGAGGCTCTTCCGCATCGTCCCGCGCGCAAGCATGAACAGCCCGACGGCCAGTGCGCACGTCCCGATGACTTCCCATGCCGCAGTAAAAACATAGGGAAAAGTGAGGCAGTAGAGACCCAGACTGATGTGGATCAGCTTGCGCTGCACCTCCGCATCAACCTTGATCAGGCGCGCCATGCGCGAGACGCCGAACAGCACGGCCGCCAGCAGGATCACCGATCCCGCGATCTTTCCCGCGCTAACCAGAAGGTCTGCGGTCACTTCACGTCCTCGATCACGAAGTCCGAGTAGAAGAACGCCTTGTCCAGCGGCTTCAGCTTGGCTTCCAGTTCCGAATTCGTCGTGACGCGCGAGGCCATCGACGCCGGAACCCGGCGCGGCGCCATCATGTTCCAGTAGGCGATGCGTGCGCCCGGCCGGGACGCCGCGAGAATCGTGCCATAGGCCGCCTCGTGCGCCTCGGGCGACATGTATTCGAAGATGTCGGAAAGATTGAACGCTTCCGCCTTCACGCCTTCCTCCGCCAGCGTCTCAACTGTACAGAGCCGGACCTCGAGCCGGTCCAGCCGGTCGCGGATGGTCTCGAATCGCTCCAGTTCCAGCGCGCGCGGGAGAGCCTCGCCATGCTCGCCCTTGAGGATCCAGTGCAGGTAAGGGTTCAGCGTCGGGTCCTGCTCGACCAGCGCCTTGCGCGTCAGCCGCGCCACCTGCGCCGAGGGGCCGCCTTCCACATGATCAAAGAAAGCCGGGTCGCGGCCCAGCCGCCCCATGACGAAGCGAGAGAAGAACATCTTCACCATCATCCGCCAGCCCCAGATGTTCCAGCTCGTGTCATAGAAGGCGAGGCGGCCGTCTGCATCGCGCGGCTTCAAAAGGTCCTCGATCGTCCCCCTGTTGTGAATGAAGGGCAGTACCCATTCGCGGAAGATACGGAAGTATTTCTCGAACTTGCCGATACCGCCGACGCCATACTTAGCAACGTCGTCCTTCTGTCCTGCCCAGAACGCCTGGTCCGCCACCGACAGATGTTGCGCGACCTGTTCCAGCAGATGCCGCCGCCGGCCCGACGGCCGCGAGCCCATCAGCTCCAGGAAATGTTCATGCGTCAGCACGCTGTACATCGCCACACGTATCCGCACGCACGCCAGCTGCACCGGGTTGAGATCGACCGCGATCACCCGTTCCGGCCCCTCGGCGAGCAACGCCAGCGCGTTGTCGCCGGCCGATGCGATCGAGACCACCGTGTCTCCTGCCTTTGGTCGCAGTGCGGCAACGAGGATGTCCGCATCCTCCCATGCCTGCGCATAGCGGATGAGGTCGAACTGTGCGCGCTTTGCGATATCGGTGTCTGCCATGGTTACCCCGCTTGCTCCGCGAGTCTCTCGACTGTCCCAGCGCCACCGTCCAGTCGCACTGTATCGCCCGTCTTCAGCCACTGCGTCACGCCCTTGAGCGATACAACACAAGGCACGCCCATCTCACGCGCGACGATGGCCGAATGCGACAGTAGCGAGCCACGCTCCGCGATGACGCCCGCCGCGTTGGCGAACACGGCGATCCAGCCCGGATCAGTATGCCGCGCTACGAGTATCTCTCCGGGCGTGAGCGCTTCAATCCGGGGATCGTCAATCACGCGCACCCTTGCGGTGACGATGCCCTTGCAGCAGGCGAGTCCCTTGCGAACCTCGCCGCCCGCATCCGGCGCCAGGGCCTGCGCCGCCAGGCGAGCAACGCCGCTGATGTGAGCGCCACGCACGCTGAACCGCTCGGGCGGATCCGGCCGCTTCAGTTGCCCCTGCCATTCGACCGCCCGCATCTGGGACAGGCCACGCAGGTCCGCCGTGATGCTTGCACCTTCGACGGCGCCGAGCAGTTCTTCGACCGTCAAGTTGAATACATCGCGCCTGTCATCCAGCACTCCCGCCTCGGTCAGCCGCGCGCCCAGCGCCAGGAAGATGCGCCGCACCCGTCCAAACAGCCGCGTCCGTTCGAACCGCAGGTTCTCGCGATCGCGTACCCGCGCCTTGGCCCACTTCAGCAACCACCGCCCCAGCATTCGCTTCAGCGGATCCTGAACCAGCAGATGAAGGTCCTTCGGCTTCTCCTCAACCCGCACGCCTTCGCGTGTCCCCGCCGCAGCCGCGATCGCCTTTAGAACCTGCGCTGGATCCTCATGGAGGGTCCGGCTCTCGAGCTTCAACTCCTGCGTACAGCGATCGCCGAACTTCGCGATGTAGCGGTCGAACGCTGCGCGAAGTTCAGGTAACGCATCAACCGAAGCCAGCTCTCCGTTTGACAGCCGCGCAATCACCTCAGACCGACCACGCACCATCATGCCCATCTCGCGAATCATGCGGGCAGGTTCCGCTGAAACAATGTCACCCTGTCCAATCAGCATGGACGTGAGGAAAGCGAGGCCACCATCGCCCGCCCAGCTAGTCATCGACTTCTGCGCCGCTCCGAACGCAATCATGCAGAGGAAGTCGTTCACCAGCGGTGCATCCCACTGCGCCAGCAACTGCCGCTCGAGCAGACGATACTCGGCCGCCAGCGCCTGCGCCGGCATCGCGTCGATCTCGGCGTCAGGCCGCGCCAGCGCCGCGTTTAACCGCCCATAGAATTTCATGATCGTCGATTTGATCGTGATCTCGTGCCAGATCAGACCGAAGCCCACGCGCGCAAACTTCAGGTTATCGACGAGCTTCTCGCTGCCACGGGTCGAGGGCGGCGCAATGCGGTCCGCCAGCTCCTGCGGCAGGGCTTCTGAGACGCCCATCATGCCTTCCATGAAGGCGCGATTGGCCTTGAAACCCGGAAACAGGGCCAACCCGCGATACCAGTTGAGCAGATTGTAATAGACCCGCCCGTCCACGCGCCCCAGCATGTTTTCGAACACCGCGCGATGCTCGCGAACAACAGAGCCCTGCACCCCCATCAACCGGGCAAACGCCTGGTACACATGGCTGTACACATACCGCGCAAACGAGAATGTCAGCGGCGAGGTGACGCCTGGATAGCTCTCCACGATGTTGGAGTTATCCCAGATGGTAAGGTCGTCCGTGTCGCCGACGGGTCCCATAGTGTCCATTGTCGTGATCGGACGCGACTGAAGCATGTGCAACCCGTCCGCATCGAACGCCCACTCGATATCCTGCGGCAAACCAAAAAACGTTGCTGCGCGCCGCGCCATCGCCGCTACTTCGCTGCGCTGCGTCTCATTCAACACCGATGTCGGCCCGGCGAGTTCTGTTTCAAGCGTCGCGCCATCGGCGCCGACACGATAGGTCTCGCCATCTGCCTCGCCACCGACCAGCTTGTCAGCCAGACCTGCAATCGCGCTGACGACCACGACATCGCGATCGCCCGTGACCGGATCTGCGGAAAAGGCGACGCCAGCCGCAATCGCTTCAACCATCACTTGAACGACAACCGCCGGCGGCTGTGGCGCACCCGACAGTCCTTTCGCCCTGCGGTACTCCGCCAGCGTCTCGCTGAACCCCGATCGCCACACGCGATGTGCCGCCGCCGCGATATCGTCCGCGAGCACATTGAGCTCAGTCTCGAACTGGCCCGCGTGCGCACTGTCGGCGCCATCCTCTTCGCGACCGGAGGAGCGCACGGCAAAGCGCCCTCCCCTGCCAAGGCTCGTTATCCCCGCGTTTACACTTTCGAACGCCGCCGGGAGGAGTCCGTTCTCATCGAACGCCTCCGCAGCGATCACGAAGAAGGCCGGCACCGGGAAAGCCGCCGTCAGCTTCGCCAGCGCCGCGCCCTTGCCGCCTGCGTCCGCGGGCGACATGGCGGCATCGCCCGTCAGAACGTATCGCGCCTGCGTACTCATTGCAGCATCAACGACGCGAGTAATGGCGCGACGCCCAATAAAAGGTAGTTCGCCAGCACGAACACGCCGCTGCTCGTCTCCAGCATCTTCGCGCGTTCTATCGTTGGCGTGCCCGCATAGTCGATCGCGGTCCAGGCCGCCCATGCCGTCGCCAGCGCCAGGCCGACGAGCATCCACGGGCCGGAGCCCGAGCGGGCGTTAATGAAGGCGGACAATGCGAAACCTGCGAGCACGATGCCCATAGCCGCTACACCTGCGCGAACCGGCCCCCACAGTTTCGAGTACGTCTCGACACCTTCGCGTTCGGACTCCGGCGCCCAACACTTGCGCGCGATTTCGATCGCGGAGCCGTTCACCAGCGACAGCAACAGGAAGGCGCTGAGGGTCAGGCCAAACCCCGCATGCCCTCCATCTCCGGTCGGCAGCCAGTCGCACGCGGTCGCGTAGAGATCGATCAGCGGCATGATCGCCATATGGCTGATCATGTAGACCAGCGGGCGCTTCTTCAGCCAAGCTGGTACGAAGAACTCCTTAGTCATCAGCGCCAGCCAGCCCCACACAAGCAGCAGCAGTCCCAATAGCCGCCAGTCGAGCCACGCTGTCAGCGCGACCTGCGCCACGCCGATGCCGAGCGCCACGCCGCGCAGTTCAGCAAGCTTCACCAATCCGCGCGGAACGGGCCGCTCGGGGCGGAACTTCGTGTCGTCCTCATTGTCCTTGTGCTCGTCCGCCACGCGCAGCTGGAAGAACACGCCAAATAGGATCAGCACGGCGACCAAAACCGCGAGCGGATTAGGCGATCCGCCACGCAGCAATGCCGACAGGCAAACCGCCGACGCGCCAAATGCTGCGATCAGCGCACCATGCTTGAACACGGGAAAGCGTTCCGCCTGATATTCCCACATGCGCGCGCCCAATCCGCGCGTGTTCCGGCCGCGCGCGACCGCAAGCTGCGAAGATGAAGTGGTATCGCTCACGCCTTGCCCCGTGCCAGGTTCTTGTGCGCGTTGACGAACTCGTGCGCACACAGTGCGCCGATGATCGAAAGCTCGCCCGCAAGACAGACCGCTGCACACACCTCGCCAAACGCCCGCGCATTGCCGGCGCCCTTAAGCCCCAGAACATTCAGCCCCGCCGCCTGCGTCGGCAAGTTCGTACCGCCGCCCACGGTGCCGACAATGATGTTGGGCAGGGTCACCGAGACGAACAGCTTGTCATTTTCGCGCGTCTCGATGCGCGTCACGCCAACCGCGCTTTCCGCAACGCACGCCGCGTCCTGTCCGGTGGCAAGATACAACGCCGCCAGGCCGTTGGCGTAATGTCCCTGCACACCGATCGAGCCCGACATCACGCCGCCGAGCGCCGACATGCGCCAGTATTGTTCCATCCGCTGCGGCGTCGTGTGTAGCTGCTTGCGAATTTCTTCACCCGGAAGTTCGACTGACGCCGTCACTTTCCGCCCGCGCACGCCGACGAACGACATCGCCGACGCCTTCTTGTCCCCCGAGAAATTGGCTTCCACGAACCAGTAGATCGGTTTCAGTGGCGAATGTCCGAGAATGGCCGCGCACAGCGCCTCGGTCGCGATGGTCACCATATTCTGACCGGCCGCATCGCCGGTTGTATAGCTGCACACCAGATAGACGTGGTCACCTTCGACATGCGGGCTCAGCTCCACCAGCTTGCCATGCCGCGTCGTTTCTTCCGCTGCAGTTTTCAACAGCTCAAAATTCTCGCAGACCCAGGCGACAAACAGCCCGGCTTCTGTCGTGGTCGCGAACGCGAAGCCCGGCGAGCGATGCACCGCTTCGGCCAGCGTTCCTGTCGTGACACCGCCAACGCTCGAGATAAGCCGCGCCCCGCGACCATAGCTCGCCACCAGTGCGGCCTCGCTGGTCGCCAGCGGGACGTAATAGTCGCCTTTCGCGAAAATCCCGTTCACCCGCAGCGGCCCGATCACGCCGACCGGCAGGCGCAGCGTACCGATATAGTTTTCGACATTGTGCTCGTAGCCTACGAGTTGCTCCTGCGCCTTGGCGTCATAAAGCTCAGCCTTGTCCGCTTCGGTCGCGCCGGAGTTGCCCAGTAGCACCTTCCAATTTGCCGCGGTGAAGGTCGGCTCCAGATGCTTTGACGGACGTATCCAGGGCTTGAGCGGTGTCGTCGTGTCCGGACGGCTCCGCTTGTCGAGATCAGCAGATGTCCGGCCATCCAGCATCGCCGCAATCATGCGCCGGGCTGCTTCAAAGGCACTTGGCATGCTCGTCCCTTCAGCTGCCATACCCGGTCTGGGTTGGCGCATGTGTCAGCCGATTTGGGGAAAACTCAAGGCAATGGCGGGCCATCCTTGCCCCAATGCTGTAACCTTGCCCCAACGTTCCGCATTGACATGCACGATACCACTTACACCTCGGACGCTCGCCGGGGAGAACTTTATGGGAAGCCGTTTTTTGCGCAGCGACCGCATGGTGCTCGCCGCGTTTGCAATGATTGTCCTGCCGGCCTGCCATTCCGCACCTGCGGGCAAGCCCGCTTCGATCACCTACAACGATGTAAAGACCCTTCCGCCTGAAACGCTCAGGGGGCGTGTTCTGGCGCAGCTCGGCAGCATCGTCTCACCGGCTCCGCCGCCTCCGCGCTGGCGACCATTCAAGCGGTCCGGCGACTTCAACGACACCTGGCTGGCAACCCGGCCGCGTCCTGCGGACGACGGCAGCTTCTGCACCTATGATCTGATCCAGATGATCCTGTCGCCCGACACCAACAACGGCGATCGTACGCGCGACACGCCAATGCATGCGGTCGGAGTCGCGATCACAACATGGTTCAGCCCTGTCGGAGACGATGGGAAGGACTGCACGCATCGTGATCCAGCCAGCACCCACTATTTCGAGACGGATGAGCCCATCAAGGCGGGAGAGGACTTCGATATGCTGAAGGATGTGCTCGCACGTCTGCGCTCGCCAAAACCGGGTTTCTCAAGCGATTGCAGCCTTGTGGATCGCTGACCCGATCTCTCGACAGACATCACTCCCGATGCTCTGTGGGACATCTGCGCTTGCCATCACCCGGTGGCAGATGCCGAGTGCAGGCATTTCACCTGGCGAGATCCCCACTACATCGAGTTGGACATAATCTGCGACCGGCCAACGCGCGAACGTCGCGTGGTCCGGGTCCATTTCGATCCAGGCATCATTGTCGCTAGGGCGACCTACTTCTCCGGCTGCGGCGGGAAGACCAGAAGCTTCGTGTCATAGCCCCACGCCTTCACCTTGGCGGTAAGTTCCGAAACCAGCGCCGAGCCTGGCTGCGGGTTGCGCGTGAAGATATTGACCTCGCCGAAGTCCGGCGTCGTCGTGATGAACCAGCTATAATCCGGCGCAACCGCGGCCACCCACGTCTCGCGGCTAACGAAGAGGAAGTAGTCGACACGGATCTTGGCATTGGTTCCCGGGTCCAGAATGTGTCCGGTTCCCTCGACGACCTTCTCATTGCCATCGACGGTCTTCTCCCGGCATGAGTCCCGAACGCCAACTTCGTCGGCCTTGTCCCTTGGGATGTAACGTGTGATCCCCGCCACGCAGCCCTCTGTGGCCCAGTTCGGCCGGAACGCAATCTCGTGCCAGTCGCCGGTATAGAGCCTGGCAAAATCCACAGACGCGACTGGCGAGGGCGCGCCACCCGGTCCGGATGAGGTGATGCAGCCTGTTGTTGCAAGGGCGAACGTAACGGCAATGGAGCAAAAAAGGTGTTTCATACAACCTGTACGCGCGGGATGGCGGATTGGAGCACACGCCGGCGAAAAATTTGGCGAAACCCACGCCACACCTCATACAATACACCATGATCCGCCCCGAAGACCTTCTTCGTCCGACGCCACAGGGCCTCTATTGCCCGCCAGGAGACTTCTACATCGATCCTGTGCGCGGCGGGGTTGATCGCGCCGTCGTCACACACGGACATTCCGACCACGCCCGCGTCGGCCACGGCGCCGTGCTCGCCACACCCGAGACGCTGGAGGCGATGTCCGTTCGCTACGGGCAGAACTTCGCCGCCTCGCGCCAGCCTGCCCGCTGCGGCGAGACCAACACGATCGGGGGTGTTGAAGTGACACTTCACCCCGCCGGTCATGTCATTGGATCAGCGCAGGTAGAGGTGACGTGGAGGGGACTCTCGATGGTTTGCACGGGAGACTACAAGCGTCGGCACGATCCAACCTGCGCACCATTCGAAGTGGTGCCGTGCAATATCTTCATCTCGGAAGCCACTTTCGCGCTTCCGGTCTTCCGCCACCCAGACAGCGCGGGCGAGGTCGGCAAGCTGCTCGCGTCACTGCGCGCCTTTCCGGATCGAGCGCACCTCGTCAGCGCATACTCCTTCGGCAAGGCCCAGCGCGTGATCCGCGAACTGCGCGACGCGGGGTATGCCGACACCATCTATCTCCACGGCGCCGCAACAGCCCTGTGCGACATGTACCAGCGTTTAGGCGTCGCCCTCGGACCGCTCGAAACCGTCCCGGCCGGAAAGGCCTCGCGCGCAGATAAGGCGACATTGGCAGGAAAGATCATCGTCTGCCCGCCCTCCGCAATCGGCACATCCTGGGCCGAGGGCTTTCCTGATCCCGTGATCGCCTTCGCCTCCGGGTGGATGAACATCCGCCAGCGCGCCAAAGCAGGCGGCATCGAACTGCCCCTCATCCTCTCTGACCATGCGGACTGGGACGAGCTCACGCAGACTGTGCGCGACGTAAACCCCGACGAACTCTGGATCACCCATGGCCGCGACGACGCGCTCGCCCGCTGGGCCGAACTAGAAGGCCGCAAGGCTCGTCCCCTTCATCTGGTGGGCTACGAAGACGAGGCAGGAGAATAGCCCCGACCCTCTTTCCTGTGGGCGCAAGGCGCGGCATGACTTCCCCATGCCATACCGCACACTCAATGCCGAACGCATCGAAGCCACGCTGGAAACGCTTTGCAATCGTATCCAGGAACGCTTCCCCAATCGCGGACTCGCAAATCTCTGCAAGCAGCTTCTGGACGTTGCCCGCGATGACAAGCGGAAGCTGGCTGACGTCACAAAGCCGAATATCTGGCTGCGCGTCGGCGTCGGCGTCGCGATCACGCTGGGCGCGGTGGGACTTCTCGGTTTTGCCTTCGGCCTCAGCCTGATGGGCCTCGAGTTCAATG
>CANJXY010000053.1 GCA_947478925.1 Hyphomonadaceae bacterium | reverse complement strand
TTCGCCGGTGTTCCGGCTTGAAAAGGAGGCTCTCACGGGAAGTTTCCGTTCGCGAGAGGTTGCCGCACGGTCGCTTTGCCCACGATTTCGTCAACTGACGCAGGGTTCTCGCGCCTCGCGTGTCGACGTTTGACGCACTTTCGCGGGCGTGCAGAGTTCCTGCACGCAAACGGGGCAAAGAATGAATTGGCGACTTCACGTCCTACCCGCGATCGCGCTGGCGCTCGGCGCGTGTGCAACCGCATCGGAACCATCGGCGCAGACGACGTCGCCATCCACGGCGAGCCAGCCGGTGAAGGCGCTACCGGCGCGGGTCAGCTACCCCAAAGACCCCTTTCCCTCGACCTACAAGCCGATGCCGTCGCAAGACGTGCTGATCCGCAATGCCACTGTGTTCGACGGGCTGGGCGGCGAGGTCAAGAACGGGGCTGTGCTGCTGCAAGGCGGCAAGGTCACTGCAATCGGTTCGGAAGCCGCGATGGTGATCCCTGCCGGCATCAAGACGATCGACGCATCCGGCAAATGGGTCACGCCCGGCATTATCGATATCCACTCGCACCTTGGCGTTTACCCCTCGCCGGGCATCAGCGCCCACCAGGATGGCAACGAGGTCTCCGGCCCCGTCACGGCCGAAGTGTGGGCCGAGCACGGGCTGTGGCCACAGGATCCCGGGTTCACGCGCGCCATGGCGGGCGGCGTCACGGCGATGGAAATCCTGCCTGGCTCCGCCAACCTGTTCGGCGGGCGCGGCGTCATCATCAAAGCCGTGCCGTCACGCACCGCACAGGGCATGAAATTCCCCGGTGCGCCCTACACGCTCAAGATGGCCTGCGGCGAGAACCCTAAGCGCGTCTACGGCTATGGCAATGGCGGGGAAGGTCCGGGAGGCAAGCCTTATTCGCGCATGGGTAACGTCGCCGGGTATCGCGAGGCCTGGCAGAACGCGACCGAGTACAAGCGGAAGTGGGACAAGTATAACGCCGACTACGATACGTGGGAAAAGGAAGCCAAGTCGCCCAAGCCCAAGGATAGCGGCACGCAGGACAACAAGGACGACAAGCCGGGTGATCCGCCGGATGCGCCGGACCGGAACCTGCAACTCGACACGTTGATGGGCGTACTGAACGGCGAAATCCTCGTACAACAGCACTGCTATCGCGCCGATGAGATGGCTCAGATCATCGATATCTCGAAAGAGTTCGGCTACCACGTCTCGGCCTTCCACCACGGCGTCGAGGCCTACAAGATCGCCGATCTGCTGGCCGCCAATGGTATCTGCGGCGCACTTTGGGCCGATTGGTGGGGCTTCAAGGCGGAAGCCTATGACGGCATCCGCGAAAACCTGCCGATGGTGCACAAGGCCAAGGGCGGTTGCGCGATCGTTCACTCCGACGATGCCTACGGCATTCAACGTCTGAACCAGGAGGCTGCGAAGGCGTTGGCCGACGGGCTGAAAGCCGGCATCAACATCACCAAGGCCGAAGCATGGACGTGGCTGTCGCGCAATCCGGCCAAGGCGCTTGGCATCCTAGACAAGACCGGCACGCTGGAGCCAGGCAAGGGGGCCGACGTGGTGATCTGGAGCGGCGACCCCTTCAGTGTCTACACCCGCGCCGATCTCGTCTTCGTCGACGGCGCCGTGACATGGGACCGGCAGGACGCGAACAGCCAGCCCGTTATGGACTTCGAACTCGGTCAGCCGGGCGAAGGAGATCGCAAATGATCCGCAAATTCCTCCTCGCCGCAACACTGCTTGCGACGGCTCCGTGCGCGTTTGCCCAGACCATCGCCATTACAGGCGGGCGGGTTGTCACGAACACCACGCAGGGGGTGATCGAGAACGGCACTGTCGTGATCAACAACGGGCGCATTGTTTCGGTCGGCATGGACGCGGCCCCGGCCGGTGCAGCTGTTGTCGACGCCCGGGGCAAGTGGATCACGCCGGGGCTGTTTGCAGCCATGTCGCGCATCGGCCTTGCAGAGCTCGATTCCGAAGACTCGACTAACAACACCTCCGCCAGCAGAAGCAAATTCCAGGCGTCGCTTCGCGCTGCGGACTCATTTGACCCGGACAACACCGCCATCGCCGTCTCCCGCATCGAGGGCGTCACGCGCGTGGCGCTGGTCGATGGCGCCGGCGAGGGACTACTTGGCGGTTATGGCGCGCTCGCTGACACCACTGGCAGCTTCAACAGCATCTTCGCGCGTGACGTGGTGATGTATGCCGAACTTGGCGAAAGCGGCGCGTCTTCCGTCGGGGGCTCGCGCTCGGCAGCGTGGACATGGCTCACCACCGCCATCGACGACGCAAAAGCCTATCCACGCGGCTTCACCGACGATGGCGAGGGTGACCTGCTGTCTTCCAGGGAAGCGCTCGCGTTCAAACCTGTCGTCGAAGGCCACGTGCCCCTGATGATCGAAGTGCATGCCGCGAGCGACATTCTGCAGGTACTAACGCTGCGCCAGCGCGAACCCAGGATGAAGCTGATCCTGCTCGGCGCGACCGAGGGCTGGCGTGTGGCCAACCAGATTGCCGCCGCCGGGGCGCCCGTCATAATCAACCCACTGACCAACCTGCCCGACCGGTTCGAAGAGCTCGGCGCGACACTCGAGAACGCCGGTCGCCTATCCAGGGCCGGCGTGAAAGTCGCGATCGCCGACCCCAACGAGGCGACCCACAACACCCGCCTGATCCAGCAGCTGGCCGGCAATGCCGTTGCCAACGGCATGCCTTGGGCCGACGCCTTCGCAGCCATCACCAGCGTCCCGGCGGCCATTTATGGGCGCACCGACCTCGGTTCGCTGAAGTCCGGCGCGATTGCCGACGTGGTGATCTGGGATGGCGACCCGCTGGACCTGATGTCCAGCCCGGATGCGGTCTATATCGCCGGCGTCTCCACCCCGATGGTGTCGCGTCAGACCAAGCTGCGCGACCGATACATGAACCTCGACGAGACCAGGCCGCAGGCCTACGAGCGCGAATAGCTGCCGGTGGCGCTGTCGCCATCCCCGGCGCTGCAAATGCGCGCACGATTCCTTCACGGAATCGTGCCATAGAGGGGTCTGTAGGCTCCGGGATTGACTTGGGGGCCGGTGGGCCTATTGGTCCGCCAATCCCCCGAAAAGCGTGCATTTCTGCCCGCAATCCGGCCGGCAGAGTCCGAAAAGATCGATCTGATGACGTTTGACGAGCTTGGCCTCGACCCGAGAATTCTGGAGGCCGTGAAGGGCGCTGGCTACACGGTGCCCACGCCAATTCAGGAACAGGGTATTCCCGCCGTACTTGGCGGCAAGGATGTGACCGGCATTGCACAGACCGGCACAGGCAAGACGGCTGCCTTCGTGCTGCCGATGATCCACAAACTGGGCCAGGGCCGCGCCAAGGCCCGGATGCCCCGCTCCCTTATCCTCGAACCAACCCGCGAACTTGCCGCCCAAGTGGCCGAGCAGTTCGAGAAATACGGCGCGGGCTATAAGCTGAACATGGCGCTGCTCATCGGCGGCGTGTCGTTCGGCGACCAGGAAAAGAAGCTGAACGCCGGGGTCGACGTGCTGATCGCCACACCCGGCCGGCTGATGGACCATTTCGGTCGCGGCGGCCTGCTTATGACAGGCGTGCAGATGCTGGTGATCGACGAAGCCGATCGTATGCTCGACATGGGCTTCATCCCGGACATCGAGAAAATCTGCACCCTGCTGCCCAAGACGCGCCAGACGCTGCTGTTCTCGGCCACCATGCCGCCGGAGATTACCCGCCTTGCCAAGCAGTTCCAGAAGGAGCCGGTGCGGATCGAGGTGTCCAAGCCCGCCACCGCCGCCGCCACCATCACCCAGTACGTCACGCACTGCCCGTCCAACGAGGACACGGTAAAGCGCGCCGTGCTGCGTTCGATCATCAAGGCGCGCTCGACCGACCAGGGCATCGTGTTCTGCAATCGCAAGACCGAAGTCGACGTTGTCGCTAAGTCCCTGGCCAGCCATGGCTTCGACGCCGCGCCGATCCACGGCGACCTTCCGCAGAGCCAGCGGACAGCCACGCTCGACCGTTTCCGAAACAAGGAACTCAAGCTTCTGGTAGCATCCGACGTCGCCGCGCGCGGTCTCGACATTCCGGAAGTGAGCCAGGTGTTCAACTACGCTCCGCCGCCGAACTCGGACGACTATGTCCACCGCATCGGCCGTACGGGCCGCGCCGGTCGCACGGGCGAGAGCTTCACGATCGTCTCGCCGGGCGACAGCCGCCTGTGGGAAGCCGTGCTCAAGCGCATCGGCCGGGACGTCGAACCGTTCATCCCCGAAGGCCTGGAAGAGGCCGTTGGCGAAGCTCGCAGCCGTGGCCCAGCCACATCCCGCGACCGGTTCGACAAGGGACGCAAGGGCCGTGGTCGCGACCGTGACCGGTCTGCCGACCGCCCGCCCCGGGCCGAAGAGGCCTCCACAAAGCCTATCTCGACACCTGCCCCGCAGATCGAAGAGATCGAAACTGTAGCGGTCCTCCCTGTTTTTCTGCCGGAGGCCACCGATTTGGACGAAGCCGCCCCGCAGTCCGAACAGCCTAAACGCGAAGGACGTGGCCGTCGCGAACGTGGCGGGCGCGACCGCAGCAAGCCCCGAAATGAGGGTGGGGGTCGCAGCGAAGGCCGCAGTGAAGGCCGCAATGAAGGCCGCAATCGCCATGGCGAGCGCCAACCCGGCGAAGGCCAAGGCGGCGACGAGAACTTCAAAGGCATGGGCGACCACGTCCCCGCGTTCCTGTTAAGAACGCTTGGGAAGCGCGAAGACGCCTAACGTTTCCAGCCTTCTTGGTAAGTTTTCTCCTAACGAATCTGGGCAATTTTAGCCAATCCGTAACGGCTCGCCTTCACAAGTGTGAGCGGACACTGCACCTCAGAAGAGCAGGCGTCCGAGGGGCGTGATCTCGATGTTGAATAACCAACTCAACGGACCCGAAGGCCTGCTGCTGGGTCATCGGACAATCGACGAAATCGGCCGCCAGACGCTGCCGGTTAGCCCCCAGAACTACGAAGTCTGGCTGACCTATCTCACGCACGCCTCGCCCGACCTGCGCCAGGCACTGGACAAGATGATCGCTAGCGGCAGACCGCTGAGTGCCGACGACATGGAACAGCTCTACGAGCGGTTCTTCTCCACCACGCATCTGTCCACGCAGGTGATGGAAACTGGCACACGGATCGCGCACGAGATCGCGGATGCACTGGATGCTTTGAAGAAAGCCGGCGCCACGACGGAACGCTACGGCGCCACCCTGAACGTCGCAGCCGACTCCCTGCAAAACGCGACGATTGATGGCGATGCGCTGAAGCGATTGATTAACGTGCTGTCGTCTGCCACGACAGAAATGTCGAAGCAGAACTCCTCCTTGTCACACAAGCTCGCGCAATCGTCCGTGGAGATGGAAAAGCTGCGCACCTCGCTGCGCCAGGCGCGTGCAGAAGCGCTCACCGATGCGCTCACCGGCATTGCCAACCGCAAGCTGTTCGACGAGACGCTACGCCTGCGCAAGGAAGAAGCAGACGCAGAGAAGACTGAACTAGCGCTGCTTCTGTGCGACATCGACCATTTCAAGTCGTTCAACGATACCTGGGGCCACCAGACGGGCGATCAGGTCATCCGCTTCGTTGCATCTGCTCTCGCCAAGTTCGCCCTGCCCGATCACCTTGTTGCCCGTTACGGCGGCGAAGAATTTGCCGTGATCATGCCGCGTACATCACTGAAAGATGCCAGCCGCATCGCCGACCAGATCCGCACCGCCATCGAAGCCAAGCGCCTCGTACGCCGCTCAACCAATGAGACGATCGGCGCTGTTACGGTGTCCTTCGGCGCAGCGATCTACGCCTTCGGCGAAACCGTTGGCGCGCTGATCACGCGCGCTGACGAATGCCTCTACATGTCGAAACGCAATGGCCGCAACCGTGTCACACTGGAAAGCCAGCTGCCGCCGCTCGCCACGAGCAACGCCGCCTAGGTTAGCGTACGACCGCCATCAGAAATGCATGGCAACCTTTGACACCAGCAGCTTGTACGGCGGCAACGGTCAGGCGCGCATCAGCTTTGGTCGCATCCATCATCCGCCGCACATCCTCCACACGCGCGCCTCCGTTCGGTTCGATCACGCGCCCGTCGCGCACAGCGTTGTCCATGACGATGATCCCGCCAGACCGCGACAGGCGCACGGCATGGCCGAAATACGCCGCATTGCTTTCCTTGTAGACGTCAATGAGGGCGAAGTCGGTTGGAACGGCACCCCGCGAGGAGCGCCGACGTTACAGCTTCAGAGATAACCGCCAAGCCGTAGCCGGCGCGGGGACTATTCCGCCGCCTGAGCCGGAACAATCGTTACGCTCTCGCCACAGCCGCACGCATCTGTCTGGTTCGGATTACGGAAAGTGAACCGTGAGTGCATCGGCGTTACTTCGTAATCCACCACGGAGCCTAGCAGGAAAAGCACGGCCTTGGCGTCGATCACGATGGAGACATCCTTGTCGTCCACGCGCTCATCATTCGGGCTTACGGCGTCGACGTAGTCCATCGTGTATTCCATGCCAGCGCATCCGGCATTCTTCACGCCCACGCGCAGAAACCCTGCACCCCTGTCAGCCATGACTTCCCGAACCTGCGCCGCAGCGGCGTCGGAAAGGGTCACAACCTTGGGGCGGGGACGTCTAGCCATTGGTTCTAGATGGTTACCACGAAACCGGCTTACAACATGTTGAGGGCGAGACGGGCCTCATCGCTCATGCGCGACGGGTCCCATGGTGGCTCGAATACAATCGTGGCCTTGGCCGACTTCACGCCCTGGACCTTGCGTGCAGCGTCCTCAACCCACACCGGCATTTCACCCGCCACTGGGCAGGCAGGCGCGGTGAGCGTCATTTCGATATCGACGTGTCGATCGTCATTGATGTCGACCTTGTAGATCAGACCCAGCTCGTAGATATCAACTGGGATTTCCGGGTCATAGACCTTTTTCAGCTCCTGGATCAGCTCATCCGTGATCCGGTCCAGTTCGTCCTGCGGGATGGCTGACGCCTCCGCCTCGCCCTCGGCTTCCGGGGCGGTGTTGGCGATCTGGTGCTGCAGGTCGTCGGCCATGGTTTCTCTATGACAGCATCAACCGGGCTTTGGAAAGCGCCTCTACAAACACGTCGACTTCCTCAAGCGTATTGTAGAGGGCAAAACTCGCCCGGGCAGTGGCGCTAACCCCTAAATGGGACATCAGGGGCTGGGCGCAATGATGGCCGGCGCGAATCGCCACCCCGAAACGGTCCAGTATCTGCGCGATGTCATGCGGATGGGCGCCCTCAAGCGAAAAAGCGATCACCGGACCCTTGCCCGGCACGGTTCCATGCAGGGTCAGGCCGTTAACCGAACGCAGCGCCTCGGTCGCGTGGACCAGCAAAGCCTGCTTGTGTTCATGAATCGCCAGCCGGTCCTGCCCCTCGAGCCAGTTGATCGCCGCGCCTAGGCCAATGGCCTCCACGATGGGCGGTGTCCCGGCCTCGAAGCGATGGGGCGCGCTGTTGTAGGTGGCGACGTCGCGGGTGACCGTTTCGATCATCTCCCCGCCGCCTTCGAACGGGGGCATGGCGTTCAGCTTGGCGAGCTTGCCATACAGGAAGCCGATCCCGGTCGGGCCGTAGATCTTGTGGCCCGTGCCGACATAAAAATCGGCGTCCAGCGCCTGGACGTCGACAACGAGGTTCACAGACGCCTGGCAACCGTCGAGCAGGACGTCAGCGCCCAAGGCGTGCGCCATCGTGATCGCCGTCTTCACGTCCGGTACAGTGCCCAGCACGTTGGACATGTGCGTCAGCGCCAGCAGCTTCGTGCGTGAGGTCAGCTGCCTCGCCAGGCCATCCATGTCCAGCGAGCCATCCGGCAGCGTGTCGACCCACTTCAGCACCGCACCCTTGCGCTCACGCAGGAAGTGCCATGGCACGATGTTGGAATGATGCTCCATAATGGAGAGCACAATCTCGTCGCCCGGCCTGATGTTCGCGCCGATGCCGGCCGCGACGATGTTGACCGCCTCCGTGCCGCCTCCGGTGAAGACGATCTCTTCGACTACACCGGCATTGATGAACCGCCGCACGGTCTCGCGCGCAGCCTCATAGGCCTGCGTCGTCTCGTTCGCCATGGTGTGGATGCCGCGATGCACGTTGGCGAAACTCGTGCGCATCTGGTTTGCCATCGCGTCGATCACAGCGTTCGGCTTCTGCGCCGATGCGGCATTGTCGAAATAGACCAGCGGCTTGCCATGAACCGTACGGTCCAGCACCGGGAATTGCTTGCGGATGGCGTGGACGTCGAAAGTCATGGCCCAGTCCCCAGCCAGAGATCGATCCTCGCCTCGATCTCGCCGCGAAGCTTATCGCCCATCCACTCCGGCACAGCCTCGATCAGGAAGGCCCGTGTGATCATGGCGCGGGCGTCGACATCCGGAATACCGCGCTGGCGCAGGTAGAAGATCGCGTCTTCGTCGATCTGCCCTGCCGTATTGCCGTGCGCGCAGGCCACATCGTCGGCATAGATTTCGAGTTCTGGCTTGGCGAAAATCTCGGCCCCTTCTTCCAGCAACAGAGCGTTATGGCGCATGGACGCGTCAGCCTTCTGGCCCGCGCGCGCCACAAAGAACTTGCCCTGGAACACGCCGCGGCCGCCCTTGCGCGCCACGCCGCGCACCAGCTGCTGCGTATGAATGCCCGCCGCCTGATGCGCCACGCGCGATGTGAGATCAACATGGCGCCTGGCCGAGGCGAGATAGACGCCGTCGAGGTCTACTACCGCGCCCTCGCCAGCTTCCACCGTCACTTCAATCCGCGCCAGCCTGGCGCCCTCGCCCAGGACGAACTGCCGGAAGGTTGCGCCAGCGCCGAGCTTCACGACAGCTTCGTTTAGAACGATGGCTGCATCCGCCAGGCCATCGGCCACATCATTTTGCTGTACGACCACGCGATGCAGCGTTGCGCCCGGCTCCACGTCGATGCGTGAGAAGGACGGCAGGATAGGCCGCAGGGCGGATCCCGAGACAGCGATGCGTTCGATCAGCACGGCGGTCGCGCCAGCCTTCACGACCACGCTGCCATACTGGCCCGTATCGCCCTCGGTCATCCGCGTTTCGTAAGTCTCGCCCGGCGCGGCGATCACTCGTGTGGCCGGCGCGTAGGCATCGCCCATCAGTTCTGCGAACGCTGCGATCGGGCCGTCACCGCCAATTGGCCCTGTGCCGATGAGCGTGGCTTCCTGGCTGGCCATCGCCGCACGAAGGTCAGACCATTTCCATGCTTCGGTGCGCCGCGAGGGAAGATCGGCCAGCTGCATCAGCTTGCCTTCATGAACTGATCATAGCCGGACTTTTCCAGCGCCAGCGCCAGCTCCGGCCCGCCCGATTTCACGATGCGACCGGCCGACAGGATGTGGACCCGATCGGGTTTGATGTAGTCGAGCAGGCGCTGGTAATGCGTGATCACGAGCATGCCGCGCCCCGGCCCACGCAGCGCATTAACGCCCTCCGCTACGACTTTCAGCGCATCGATATCGAGGCCGCTATCTGTCTCGTCGAGGATCATGAAGCGTGGCTCGAGCATCAGCATCTGATAGATTTCGAGACGCTTTTTCTCGCCGCCCGAGAAGCCGACATTCAACGGTCGCTTCAGCATATCCGGATCGATGCGCAACTTCGCCGCCGCGACCTTCGACAGTTTCAGGAATTCCGGCGCCGAGACTTCCGGCTCGCCGCGCGTCTTGCGCTGCGCGTTCATCGCCGCTCGCACAAAGGTCATGACCGGCACACCTGCGATCTCTGTCGGATACTGGAAGGACAGGAACAGGCCTTTTGCGGCGCGCGCTTCAGGCGCCATGGCCAGCAGGTTCTCACCGTCCAGCGTCGCAGCCCCGGATGTCACCTCGTAGCCGTTCTTGCCGGTCAGCACATAGGACAGCGTCGATTTGCCCGCCCCGTTGGGACCCATCACGGCATGCACTTCCCCGGCTGGCACGGCCAGGGAGAGCCCCTTGATGATCTCGCGCGCCGGGCCGTCCTCGGGAACAACGCGCGCGTGAAGATTGGTGAGTTCCAGCATGAAGCGCCTGCAAATACGGGAAGTTAGCCCCGGAGCCTCTAGATAGGCCCGGCGCCTCGCCTGCGCGAGAGCCAACGGCCCGGTTTTGCGAGGTGTTTCGTGCCCCGGGCCTCAAATGTCCAGTGGGCAGACCTAAGGCGTTGCCCGACCAGACCTACGGCTTGGGCTTGGGGTCCGGCATCATGTCCTTGATCAGGTCCTGTACCAGGGGCTCCGGGCAGAACTTCGCCGCGGCCGTCTTAGCCGTAAGCCCCTCGCCCAGCGGACTGTCCACCGTGTCGACCGTGCAGTCGACGCCCGTAACCTTGTCGGATTCGCCCTGGACCGTAACGCTCACCGTCGCCACCGGCGTCAGCTTGTCGTCGGCCAGCGTGTAAAACGACACGTAGTATTCCGACGCGCTCGACCGGCCCTGCGTGGCGATATAGCCGCTGTCGGTCTTAACCAGATCCACGCCGCTGATATCGTCTCCCTGCACGCGCACGAATTTGCCATCCGCGCCCTGCCGCCACAGCGCCCAGGCGGTGTTCACATTGCCGGTTTCCAGCGGCAGCTGGATATCGACCTTGCCGTCCTTGTCGAAGTCGACGAGCGTGGGGCCGTTGAAGGTATTGCCCATCCGCTCCTTGAATTCCTGGATCGCCTTGTCGCCCGCCT
This sequence comes from Hyphomonadaceae bacterium, assembly GCA_947478925.1. Classification (GTDB taxonomy): domain Bacteria; phylum Pseudomonadota; class Alphaproteobacteria; order Caulobacterales; family Hyphomonadaceae; genus UBA7672. The sequence continues at coordinate 8,658 of CANJXY010000053.1, read as the reverse complement.
GCACGATCTGCACGGTGACCTCGGTGGAGTCGTCCTCGGCGGGCGCATAGCGCGCCTCGATCGCGAGGCCAGACTGGTCGGGGAAAACCAGACGGCAGTCAGGGTGTTTCCAGCCGAGATCGCCTTCGTCCTTGGCTTCGACCGTTGAGCAGTCGGGAAGCGCCACGCGCTTGGCCGCAGGGGTCCCGCCAGAGGGCGCCTCTGCGGTGGTGTCCGGCGCAGGTGAGCAGGCGGCAAAAGCCAGCGCGGCAAGACAGACGGCGAAACGCAGTTTCATGGAAATATCCCCTGAAGTTGGGACGGGAATAAATCACTTGGCGGCCACACGCCAGCTTACGCTGCTGTAATCAGGCTGCAGCGGCAGCGAGCTCTTCCCCCAGCACATTCGCCAGCTTCGCGAGCGAATAGTTCTCCGCGACCCATACATTCGCCCACACCAGCGTGTCGCCGTCATCGCGGAAGAAGCCCGGATAGAGCTGGTAGGCCTCCGGACCGATGACAACAGCTTCCCAGGCAATGCTGCCTGGCAGGATCATTGTGACCACAGGTCCACCGCAATAAATCTCGGCATCGTTGAGACCCAGCCGCCCGCACGTCTCGATCACACAGTCAGCGAGAAGCCGCGCAATCTCCGAAGGCTCAACGGGAGCGCTCGGCCCATGCATGACATCGACGAATTGCTGGACAGCCGACATGCCGCAGCTTCCATCCGATCAAGTCAGATGGCCACAGCCAGATAGAGATAAAGGTCTGTCTTAACCTTGGCCGGATCGTCGCTCCAGTCGCCATAGACCTCCAGCGACATCCAGATCCGCCGCAACGCCTTCGCCTTCACCTCGGCGTGGAGCACGTCATACGTCTCGCGCATCCGCCCATAGTCGCCCTTGTGCGCCGCCGTGATCGTGCGCCCGCCGGGAATGTGCACCGCCTTCACATCAGGATCATCCCCGCCCGGCTCACGATCGAGCACGCCGATCAACAGCGTGCCCCCCTCCTTCGTCTCGTTCGAATAGAGAATGAAGTTGTGCCCGTGGCCGGGGACCAGAGAGCCCGGCTTGTAGAGCCTATCAAAGGTCGCGCGGATTGTCGGGGCGACATCGGGCCATTTGGCATAGACCTGGATACCGGCGCCGGTCATGGGTGCAAGATCGATGATACTCGAAGTTACGCTCATGCGGTTCACCTCTCTGTCAGCTGGACCGTCAGCATCGTTGAGCTAGCTCGCCGGGTTTCCCAACGCCGTCGAAGCTACAGGGACAGTCTCGATGCAAACAGAGCTAAAGCCACAATCCAGGGCGCCAACAACCAGTCCGACACCTCTCGCCAGAGCCAGCTCACCGCAAACACCGGCGGCAATCCAACCGCAGGCATCAACCAGCATACGGCCAAGAACTCGGCCCACTCTCTCCCGCCCTTCGGTAACAAATCGCGTTGGCGCTTGATGCGCTGGGCGCGGTAAGAAGCGGGACCTTCTCGTCAGCCAACGCTTCCCTCAAGGCTCACCTCAAGCAGCTTCTGCGCTTCCACCGCAAACTCCATCGGCAGTTTTTGCAGCACGTCGCGCACGAAGCCGTTGACCAGAAGCGCCACGGCCTCTTCCTCGCCGATGCCGCGCTGGCGGGCGTAGAAAAGCTGGTCATCCGACAGCTTGGTCGTGGTCGCTTCATGCTCAAGCTGCGCATCGCCACGGCGGTTCTCGACATAGGGAATGGTATGCGCGCCGCAGTTCTGGCCAATCAGGAGGCTGTCGCACTGCGTGAAGTTGCGCGCCTTCGATGCCTTCGCATTGATCGAGACGAGCCCGCGATAGGTGTTGTTCGACCTGCCGGCCGAAATGCCCTTAGAGATGATCCGCGATTTCGTGTTCTTGCCGAGGTGGATCATCTTGGTGCCGGTATCCGCCTGCTGGCGTCCGTTGGTCACTGCGATGGAATAGAACTCGCCCGACGAGTCATCGCCGCGCAGGATACAGCTCGGATACTTCCAGGTGATCGCTGATCCCGTCTCAACCTGCGTCCACGAAATCCGCGAGCGCGCGCCACGGCAATCGCCGCGCTTGGTGACGAAATTGTAGACGCCGCCCTTGCCTTCGGAGTCGCCTGGCCACCAGTTCTGCACCGTCGAATACTTGATCTCAGCATCCGCCAGTGCGACCAGCTCAACCACCGCCGCATGCAGCTGGTTCTCGTCACGCACCGGCGCTGTGCAGCCTTCCAGATAGGAAACGTAAGCGCCTTCGTCAGCGATGATGAGCGTGCGCTCGAACTGCCCTGTGCCTTTCGCGTTCATCCGGAAATAGGTCGACAGCTCCATCGGACAGCGCACGCCCTTCGGTATGTATACAAACGTCCCGTCCGAAAACACCGCCGAGTTCAGCGTCGCAAAGAAGTTGTCCGTCACCGGCACAACGGAACCGAGATACTGCTTCACCAGATCAGGATACTCGCGAATAGCTTCCGACATCGACATGAAGATCACGCCAGACTTTGCGAGCTCCGCGCGGAACGTCGTCGCCACGCTCACGCTGTCGAATACCGCATCCACCGCCACACGTGGCCGGGAAGGGTCGGTTGGCGTCTCGCGTGCTTCCGCCGCAGTCCCCACCGCACCTTCGACGCCGAGCAGGACTTCCTGCTCCTTCAGCGGAATGCCGAGCTTTGTGTAGGTATCGAGAATTTCCTGCGGCACATCCGCGATCGACTTGTACTTCGCGCCGCCCTTGGGCTCGGCGTAGTAATGCGCGTCCTGGTAATCGATCTTCGGATAATGGACCATCGCCCAGGTGGGCTCTTGCATCTCCTTCCAGCGCCTGAACGCCTCCAGCCGCCAGTCGAGCATCCACTCCGGCTCTTCCTTCTTGGCGGAGATGTAGCGGACGGTGTCCTCGCTCAGTCCTCTGGGCGCGAGCTCCATCTCGATGTCGGTGACGAAGCCCTCGGCATACTTGTCGGACTCAAGCGCGCGCGCCGCATCCACCGTGCCCCGGTCGATGCTGTCCTTGACGATGATTTCCTTGCCCTCAGACATGCGCGTCCAGCTTTACCAGTTGCGGTCTCGCCCGCGCCGCCATCTTGATCCACGCAGTGGCCAGCGCGTCGAAATCGTCCGCCGTCGAGGCCCAGCCGAAGCTGGCCCTGATGGCCGAGCGTGCGGCGGTATCGTTGAGGCCCATCGCGGTCAACACGCGGCTGGGCTTGACCTTGCCCGACGAACAGGCCGATCCCGCTGATACGGCGAACCCCGCCAGATCCAGACCCATTATCTGGGTTTCCGCGGGCAACCCTTCAAGACCGAAGCACGAAACACCCGCGACGCGCGGCGCGGTCTGGCCGTGAACAACCAGCGCGGGGGCCGCCCTTTTCAGCTGCGCCTCCATCCTGTCACGGGCAGGACGCAGCGCTTCATATCTAGCAATACCGGCTACCGCCGCTTCAACTCCCGCGCCAAAGCCCGCAATACCCGCAACATTCTCCGTGCCCGCGCGCCGGCCGAACTCCTGCCCCCCGCCCGTCTGCACGGCCCTGAACGGCGCGCCCGGCTTCACGTAGAAAGCGCCCACGCCCTGCGGCCCGCCGATCTTGTGCGCCGAGATCGACAGGTAGTCGACATCAAGGTCGATGACCGACGTCGTGATCTTGCCCAACGCCTGTATTGCATCGCAATGGATCAGCCCGCCCGCGGCGTGGACAATCTCGGCCGCCTCCGCGACCGGCTGGATCACGCCGGTCTCGTTGTTGACGAGCATGAGGGAGACCAGCGGTTTTGGCGCCTCCATCGGCGCTCCCCTGAAGCCTTTCATGATGATACGCAGAAATTCGAGATCGACCCGGCCATCCGCCTGCACCGGCCAGATGTCGAGCCCATATGCGCCTGCGTGAGGGACGTTGTCGTGGCGGGGAAGCGGCGTCGTAACGCTACTTTCCAGCCAAGGCGCCGTGATCTTCCTTGGTCCGGCTTCCGTGCTGTCGCGTTCGACAGCGTACGAGGCAACCGCATCATGTTCGATGGCTGAGGTCAGAAGGCTGGCGCCAGCGCCTTTCGCGGCCATCGCCCCACGCAGCGCTGCACCAACAGCCTCTGTCCCACCACTCGTGAATGCAATGTCATCCCTGCACGCGCCGATCGCCGCAGCCACAGACTCGCGCGCGGCTTCAATCAGCGTCCGCGCCGTCCGACCCTCGCCATGAACCGAGGACGGGTTCCCGGTCATCTCCAACGCACGCAGCACTGCTGCTTTCGCTTGTGAGCAAAGCGGGGCAGTGGCGTTGTAGTCGGCGTAGATGCGGGGGCCGGGGCTCATGCCCCGGCTCTTACGCCACTTTGCCTGCGCCCGACAGGCCCGACCGGGCGGCTGGAATGGTCCGGAAGGCCGATGTTCCGTTGGCTTCCTGGGCGATCAGCTCTGCGAGGCTGGTCTTCCCCAGAAAACGGGAAATATGCTCATCCAGAGCCGTCCAGAGGTCAGCAGCGGGGCCTTCCGACCAATCCCGGGAGCTGCCCTCGCTCGGGGTGTTTGCGATGTCCTCGACAGCCTGAAAAACGTCCGCGACGCTGATTTCAGCCGCTGGACGTTGCAGGCGATAGCCTCCACCCGGCCCGCGGGAAGCTCCAACCAGTCCTGCACGGCGCAGATGGGCAAAAAGTTGCTCCAGGTAGGACAGGGAAATCTTCTGCCGGGAGGCTACATCCGCCAGAGAGGCCGGCCGGATGGTCGAGTTTTGAGCCACATCCAGCATCGCGACGACGGCATAGCGCCCCTTGGAACTCACCCTCATGACTGCTCCCAGTCTTGGCCCGGGCGGGGGAAATACCCCGGGGCCAAATCCGTTACGCGCCCCAATCTGGGGCGGATCACACGAAAAGCTTGAATTCCGAACCCGAAATAGTGTTTGTCGGCCCCCTTAGGCGCCTCACATCCCGTTGCGCCAGTTCCGACAGCCACCGCGAGCGTATCATGGGCGAACTGATCATCTCCGGACCCGCAGGCCGGATCGAGGCGCGGTACACGCAGGCGCCGGGTGAAAATCCGCCCATCGCCCTCATCCTCCATCCGCATCCGAAAGCGGGCGGCACGATGCAGGACCCGGTGACGATCACGCTGTTCGAGATGTTTGCCGCCCACGGCTTCTCCACCATGCGCTTCAACTTCAGGGGGGTCGGCCGTAGCCAGGGCACTTTCGACGCCGGCGTGGCCGAACTTTCGGACGCGGCTTACGTGCTCGACCATCTGGAGCAGATCAACGAAGCGCCCAGCCAGTGCTGGGTCGCGGGCTCGGGCTTCGGCGCCTACATCTGCCTGCAGCTGCTGATGCGCCGTCCAGAGATCGATGGCTTCGTGGCAGTGGCGCCGCCGGCCAACCATTACGACCTCGCCTTCCTCGCGCCATGCCCAGCCTCGGGCATCATTCTCGCAGGCGAGAAAGACATCGTCGCACCGCCCTCCGACATCGACCGTTCGCTCACCAAGGTGCGCGTGCAGAAGGGTGAAGTGATCGAGCGCGCCAACGTCCCCGGCGCCAACCACTTCTTCCAGGGCAAGCTTGAAGAGCTCGAAAAGACCTCGTCCGTCTATCTCAAGAAACGCATGAAGGCATTCGAGAAGGCGCAGAAGGAAGCCGCCGAGGCAAAAGCGATCAAGGACGCAGCGAAGCTGCCAGCGCCGCCGAAGCAGAGCTGACCGTGGGCTGCGGAGTGTCCGCATGACTGAGACACCCGAACCCTTCTTCCATCGCGATGGCGACACCTACACGCCAACGCTTCAGGCCAATGGCTGGTGGCGACCGACCGGCAATCTTCATGCGCGCGTGATGATCGGGCTGTTCGCCCATGTGATCGAGCAGCAATATGGCGAACCGAACCTGCAGCCCACACGGCTCACGACCGATCTCTATCGCCTGCCCGATCTAGATCCCATCACGGTCACCACCCGGCTCGTGCGGCAGGGCGGGCGCATCAAGGTGGTCGAGGCGGAGTTGTTCTCTGGCGGCATATCGTCGGCGCGCGCCTCGTGCCAGCTGCTGCGCCGGGGACAACAGCCAGAAGCGTCGCTCTGGTCAAGGCCGGACTGGGACGCGCCACCGCCGGAACAGGTGCCGCCACTGGCAAAGCCCTTCACTGACAAGTGGGAGATGCGGCCCATTCTTCCGCCCGGATTCACCCCCGCGCAGGGCCTGCGCGCGCCGGGACCGCGCTGCACCTGGCTGCGCGAAGTGCGACCACTGGTGGCCGGCGAGGCTTATACGCCCTTCAGCCGCGTCGCCACCGGCGTCGACTACACCAGCCCGACGGCGAATGGCTCGGAGACCGGACTCGACTTCATCAATTCCGACGTGACACTTTACCTTCATCGCGAACCGGTAAGCGAATGGATCGGCTACGAAGTCGCTGACCACCAGAGCGCCGAAGGCGTCGCGCTGGGTCACTGCAGGTTGCACGACATCAAGGGACCGATCGGGTTCTCATCGTGCGCGGCGTTGGCGCAGAACAGGCGCTAAAAGGCCCGAAATCGCGTCGCTGCTTGACCCAATAGGTGTCCGCTCGTATCACCTAATTCATGTCGCATCGCGCCGCCCTCTCCGCGTATTACTGCCGCTCGCTCATCTAGCGGCGGTGCGACGATGCATGCCGCCCGGTCCGGCGGCTAAGTGAGATGGCCTCCGGTCGACAAGACCTACCAGGAGCCTCTCTCGTGACCCTCGATCCTTCCGTCCAGACGTCCGCCTTCCTCCGGGAAATGATCGGCCGTGGCCACATCTACCAGCTGACGGACGAGAAGGGTCTCGACGCCTACGCGGCGAGCGGCGTTCCCACAGGTTATATCGGGTTCGACGCCACGGCGAAGTCGCTGCACGTCGGCAGCCTCGTGCAGATCATGAACCTGCGCCGCCTTCAGCAGGCTGGCGGAAAACCGATCGTCCTTATGGGGGGCGGCACCACGAAAGTCGGCGACCCGACCGACAAGGAAAAATCGCGCCCGATCCTCACGGTCGAGGAAATCGCGGCCAACATGGCGCTGATCAAGAAGAACTTCGAACCCTTCCTCATGTTCGCTCCCGGCAATGCGTTCGATCCGAAATCGACCGATGCGATCATGATCGACAACGCCGAATGGCTCGACCGGATCAACTACATCGAATTCCTACGCGACTACGGCAAGCACTTCACGATTAACAAGATGATCGCGCAGGAAACGGTAGACCGCCGACTGCGCAACAACGAGCCGTACACCTTCCTCGAATTCAATTACATGCTGCTCCAGGCCTACGACTTCATGGAGCTGGCGCGCACCTATGACTGTCGCATCCAGATGGGCGGCTCCGACCAGTGGGGCAACATCGTCAACGGCATCGACCTCACACGCCGCATCGTCGACAAGCAAGTGTTCGGCGTCACCACGCCGCTGATCACCACGGCGTCCGGCGGCAAGATGGGCAAGACCGCCGATGGCGCCGTCTGGCTCAACCCGGAGATGCGCTCGCCATTCGACTACTGGCAGTTCTGGCGCAACACCGAGGATGCGGACGTCGCGCGCTTCATGCGCCTCTTCACCGACCTGCCCGAGTCCGAGATCAGCGAGCACGCGAAGGCCGAAGGCGCCGCCATCAACGACGCCAAGAACCGCCTCGCTGATGTCGCGACCGGCATGCTGCATGGCGAGGAAGAAGCGAAGAAGGCCGCCGCCGCCGCCGAAGCTGTCTTCAAGGGCGGCGGTTCATCTGAAGGCATGCCGACTTTCGAGGTCGAGCGCGCAAAGCTCGCCGCCGGCTATGCGATCACGGATGCGCTTGTCGCTGCCGCGCTGGTCGACTCCAAGGGCGACGCCAGACGCCAGATCGCTGGCAACGCCGTGAAGCTGAATGGCGAGTCGGTGACGGACGAGAAGCTACTGATGACCGAAGCGGTCCTCGATGCCGATGGCACAGCCCGTCTGTCCGTCGGCAAGAAGCGCCACGCACGTTTGAAGGCTGTGTGACAGCGTTGCCGAAGGGCCACCGGGGCGTTTCTCTGGCCGTTGGCCACAGGAACGCCTCGAATTCTCCTTCCCTCCGGCTAGACTACCTGTGTAATCTCCTCCCATCACGTCGGAGGGATCATCATGAAGCTGGCCGTCACCGCAGTTGCAGCATGCGCTTTGCTGGGCTTGCCCGCCTTCGCGCCAGCAGCATTCGCTCAGGACAAGGCGCTCGCCGTTACGATCTATGCGGACGATCTGGCTCTGGTGCAGGACAAACGTCCGATTGATCTCACCGGCGGCAGGCAGCGCATCGAATTTGCAGGCGTCTCGGGTCAGATCCGCCCGGAGACCGTCTCGCTCTCCGCTAACGGCGTCTCGATCGTCGAACAGAATTTCGACTTCGACCTGCTGACGCCCGCCAAGCTCATGGAAAAAGCGGTCGGCAGCGTCGTCACCATCGTTCGCGTCAATCCCGCCAACGGCCAGGAAACACGCGAGCAGGCCGAAGTGCTCGCCACCAACAATGGCGTAGTCCTGAAGATCGGCGACCGGATCGAAGTGTTGCGCGATGACGGCCTGCCCGTTCGCGTCATCTTCGAGAAAGTGCCCGAAAACCTCCGCTCCAAGCCGACGCTGTCCGTCACCGTGATGGGCGACAAGCGCGGCACGCGCCCCGCAACCCTCAGCTACCTCACCTCCGGCCT
>CANJXY010000052.1 GCA_947478925.1 Hyphomonadaceae bacterium | reverse complement strand
GAATTCCGCCAGATCAGCGACTCATGGGCCGCCTCGCTTCGGACGGCGTTCAACGCGTTGCCGGCGGTGAAGATCTAGCGCTTCCTTCCGGGGCGATACTTCCATCGCAGCCAGAATTGATCGACACCTGTCGCATGCGTGCAGCGAGCTTCATCCTTTTTGCAATTCTGGGGGTAACCGCTTGCTCTGATCAGCGCGAAACAGCTGCTTGCGTCTCGCAGGCTTTCGAGAGCGACCTTTTCACCGTGTGCGGTTTTGATCCCCACGGACAGGTGTTGCAGCTGGCTTGGGCATCAGCCGACGGTAGTCCCTATCGGGGCTTTGCCGCCCTCGCTCGCGATATGCCGGGCGTGCGCGTTGCGTTCGCCATGAATGCTGGAATGTTCGATCTGACCGGAGCGCCCATAGGTCTCTATCTCGAACAAGCAAAGCAGTTGCACGCGATCAATACAGCGGACGGACCCGGGAATTTTCACATGAAGCCGAATGGCGTGTTCTGGGTGGATACATCCGGTGCGCCGAAAGTTTCATCGACGGACACGTTTCTGGCTTTGAACCCGGCGGCTGTATGGGCGACGCAGTCCGGACCCATGCTCGTCGTCGAGGGAAATGTGCATCCCGGCTTCAGTCAGGATGGCGACTCGCGGTTCGTCCGCAATGGCGTTGGCATCGGCGCCGATGGGCGAGCGTGGTTCGTCATCAGCGACGGTCCGGTGTCGTTCGGGAAGTTCGCAAGATTCTTTCGCGACGAACTGAAGAGTGCGAACGCGCTCTATCTTGACGGGGCGGTTTCGAGCCTGTGGGCGCCATCGCTGAAGCGAATGGATGCGGGCTCTCCGCTTGGCCCGCTGGTGGTCGTCACATCCCCTTCACCGTTCCCGCATTGAGCTGTGCGCGCCAATGCCTGGCGCGTTCGGTGCGCTTGAGCTCGATCACGTGCGGGTCGGTTTCGGCGAAGCGCTCCACGATCTCGTAGATGAAGGCGTCTTCGCCGTGCGCGTTCCAGGACGCCTGCACGTCCTTGCTCGCATGCTGGTTGCTTTTGAGGCGGACCCGGAGGCCGTTGACCTGAGTGTCGAGATTGCGGCTGACGCCGATCCAGACCTCGCCAGTGACGGAATTCTTCAGCGCGAAGATTCCGTTCTGGGGCGGGCGTTCCGAGAACTGCTGCAGCAATTCCTGGCGGCGAGATTTGTCGACCATGGCGGACGTCCTTTCCGCCCGGATATAATATCCGGGTAAAATACGCAAGCCGACAGGCTTCGCCCTCAGATTTGGCGTGGGCCGGGCCATGTCTCGCGGGCATCGGGGTCGATGATTGGCATGCCCTGTCCCGCGGCGGCGCGGACGGGGAGCGAGGCCCAGTCGAAATCGTCGAGGGCCTTCAGGTTGACGCCGTAATGGTCGGGCATCGATCGCTTGCGATGGAACGGATAGATGCCGCAGGACATGCAGAAGTAGTGTTTCGCGATGCGCGCGTTCCACTGGTAGAGGCCGAGCCGGTCCTCGCCGGCCATGAGGGTGAGGCGGCTTTCGTGAATGTTGGCCATCAGCGCGTTCTTCTTCGAACACAGCGAGCAATCGCACGTGTAGGCCTCATCGATCGGGCCTTCGACCGTGAACCTGACAGCGCCGCAATGACAGGAGCCGTGGTAGACCGGCCCAGTGGAGGGGGGCATCTCGAGGTTTCCTTCCGGCAAACTCTTCGACTAGTCTCATCCCACAAGTCGGGCCGCGGCAATCCTCACGGCAGTTCTTCAGGGGGGCGCGGCTGTATGGGAGGACGAGATGGGCCTGGATTTTGATCTTGCGACGGTTGCGGGTCTCGCAGGGCTAGGCGGAAGCACGGTTGCGGCGTTAAGCGCGGCATTCTTCTTCCGCGGGTTGATTACACGCGTGATCGCGCAGGTGTTGGCAACGACAGTTCTGTCGTTCGTGGGCTTCATTGCGCTGTTCAATGCGCTCGGCTTCCAGATCGTGCCACCGACGCAGATCGCGGGCGTGACGCTGCCGCCGATCGGCTCGGAGACCTTCTCGACCCAGTCCGTGCCGATGGCTGCGCCGCCCGCGCCCGAGGGCTACACAATCAAGTCGCCGTGGCGGAAGGACTGAGCGTAGCAGCGGCCTATTCGGCCGCCTTCAGCTCAAGCGGGGCGGCGAGACGGCTGATCGACTCCTTCGGCACGACGTGGACGAAATTGCGCAGTTCGAGCTGCCAGTTGTCGAGGATCGTCTTGCCTTGCAGCGACCCGGTGCGGCGAACGTGTTCCTCGATCAGGTCGCGCAACACCTTCGCCCAGTAATCGGTGACGACGGGCTTCCAGATGATGGTCTCGGGATTGGCCATCGAATCGAAGTGCTGCTTCGCGTCGTAAAGGAACGCCATGCCGCCCGTCATGCCAGCGCCGAAATTCTCGCCGACAGCGCCGAGGATCACGGCGGCGCCGCCGGTCATGTATTCGCAGCCGTTGGAGCCGCAGCCTTCGACCACCACCGTTGCGCCGGAGTTGCGCACGGCGAATCGCTCGCCGGCCTGGCCCGCTGCGAACAGCTTGCCCGAGGTGGCGCCGTAGAGAACCGTATTGCCGATGATGGTGTTGTCCTTCGCGACATATCTTGCGACCGAAGGCGGCTTGATAATGATGGTCGCACCCGAGAGGCCCTTGCCGACATAGTCATTGGCGTCGCCGATGACTTCGAGCGTCAGGCCTTTGACGCCGAACGCACCAAGCGACTGACCGCACGAGCCTTCAAGCGTTACCCGAAGGCGATCTTCGGGCAGGCCGTCCATGCCGTACTTGCGCACGATGTGGGAGGAGGCGCGCGTGCCGATGGCGCGCTGCACGTTGCGGACGTGATAGTCGAGCTGCATCTTCTCGCCGCGCGCAAAGAAGGGTTCGCCGTCGCGCAGGATCTGTTCGTCCAGCGAGGCGGGGACTTCGTTGCGATGCGTCGGCTTGTAAGTGACGCGTGCTTCAGGGTCCGCGCGTACAAGAAGCGGCGACAGGTCGAGGTCATCGAGCATGGCCGAGCCGCGTGAGACCTGGTGGAGCAGGTCAGTGCGTCCAATCACCTCGTCGAGGCGTGTGAAACCGAGGTCGGCGAGGATCTCGCGGACTTCCTCGGCGATGAATGTCATGAGGTTTACGACCTTGTCCGCCGTGCCGGTGAACTTGGCGCGCAGGCGTTCGTCCTGCGTACAAACGCCGACGGGGCAGGTGTTGGAATGACACTGGCGCACCATGATGCAGCCCATCGCGAGAAGACTGGCCGTTCCGATGCCGTATTCTTCCGCGCCCAGCATGGCCGCGATGACGATGTCGCGCCCCGTGCGCAGGCCGCCATCGGTGCGCAGCGTGATCTGGTCACGCAGGTTGTTGAGCGTCAGCACGTGATGGGCTTCGGCCAGCCCGATCTCCCAAGGCAGGCCCGCAAACTTGATCGAGGACTGGGGCGAAGCGCCTGTGCCGCCGACATGGCCGGCAATGAGGATCACGTCGGCTTTCGCCTTGGCGACGCCCGCCGCAATCGTACCGACGCCGGAGCGTGAGACGAGTTTCACGCAGACGCGGCAATCCGGGTTGATCTGCTTCAGGTCGTAGATGAGCTGGGCGAGATCCTCGATCGAATAGATGTCGTGGTGCGGTGGCGGCGAGATCAGCATCACGCCAGGCGTTGCATAACGATTGCGGGCGATGAACTCGGTGACCTTGAAGCCCGGCAACTGGCCGCCCTCGCCGGGCTTTGCGCCCTGCGCGACCTTGATCTCGAGTTCCTTGCAATTGTTGAGGTACTCCGCCGTGACGCCGAAGCGGCCTGAGGCGACCTGCTTGATCATAGAGTTGGCGTTGTCGCCATTTGGCATGGGCTTGTAGCGCTCGCGCACTTCACCGCCTTCGCCGGAGACAGATTTGGCGCCGATGCGGTTCATCGCGATATTGAGCGTGCCGTGCGCTTCAGGGCCGAGTGCGCCGAGCGACATGCCGGGCGTGACGAAACGCTTGCGGATCTCATTGACCGACTGCACGTCGTGCAGCGTTGCTTTAGTTGCCTGCGGCTTGAAGTCGAGCAGGTCGCGCAGCTGAACCATCTTCTTCCGCGCATTCGCAAGTTTCGAATACCTGCGGAAGGCGGCGTAGGAGTTGGTGTCACACGCGTGCTGCAACGCGTGGATCAGTTCACCCGACAGCGCGTGCGTGTCGCCCGAGGCGCGGACACGGTAGAAGCCGCCAATCGGCAAGACCGCCACGGCGGCGTTCCAGGCTTTCGCGTGAAGCTCGATGGCTTTGCGCTGAAGTCCCGCAAGGCCGATGCCCGAGATGCGGCTCGTCATGCCGGGGAAGTAGTCGGCGACGAGCGCGCGGGAGAGGCCGAGCGCTTCGAAATTGTAGCCGCCGCGATAGGACGAGATGACCGAGATGCCCATCTTGGAAAGGATTTTCAGCAGCCCTGCCTCGATGGATTTCTTGTAGTTGAGCACGATCTTGCCGAGAGGCTTGTCGCCGAACAGGCCCTTTGCGTGGCGGTCGGCCAGCGTCTCCTGCGCCATGTAGGCGTTGACGCAGGTCGCGCCGACACCGACCAGCACGGCGAAATAATGCGTGTCCATGCACTCGGCCGAACGGACGGTGATCGAGCAGAAAGTGCGCAGGCCGTGGTTCACCAGCCAGGAATGTACAGCGCCCGCGGCGAGGATCATCGGGATGCCGGCGCGTTCCGCGTTCTGGCCTTCATCGGTGAGAATGATGTGGCCGCGGCCGGACGAGACGGCGACACGCGCTTCTTCGCGAATACGCGCAATGGCATCGCGCAACGCTATGCCGGGAGAGCCGCCTGAGTCCGCGGGGAAGGTGCAGTCGATCAACGCCACCTGCTCGCCGATCGTCTCGAGCATGCGCGTGTACATGCCGTTGGTGAGCACGGGGCTTTCGAGGACGAAGACGTTGGTCTGCGTGGCGTCTTCGGCGAGGATGTTGCCGAGATTCTTGAAGCGTGTTCGCAGCGACATCACGCGCTGTTCGCGCAAGGGATCGATCGGCGGGTTGGTCACCTGAGCGAAGTTCTGCCGGAAAAAGTGTGACAGCGGCCGGTGCACGTCGGAGAGAACGGCGAGTGGCGAGTCATCGCCCATCGAGCCGATGGCTTCCTTGCCGTCTTCCGCCATGGGCGAGAGGATCAGCTCGACATCTTCCATCGTGAAGCCGGCGGCGTGTTGACGGCGCTGGAATTCCTGCTTCTGGCTATAAAGGCGCGGCTCGGGGCCGGGGCCGATCACGGGCTCCAGCTCAACGACGTTCGAAAGCCATTGCTCGTAGGGGTGGCTGCCGGCGAGGCGATCTATCAGCGCGGCGTGGTCGTAGAATTTCCCGTCGCGTACGTCGACAGCGATCATGCCGCCTGGGGGCACCCGACCCTTGCGGATGATGACTTCCTCGTTGATCGCGCACATTCCGGCTTCCGACCCTACGGCGAGCACGCCATCTTCGGTCAGCGCATAGCGCATCGGGCGCAGCCCGTTGCGGTCCATGCCGGCGATGGCCCAACGGCCGTCAAACATGGCGAGCGCGGCCGGCCCATCCCATGGCTCCATCACGGAGTTGGCGTAGGCGAGCAGAGCCTGATGCCGTTTCGGCATGACGCGCTCGTCTTTCGACATCGGTTCGGGCACCAGAAGCGTCTTTGCCATCGGGCCGGGTCGTCCTGCGCGCACGAGCAATTCAAACGCGTTGTCGAGCGCAGCCGAGTCCGAGCCGCCGGGCTGGATGACCGGCTTCACATCATCGCCATGCTCGCCGAACACGTCGGAGACCATCTTGATCTCGTGGCTCCGCATCCAGTTGATGTTGCCCGAGATCGTGTTGATCTCGCCATTGTGTGCCAGCATCCGGAAAGGCTGGGCCAGGCGCCATTGCGGGAACGTGTTGGTCGAATAGCGCTGGTGATAAATCGCGACTGCCGAGATGAAGCGCGGATCCTTGAGGTCGAGATAGAAGCTGTCGATGTCCTCGGCGAGGAACATGCCCTTGTAGATGAGCGCGCGCGCGGAGAAGGAACACACGTACAGGTCGAGGTTCGAGGCGCGGGCGCGGTTCTCGATACGGCGGCGGCAGATGTAGAGCGCGCGCTCCAGTTCAGCAGGCTCGCGCTTCAGCTGGTCGGAGAACAGGATCTGTTCGATCTCAGGCCGCGTGGCGTTGGCCTTCATGCCGATGACGGACGTATCGATCGGCGGCTGGCGCCAGCCATAGATGTAGAAGCCGAACCTGACGACCTCGGTCTCAATGATCGAACGCGCTTTTTCCTGCGCAGCGAGATCTGTGCGGGGCAGGAAGATCTGGCCGACACAAACCTGTTTGTCGCTCGCGATGGTGTGACCCATGCCGCGGACAGCATCGCGGAAGAAGTCCTGGGGCACGTCGATGCGGATGCCGGCGCCATCGCCGGTCTTGCCGTCGGCGTCGATGGCGCCGCGGTGAAACACGGCTTTCAGGGCGCGTACCGCCATCTCGACGATCTCGCGGCGCGGCGTGCCGTCGATCTGCACGACGAGGCCGACGCCGCATGCATCCTTCTCGTCGGCGGGATTGTATGCGTTGGCGTCGATCAGCGTGTCGCGCTCCGAGGTATATTTGCGGAGCCAGCGCTCGCCGGGCGTTTCGCTCGAAGCTTCGTGTGTCATCAGAAACGCTCCTCGCCGTGATGGCGGTGGGCATCGGGGAAGTCGCGGTAGAGCGCGGCCTGGAAATTGATCACCAGCGCGTTGACGCCGTGATGGGCGCTTTCGACGGGTTCATTGCGCGTCGAGGCGGCCGTGAAGGCGGCGTCAAGTTGTGCGAGGTCGCGCGTCTCGATCAGGATCTGGAATTCGCCGAGGCCGGGCATGCCGAGACCCAGCTTGCGTCGCAGGAGACGCCAGCCTTCGATCTTGCCGCTCGATTTCAGCGCGCCGAGGAAACCGTCCAGTGCAGCGACGAACTGATGGTCGCGTACGCCGGGCTTCAGGTCGACGGAGATCTGGTAGATGTCCATCGTTCTACTCCGCAGCAGCGCGCGCGGACGTGGCGCGGGCCTTGAGGTAAGCATCGATCGAGGCGGCGGCATCGCGCCCCTCCTTGATCGCCCAGACAACAAGCGATGCACCGCGCACGATGTCACCAGCGGCGAAGACGCCATCCATGGTGGTCATCATCGAGCGGTAGTCGACTTTGACGCCGCCCCAGCGGTTCACCGTGAGCGCGGTCTCCGAAAAATGTGCGGGCAGGTCTTCGGGATCGAAGCCCAGCGCCTTGATCACCATGTCGGCCTTGATCTCGTAGTCCGACGCCGGGATTTCTTCCGGCGCCTGGCGGCCCGATGCGTCCGGTGGGCCGAGGCGCATGCGGATCGCGCGAACGCCCTTGGCGCCGCCGCCCTTCTTCTCAGTGACTGCGCTGGGGGCGGCCAGCCAGTCGAACTTCACCCCTTCTTCCTCGGCGTTCGCGACTTCGCGCTGCGATCCCGGCATGTTGGCGCGGTCGCGGCGATAGAGGCAGGTGACGGACTTGGCGCCCTGGCGAATGGCGGTGCGGACGCAGTCCATCGCCGTGTCGCCGCCGCCGATGACAACAACGTTCTTCTTCTCGGCATTGAGCTTGCCGCTTGCGAATTCGGCAACCGTTTCGCCAAGACCTGTACGATTGGCGGCGATGAGATAGTCGAGCGCTTTCAGTACGCCTTTGGCGTCGTTGCCCGGCGCCGCCAGTTCCCTCGATTTGTAGACGCCTGTTGCGACCAGAAGTGCGTCGTGCTTGCCGCGCAGATCGGCGAAGGTGATGTCCTTGCCGACATCGACGCCGAGACGGAATTCAACGCCGCCATCGGCGAGACGTTTTACGCGGCGTTCGACAATTTCCTTCTCGAGTTTGAAGTTCGGGATACCGTAGATCAGCAAACCGCCCGCGCGGTCATGGCGGTCATAGACGGTGACACGGTAGCCTGCCGAGCGTAGTTCATCGGCGGCGGAGAGACCGGCGGGGCCTGCGCCGATAATGCCGATGCTCTGGCTGAATTCGCGTGTGGGCTTTATCGGCTGCACCCAGCCGCGCTCCCACGCGGTGTCCGTGATATAGCGTTCAACGGCGCCGATCGTCACCGCGCCATGGCCGGATTGTTCGATGACGCAGCCGCCTTCGCACAGACGGTCCTGCGGACAGATGCGGCCGCAGATCTCGGGCATGTTCGAGGTGGCGGCGGAGATCTCGTAGGCCTCTTCGAGACGGCCATTGGCGGTCAGCATCAGCCAGTCGGGAATGTTGTTTCCCAAGGGGCAGTGCGTCTGACAAAACGGCACGCCGCATTGTGAGCAGCGCGAAGACTGCTCATTCGCCTTCGCTTCGATGAAATCCGCATAGATCTCGTGGAAATCTGCACGGCGTTCGTCAGCCTCACGCTTGTCGGGTGTCTGCTGATCGACCGAGACGAAGGAAAGCATGCGCTGCTGCGCCATAGGAGCACCGGATGACTGGACCGCAAGGCGTTCATTGCCGGCTACGTTGACCCCCCGCAACCAAAATCATCCATATCGGAACCACTTGGGTCCAATAAAGCGCATTCCTGGCCAGCCAACGATCAGTCTGATCGATCTACAGACGTATATAGGTCCCAAAAAGGACTAATAGCGCAAGTAACCCAACTTCCACCATAAAGGGGCGACACCAGCGTCAACCAGCGCATGTTCCGAGGCGGACAGTCATGGATTCAACGACGATCCTGCAGGCCATCCTGCTTGGCCTTGTCGAAGGGCTCACCGAATTCATCCCGGTGTCCTCGACGGGACACCTGCTGCTGACGCAGACGGCGCTCGGGCTCGTCTCGCCATTCTGGACGACGTTCACGGTGGTGATCCAGCTGGGCGCGATCCTTGCGGTCGTGCTGCTCTATTTCGGTCGGCTCTGGCACGTGCTGGTGACGCTGCCGAGCGATCCGTCGTCGCGGCGCTTTGCGCTGTCGGTGATCATCGCGTGCATACCAGCCTTTGCCGCCGGCTTTCTGCTGCACGATTTCATCAAGCACTACCTGTTTGAAAGCCTCACGCTGATCTGCTGGTCGCTGGTAATCGGTGGGATCGTGCTGCTGGTGATCGACCGCATCGCGCCGGCGCCGACCGAACACACGGCGATGCAGCTGCCGCTCTACAAGGCGGCGCTGATCGGCGTGTTCCAGGTGCTGTCGATCATTCCCGGCGTCTCGCGTTCAGGCTCGACCATCGTCGGCTCCATGCTGCTGCGGATCAACAAGCGCGCGGCGGCCGAGTTCTCGTTCTTCCTCGCCATCCCGATTATGGTCGGCGCGTTCGTGCTCGACTTCTGGGAGAGCCGTGATTTTCTGACCGGCGACAATCTCGGCATCATCGCGATCGGCTTCATTGCCTCGTTCGTCTTCGGATTGATCGTCATCAGGCTGACGCTGGATTTCGTGCAGAAGCGCGGCTTTGCGCCGTTCGGCTGGTGGCGCATCCTCGTTGGCGGCGCAGGCCTTGCAGCGATCTATATGGGCGCGATGCACGGCTGAGGTGCGATGCGTCCGCAGTCATTGCAGAGATCGATCGGCCTATCTGAAGCGCGTCAGGCCTTGCCGGTGATCGGACGCAGGATGGCGCGCAGCACCAGCGCGCCAAGGAAGGCGACCACAAAGACATCGACCCAGCGGGTCACGTCATTCAGCGGACCGAGATTGAGGCTGGCGATCCAGCCGGTGAGCGAGAAGTCGAACGCCTTCATGAGCGTGCCGACCAGGAAGACGCCGAGCAGCGCGAAAGCAATGTCGCCCCACAGGCCCAGGACAGACTTTCCCCGCACAATCTTGCGTGCGGCAAAGCCCGCCGCCGTGGTGATCAGCAGCCACAGCACCAGAACGCCGAGATTCATTTCGGAATATTCGACCGCCAGCTTGTCCATGATCCCGCTCCCCGTCCGATCCAGCCCGGCGTGAGGCTAACCGCAGGGGAACAGGATGCAAGCTACGTTCGAGATGCGGCCAGACGTTGAGGCGCCAGGCCTTTACGCTTGCGCCTATGAAACCGCGGCTTCGGGTCAACGGTGAAGCGCGGCGCCAGGATTTGGCGGCTCGCGCAGCACCGTGAGATTGCGATGACGCCCGAAATTCTGAAAGAACCAACCTCGCCGTCAGATCACGCGTCGACGCGCGACGTCTCGTCCACGCGTGGCGGTTGGAACTGGCCGTGAGGACGGTGGCGCCAGAGATAGGTTGGCGTGATCGCCTCGACCGTTTCAAGATTGATGACGCCAAGATCGGCCAGCGTGCCGACGCCGGGCGAAACAATATTGTCCGTCTTCAGCATCTGCACCTGATCGCCGGTCAACGGCGGACCGAAGAAGGGGTTGAAGCGCGACAGCGCACCGACGATGTAGCCGATCGGCGCGGCAACCGGTACGGGCAGGGGCAGCAGCACGCGCGGACGATCGATTTCGCGGGTGATGAACTGCAGCAGCTCCTTCATCGTGTAGATGCGCGGCCCGCCAAGTTCATAGGTCTTGCCGGCGGCCAGAGGCTTGCTCAGCGCATTGGCCACGGCCTGCGCGACATCGCCGACATAGACGGGCTGAAATTTCGTGGACGCGCCGATCAGCGGCAGCACCGGGCTCATCCGCGCCAGTTCGGCAAAGCGCGTGAAGAAGCCATCCTCGGGCCCGAACAGGATCGAGGGGCGCAGTATGGTCGCAGTCGGGATGGCGGCGAGGGTCGAGGCTTCGGCTTCAGCCTTGGTCGAGGCGTAGCGGGCGCGCGATCTGGCCGAGGCGCCAATCGCAGACACCAGGGCGAATTGCTTGATGCCGGCTTCGGCGGCGAGTTCAGCGATGTTGGCCGCACCCAGCGCCTGCGTGCCCTGGAAGGATTGTGAGCCGCTTTCGGTCAGGATGCCGACCATGTTGATCACGGCGTCAGCGTTTTCGAGTGCGCGCTTGATCGAGGGACGGTTGCGGACATTGGCCTGGACCAGCTGGACCTGACCCACATCGCCCGCCAGTTTCACATCGCCGGCCAGGTGGGGGCGGCGGGTCGCCACGCGGACGCGCCAGCCCTGCTTGCACAAGGCGCGGACGACATGGCGGCCGAGGAAGCCAGAACCGCCAAAAACGGTAACGATTTTGCCGGTCATTCTCGTCCCTTGCGAAGGTGTAAGTGGTGGTCCGGGTCAGGTGGGGGATAGACCAGAATCGGGGCAGGAAGTCCATGTGGCGGCTTGGGTCCGCTCGGGTTCCGGAATGCAGTCGGGCAAGTCTTGTTCATCGGCTGCTCATCAATTCGGGGACAATTCTGTTTGCCATGCGATTTTTGGTTCCGATCAGCGGGAAAAGTGCGGTGTTGGCCGGTCTGACCTGCCTGTCGCTTGCCTGCATCTCCCCCGGCGGCTGTACCAGCGCTCGACCCGCTCCCATCAGGTATGCCGCGACAACTCCGGCAGGCGCCGCGCTGAGCCCACCAGCGGCTGCGGATTTTGCCCGCGTTCCACTCGACCTCACGACGGTTCCCTTTGACCCAACGAAAGCCCCCGTTGTCATTCGCGACCAGCCCTATTCCGAATGCGTGCCCTATGCGCGCACGCTCTCCGGCATCCAGATCTGGGGTGACGCGGTCACGTGGTGGGCGCAGGCGGCCAACCGCTATGTCCGCTCGACACGCCCGGCGCCCGGATCGGTGATGGTGCTGCGCGGCTGGAATGACTCAACGCGCGGTCACGTGTCGGCGGTGTCCGAGATCGTCTCCTCGCGCATTCTGAGGGTCGATCACGCCAACTGGCTAAAGGGTGGTGAGATCAGCCTCAACGTACCGGTCATCGACGTGTCGGAAGCCAACGACTGGTCGAAGGTGCGCGTCTGGCACGTGCCTGGCGGATACTGGGGCGGGCGTACCTATGACGTCGAAGGCTTCATCCATCCCTATCGAATCGACGGCGCCAGCTTCGGCGGCTGACGTCTCAGCGGATGACCTTGTCCCAGAGGTCCGAGCGGCGCTCGCGCCATGCGTCGGAGGTCTGGCCCCAGAGATCGACCCTCTCGTTCTCAAGCGGGGCAGGCAGTTTTCCGGGCCCGCGATTCACCGAGCCGAGCCGCATCGCCAGCTTCTGCGAATTGACGTTTGCTGGATTGATCGAATGGATAATGTCGGTCCAGCCGAGCACGTCGACGGCAAAATCCATCGCGGCGAGCGTGCCTTCGAAGGCATAGCCCTTGCCCTGCACTGCAGGAATGACGCCCCAGCCAATCTCGTGACCCGGCCATCCGTGGGGCTCCCACGGTCCAAGGCGCCCGACCCACCGGCCGGTGGCCTTCTCGAACACGGAAAACATCGCGAAGCCTTCCGCCTGCCATGCGCCGATCATGGTGCAGATGCTGCGCCAGACCGTCGAAGGTTGTTGCGCATGGCCGATGAACTGGGCCGATTCCTCGTCCGCCATGTAGGCGCACCACGGCTCGAACTCTTTGAGGCTTGGCACCTTCAGGATGAGACGCGGCGTCTCGATGACGGTGTCGAGCCTGGAAGTGTAGGACATCATCGCCTCCCGTATGGGCGCTTCTTCTACTCCAGACGCCTGGGACAAGCCTACTGCTGATGTGGCGCAGGCGCCGCGTTGGCTTCCCGCCGGAAGCTCAGCGTTGCTCGCCGGCCAAGGCTACAGGCAAAGTTTCATCTCCCAGCTCAGCGGCTGAATGAGACTGCTCTCAGCCACGGGCAAGGACCGCTGCGACAGAGCGCTCGAGCGCTTCTGGCCATGGCGTCCAGCTCAGGGCGAACATCTGCGTTGCAAGGGCGCCCGAGAGGCGGGCGTTCAAGGGACGGTGCGCGGCAGCGGCGTAGGCGGTCGAAGAGATGCCCGTGATCGCGGCGAAGGGCCCGCCCTGGCGGCGCGATTCGGTCATGATGGCGCGGGCCATCGCCGCGCGGTCCATTTCGTCTGGCGCGGCAAGATGAAGAAGACCGGACAGCGAGCCGGGCGCGCCACGCATCGCGCCGGCGATGCGCAGCAGAGCGCTGGCGACGTCGGGCGCGAATGTGGGCGGTCCGACCTGATCGTCAACGATCTGCAACGACGATGCATCGCGCGCCAGCGAGATCAATTTCGAAACGAAATTGTTGGCGAAGCCGGAGAATACCCAGCAGACCCGAACGGTCAGCGCATCAGGGTTGACTTCGGCCACGGCGCGCTCGCCCGCCAGCTTGGACCGGCCATAGGCTGACAGCGGGTTGGGCGTGTCTTCTTCCGCGTAAGGCTCGGCCTTTGTCCCGTCAAACACGCAATCGGTCGACATGTGGACGAAGGGAATGCCGCGCCGCGCGCAAGTCTCCGCCAGAAAGCGCGGACCGGCCTCGTTGATCGCGAAGGCCGCCTCGCCCTCTGTTTCTGCGCGATCGACGAAGGTGTAGGCGCCGGCATTGATCAGCACGTCCGGCGCCGACCGGTCGATGAAGCGCGACAGGCTGGCATGATCGCGCAGGTCCGCTTCGCTACTGGGCGCCTGGTCCAGCGTGATACCGGACTGACCGTCAGCGGCAGCCGCAAGCGCGCGGGCGACCTGACCGTTCCTGCCAATTGTCGCGATGCGGAGCGCCATGCGCGGATGTTGCATGGCGCTCGCGGGCGGCCAAGAGGCGCGCGTTTCCAACTGATCGGCGGTGATCAGGCCAGGTCTTCGCCCAGACCCTTGGCAAAAGTCCGCAATTTGCGCCGCACCGGCTCAGGCAGCCGAGCATAAGCGCTCAGCAATTCCTGTGTCTCTTTTTCGCAGAGGATCTCGGTCGGCGCCATTCGCGCGCGATCGCTGTCCGAGATGCCGTTGGCGGGGTTTTCGGGCAGGTCCGTGAAGAAGTAGGTGATCGGCACCTTCAGAGCCGATGCGAGCAGATAGAGGCGGGACGCCGTGACCCGGCTGCTCGAGCACTCATACTTCTGTACCTGCTGGAATTGCAGGCCGAGCAGGTCGCCGAGATCCTTCTGGGTCATACCCATCAGCCTGCGACGTCGGCGAATTCGCCGTCCAATGGACAGGTTGATCTTGCCATCATCGGGCGATGAAACGGGATTGCTGGACGCCAGCGAGACAACCGGCTTGGCAGCCGGGGTGGTCAGCGATGCAAGTGTCAAAATTGTCCCCAGAGAATCAACAAAACACAAATGGTCTTCAGCCCTCGCGGCGCACAGAAAGGGGGCCAGCGCGCTCCACAAGCGGACGCAAACTCAGCCAAATTTCCCTAGCCCGCGAACGGTTGAGACAGAGCCACCACCTCAAGACTCACCGACACGGTTAATATACACTTTGTCATGACAGGAATGCAATTTTGTTCTTCTGTTTTCTTGCAACACTAGCAAAAGAAAAACATACGGATTTGCGTATAGTTGCGATTGCAAGGATGAGCGCGTCCCCCACGCATAAAATGTCGCAGGCCGGACACCGCAGTACACGGATCATCCTTGCACGTACGATTACCTCAACATGATCGCGCCGGCTGCCGCAGTCGCTCCAGCGCGGCTTTACGAGCAGCGCCTACCCGGTGCAGACTCTCCTTTGTCTGGACCGCGAGAGTCACACGTTGCGGATCAGAATCATTTGGAAACCCTGCATTTCAGCGGGGTATTTCAGAAAATTCAATCAAGAGGTCGGCGCCGATGCTGCGTGGTCTAGCTGTCGTTTCACTCGCCTTCGGGCTCGTTGCCTGCTCCACCGGCGCCACGGGGGCTGCGCCGTCCGCGCCCGCGATGGTCGCGGCGGCTGCGCCTGTGAAGGCTGCGCCGCCAACCATCACGCGGTCGGCCTGGTTCAAGTATGCGCCGTGGAATTCCAACCTGCCGGAAGTCAAGAAGACGACCAGCGGCCTCGAATACATCATCCTGGCCAGCGGACCCGCGACGGGGACTGCTCCGCTGCCGGAACAATCAGCCAAAATATACTATGAGGGGCGTCTCAATTCGGGTGGCCGCGCCTTTGATTCGGCCTTCGACCGGGGCGAGCCGGACGTGTATGCGCTCGCCATTCTCGTGCCGGGCTTCCGCGAGGCGCTCAGCATGATGCGCCCGGGCGACCGCTGGATGATCTATATCCCCTCCGCTCTGGGCTACGCCGAACGCGGCTATCCGGGGCTGATCGGACCGGGTGAGAACCTGCTGTTCGAGATCCTGATGGTAGGGGTGGAGTAGTCTCAATGATGCGGCGTCTCATAGCTACCGGACTTGCCTTGGCCCTCGCAGCGTGTGGCGAAGCGAAGGCGCCGGTCATGCCGCCTGCACCGGCTACCGCTGTCGGCGTGAAAACTGCCGACGCGGCCGCGTGGGCGAAATACGTTCCCTGGAAAGGCGACCTTCCGGAAGTCGTGAAGACGGGGTCTGGCCTCGAATACGTCGTGCTCGCCTCCGGCCCAGCTGACGGCGTGTCGCCGAAAGCGTCCGAGCAGGCGGAAGTCTTTTATGAAGGCCGCCTCAATGCGGGCGGTCCCGCCTTCGACAGCGCCTTCGAACGCAACGAAACCGCGACCTTCCCGGTCAACGCCGTCGTCGATGGCTTCTCCGAAATGCTCCAGCGCATGAAACCGGGCGATCGCTGGATCGGTTATCTGCCCTATAACCTGGCTTACGGTTCCGGCGGTAGGGGCCCCATCCCGCCCGCCGCAGATCTGGTCTTCGAAGTCGAACTGGTCAGTGTGACACCATAGCCCAAAGCAAAAACGCCTCCCGGTGAGGGGAGGCGTTTCGCTATTCGAATGGTGTCTGACTTACGCCAGTGACGGCTCGAGCTTCTTGCACGCGTCGAGCAGGCCGTTCACGGCCGCGACGCTCTTCTCGAACATAGCTTTCTCGTCGGCGTTGAGGTCGAACTGGATGATGCGCTCGACGCCGCCGGCGCCGATCACGCAGGGCACCCCGACATAGAGGTCGGAGACGCCATACTGGCCCGTGAGGTTGGCTGCGACCGGCAGGACGCGCTTCTTGTCCTTGAGGTAGGATTTCGCCATTGCGACAGCCGATTCAGCCGGCGCATAGAAGGCCGAGCCTGTTTCGAGCAGGGCGACGATCTCGCCGCCGCCGCCGCGCGTGCGTTTCACCATCGCGTCGAGTTCTTCCTGCGTGAAGAAGCCCTGCTTGATGCAATCCGGCAGCGGCACGCCGCCGATCGAGGAGTGGCGCACCATTGGCACCATGTCGTCGCCATGACCGCCCAGCGTCCAGGCTTTGACGTCTTCGATCGAGATGCCGGTTTTTTCCGAGAGGAAGTAGGCAAAGCGCGCCGAGTCGAGAACGCCGGCCATGCCGACTACGTGGCTGGCCGGAAGCCCCGAGAATTTCTGCAGCGCCCACACCATCGCATCGAGCGGGTTGGTGATGCAGATCACGAATGCTTTCGGGCAGTGTTCCTTGATGGCGGCGCCGACCGACTTCATGACGCCGAGATTGATGCCGATGAGATCATCGCGGCTCATGCCGGGCTTGCGCGGCACGCCGGCGGTCACGATCACCACGTCCGAACCAGCGATGACCGAGTATTCTTCGAGCGAACCACCTGAGAGCTTGCCGTCCTTGCCATACACCGCGGCGGCTTCGGCGATATCCAGGCCCTTGCCCTTGGCGATGCCGCCCTTCATGTCGACCAGGACGATGTCGCCGAGCTCTTCACGTGAACAGACGTGGGCGAGCGTGCCGCCGATCATGCCGGCGCCGATAAGGGCGATCTTCTTGCGGGCCATGGATGGGTCTCCTGGGGGTTGTGCGGCAGGCGCAGGTTGCGAAACGGGTACAGGTGCGGGGGCTGGCCGGTTGCTGGCGGCGGAAGCGGGCGCGGCCGCCTTGTCCTTCCTGCCCTTGAACCAGCCGAACATGTCTGCCCCGGAATGCGATCGCGCGGACCGTTAGCGCAATGGGGGCAGGGGGGCAATGCGGCTCACGCGACTGGCATCCGACAGTCCAGCAAAGCGCCATTCCCGGTCCAGTAGCGGCGCAATCCGCATCCTAGGGGCGCAGACTTTGGTTTTGCATTCCATCATCCGGATCTCGATGGTCAGCGGTCGCGGCGGGCCGGGCGCCTTCGCGATCGGCGGACGGTCCTCAGTTGCCCACAGATTGAGGACCGGCGACGCGTCAACCACATCGCCGAAATCCGCCGCTGTGCCGTCCGCCTCACGCGCGGCGAGATCAACATTGACGCAGTCGTCGTCACAGAGCGCGGTGATGTCGTATTCGATGGCGGCGTCGACCATGAAGGGCCAGCTCACCACCTCGCCGGCCCCTATCGTGAAGACGCGCGTGCCGCTCATGGTCGGGCGCCTCGTCCGCGGCCGTGCGCAGCAGGTGAGCGCGCTGTCCGTTTTTCGTCTGCGGCCAGGCGAGCCGGGCAGCATGGTGGCCTCTCAACATCAGGAGATGCCGCCATGTTCCAGATCAGCCCGCTTCCCGCCGCAAATTTCTCGCACCTGTTTGGTCTCTCGGATGGGGACCTCGACAGCCGAGGCGTCGTCGCGCGTCGCGCTCGCGAGGGCGATCGGTTCCCCTGCCGCGTCAGCCTCCGCGATGCGCGGCCGGGTGAGCGGGCGCTGCTGCTGAACTACGAACATCAGGCAGCCGCGACGCCTTACCGTTCATGCTACGCCATCTTCGTGGTCGAGGGTGCTGAGCAGGCGGAACTTGCGCCGGACGAACTTCCACGCGTGTTTTGTGGCCGTCCCATCGCGTTGCGCGGTTTCAGCTCTGCCGGCATGTTGCTCGAAGGGGCCATGGGCCTCGGCGAAGACATCGCGCCGGTCATCGAACAGCTGCTGCGCAATCCCGCGATTGCCTACCTTCATGCGCACAACGCCATGCATGGTTGCTACTCGGCGCGTATCGATCGGGCCTGAGCGCCGCTCAGTTGGCTGCGTCGGTCGCCTGTTCGCGTTCAGCGGCCAGATAATCCGCCGAACGCATTTCGTGCAGGCGACTGGCGGTGCGCTCGAACTCGAACGCGCCATCACCCGCGATGTAAAGCGTATCGGGTTGGGCGCCGGCGGAGACCACCAGCTTGGTTTTCGATTCATAGAGCGCGTCGATCAGCGTGACGAAGCGCGCCGCCCAATTTCGCTCGTCCATGTTCATCTGCGGCACGCGGTCGAGCAGGATGGTGGGGTAATGGCGCGCCAGCGTCAGATAGTCGGCGGCGCCCAGCGGTTGCTTGCAGAGTTCGTCGAACGTGAAGCGCGCGACACCCATAGCCTGGCGCTGCACATGAAGCTGGCGGCCCTGCACGTCGAGTGTTTCGGGTATCGGGTCTGCGCCAGCCGTAAGACGTGCGAAGGCCGCGTCCATAGCGGCATCGGATTCTGGGCCCAGCGGCGCATAGTAGACCGGCGCCGCAACCAGTCGTTCAAGCCGAAAGTCACGCGCTGATTTCAGTTCGATCACATCCACCTCTCCCTCCAGTCTGCGGATGAAGGGGAGGAAGAGTTCGCGGTTGATGCCGTTGACGTAGAGATCGGAGGGCTTGCGGTTGGAGGTCGCGACGACCGTGACACCGCGCTCGAACAGATGTTCGAACAGGCGGCTCAGGATCATGGCGTCCGCGATCTGCGTGACGTGAAACTCGTCGAAGCACAGAAGCCGCGCCTGATCTGCGATGCGCTTGGCCGCGGGCGCGATGGGATCGTCGCCCGCCTCGCGCACATGGGCTGGATGCCTGCGCCGCTCGGCCGTGCTGAGCTTGCGCCATTCGAAGATGAAGGCGTGCGTCTCCAGCATGAAATCGTGGAAGTGCACGCGCCTCTTGTCCTTCGGGGTCGCCGCTTCGAAGAACAGGTCCATCAGCATGGATTTGCCCCGCCCGACCTTGCCCCAGATGTAGAGCCCGCGTGTCTTGGCGCCGCCGCCGAACCACCCGCGCGAGGCCGACAGCGACTTCGCCAGCACATCCAGCCGCGCGACGGCTTCCGCCTGCGCGGGATCCGGCGCCAGCCGTCCAGCGGCCAGGCGTTCTGCATAGAGCTGTTTCACGCGTGTCATCAATTTCCGCGCATAGCGGGGTTCACCGCCTCAGGGGAAGCGGTTTTGCGCCGCTGCGGGTGATCTTGTCGGGCGGGATACCGTTCGAATTGGCGTCGTGAGCCAGCGTAGTCAGACCGCGGCGGAGTTGGCCTTGGCCGGCTGCTCTGGCATCTGCGCATGCAGGAAGTCACGGAAAAGCTCCGGCCTGCGCACGAATTCTCCGAGCGGCAGGTCTGCCTTGCCGACAGCCTTCGGGGCGCAATCAACACCCGCTTGGACCAGGCTCTTCATCACCTCGTCACGCCGGTCGCTGCCCGAGACGATTGCGACGCGGAAGCGGCCCATGCTGGCGATGCGCGTGACCGTCGCATCTTCGTCAGCCGAATCGGGAAGCAGCAGGTCGATCACGACAAGGTCGAACCGCTCCAGCCGCAGCTTGCGCTCAGCGTCGAGCAGCGACGTTGCGATCACCAGATCGATGCCATAGCGT
>CANJXY010000051.1 GCA_947478925.1 Hyphomonadaceae bacterium | reverse complement strand
GTCGAAGCCGTCGATGAAGGTGTGATCTCGAAACTGCTCGTCGCCGAGGGCGCTCAGGGGGTGAAGGTCAACGCCGTGATCGCGGAGCTGACAGGCGAGGGCGAACCGCCTGCGCCGAAGGCCGAGATTCGTCCTCACCAGCCGAAGGCGGGGGAGGTGGCTGCGAAGCAGACGGAGGGGGCTGGCTCCAACGAGACAAACTCTGGACCGCCGGCCCCCCACCCGGCAGCGGCGTCGCAAGCAACGTCGAGTCCCGCAGCTACGAAGAGTGCCGGGCAGGCGTCCGGCGGTCCAGAGGGCGAGCGCATCAAGGCCTCCCCCCTCGCCAAACGCCTCGCCAAGGCCGAGGGCATTGATCTGCTTGCGCTCAGAGGCTCCGGCCCGCATGGTCGCATCATCAAGAACGATGTGCTCAAGGTGCCGAAGAGTTCGACCGCTATGCGGTCGATTGCCGGGCAGGGGGCCGGCGGTCCAGGCATCACCAGCCTTATCGAACCAGCCGTGCTCGATGATCGCGTCTACGCGCCGGACAGCTACGAACTCATCCCGCTCGGTGGCGTGCGCAAGGTGACGGCGCGCCGTCTCACGCAGAGCTTCATGCAGGTGCCGCACTTCCCGCTGACCATCGATCTCGAGATCGATCACCTGCTTTCGGCGCGTGTCCGCATCAACGAGGCTGGCGCCGCTGCCGGCGTCAAAGTCTCCGTCAACGACATGCTGATCAAGGCGTGCGCGATGGCGCTGATGGCGCATCCCGACGCCAACGCCAGCTACACCGACAAGGGCGTCGCGCAGCACAAATCGGCGCACGTCTCTGTGGCCGTGGCCATTCCCGGCGGCCTCATCACCCCGGTTGTGCGGGACGCGCAGACCAAGGGTCTCGCGCAGATCGCGGCCGAGATGAAGGATCTCGCCGCCCGCGCCCGCGACAAGAAACTCAAGCCGCAGGAATACATGGGCGGTACGTTCTCGATCTCGAACCTCGGCATGATGGGCATCCGCCAGTTCGCCTCGATCATCAATCCGCCCGAAGGTATGATCCTTTCCGTCGGCACCGGCGAGAAACGTGCCGTCGTGAAAGACGATAAGATCGTCGTCGCAACCGTGATGACCGTGACGCTGACCTGCGATCATCGTGTTGTCGATGGCGCCACCGGCGCGCGCTGGCTCGCAACATTCAGGCAGTTCGTCGAAACACCGGAGGCGATGCTGCTGTGATGTCGCTTCGCCTGAAGATCGCGATCGGCGTGATGGCGATCGCGATCGCGGCTTTCGCGGTGCTGGGCGATTTCTTTTTCCATGGCGTCCTCGGATTGCCGCCCAATTCGGGCCGTATCGTCATGGCGGCGGTGCTGCTTGTTGTCGGCGTCATATGGTTCGTTGCATCGAGCCAGTGGGCCCAGCGCATCACCCGGGATGTCGCCGGCAAGCGCCGAAAATAGTATCAGGAGCAGACCTTGGCCGACGCCCCAAACGCACAGAAATCCGCTTACGACCTCATCATCGTCGGCTCCGGCCCCGGCGGCTATGTCGCCGCCATCCGCGCCTCGCAGCTCGGCATGAAGGTCGCGATTGTCGAGCGAGCAGAACTCGGTGGCATCTGCCTCAACTGGGGCTGCATTCCTACCAAGGCGCTGCTGCGCTCCTCGGAGGTCTTCCACCTGATTGCCCACGCGAAGGATTACGGCCTCTCGGTGGAAAATCCCAAGGTGATGCTCGACGCCATCGTGAAGCGCTCGCGCGGCGTCGCGAACCAGCTGTCGAACGGCGTCACCTTCCTCATGAAGAAGCACAAGATCGACGTGCTGGTCGGCACAGCGCGGCTTGAAAAAGGAACGCCGGCGCCAAAAGTCGTCGTCGAGAGGGGCAAGGGCGAAGGAACCTACACCGCGAAGAGCGTCATGCTGGCGACGGGCGCCCGCGCGCGCGAAATCCCGGACGCCGGACTTAAGGTCGACGGCAAGACCGTGTGGGCCTATCGCGAAGCGATGGTGCCGGACGCATTGCCGAAGCAGCTCCTGGTGATCGGCTCCGGCGCCATCGGCATCGAGTTCGCCAGCTTCTACAAGACGCTCGGCTCCGAGGTAACGGTGGTCGAAGCGCTCGATCGCATCCTGCCGGTGGAAGACGCAGAGATTTCCGCCTTCATGCTGAAACAGCTCGGCAAGCAAGGCATCAAGTTCATCACGTCGGCACAGGTAAAATCGCTGAAGGTCGACAAGGGCATCGCTACCGCAGACGTGCAAACGAAAGACGGCGCACAATCGCTAAAGGCGGACAAAGTGATCCTCGCCGTCGGCATTGTTGGCAATGTCGAGAATCTCGGGCTCGAGGCGTTGGGCCTGAAGGTCGAGAAGACCCACATCGTCGTCGACGGGTTCGGCAAGACAAACGTGCCGGGCCTCTACGCTATCGGCGACGTCACAGGTCCGCCCTGGCTGGCGCACAAGGCGATGCATGAGGGCGTCATCGTCGTCGAGGGCATGAGCGGCCTGAAAGCAGGGGGAGGGGTGCCCTCACACAAATTCGATCCGTGGAACGTGCCGGGCTGCACCTACAGCCACCCGCAGGTCGCCAGCGTCGGCATGACCGAGGAGAAGGCGAAAGCTTCCGGCCGCAGGATCAAGGTCGGCAAATTCCCCTTCATCGGCAACGGCAAGGCAATCGCGCTCGGCGAACCCGACGGCATCGTGAAGACGATCTTCGACGAGACGACCGGCGAGCTCCTCGGCGCCCACATGGCCGGCGAGGGCGTCACCGAACTGATCCAGGGCTACTGCATCGCGCGGCAGGGAGAGCTCACCGAAGCCGAGCTGATGGATACGGTGTTCCCGCACCCCACGCTCAGCGAGATGATGCACGAGAGTGTGCTGGCCGCGTACGGGCGGCCGCTGCATATCTAGCGCGCGCCAGGATTGTTCACCCTCGTTAGGAATACCGCCATTCCAAACGAGGATTAGGAATACCCCCATTCCTGCCCAGCGTTAGCTATTCCGCCGCCTGCGCGCCGCCCGCCTCTTTGGCGGCCGCCATCTCGGCGGCGAGCTTCTGGACGGCGCCGATGTCCATCTTGCCCGTTCCGAGAACTGGAATGGCGGGGACCTGGAAAATCTTACGGGGAAGGCTGAGCTCGTTCACCCCGTGGTCCTGCGCCCAACGCTGAAGGTCGGAGCGGTCAGCGGCGGGGTAGGTGGTGAGGAGCACAATCTGTTCGCCCTTGCGCTTGTCCGGCAGGACGGCTGCGGCGTGTTCGTGTTCGCGCCAGAGGCTGGAGGCGCAATTCTCGGCGACCGCCAGCGAGACCATCTCGCCGCCAATCTTGGCGAAGCGTTTCAGGCGGCCCTTGATGGCGAGGTAGCCGCCTTCATCCTGGCTCACGATGTCGCCGGTGTCGTGCCAGCCGCCAGCCGGGGGCTGGAGTTCGCCAGGTTTCGACGGCGAGAGATAGCCTTTCATCACGTTGGGGCCGCGCACCAGCATGCGGCCGCCCTTTTCGATGCCGGGGACGGCCTCGAAGCGCACCTCCATGCCGGGCAGCATGCGACCGACCGTGCCGTGCTTGTTGTAGCCGGGTTGGTTCACCGCGATGACAGGCGAGGCTTCGGTTGCGCCATAGCCCTCAAGAAGTTCGACATTGAAGCGGCGACGCACCAGCTGGCGCGTCTCATCGCGTACGCGCTCGGCGCCGCAGACGGCGAAGCGGAGCTTGCCGAGCTCGTTGCCGCTACAGGCGCGAACGTATTGATTGAGGAAGGTGTCGGTGGCGAAGAGGATCGTGGCGCCGGTCTCCTCGACGCGCTTCGGAATCAGTTTGGTCTGGAGCGGGGAAGGGTGGAGCACCGACTTCATGCCGCCAAGCAGCGGCAACAGGGCGCCGGCGGTCAGGCCGAAACAGTGGAAGGTTGGGAGCGGGTTGAACAGCACGTCATCCATCCCAAGTGCTTCAGGCACATGGGCAAGGATCTGATGAATGTTGGCGACGATGTTGCGGTGAGACAGGACAACGCCCTTCGGATCGCCTTCGGTGCCCGAGGTGAAGAGGATGACAGCGGTCTCGTCCGGATTGACGGTCGGCGCGAACATCCAGGGCGCGGCGGGCCCGAGCGCGCCGGCAGCTTTCTGACTTACGCCGAGCGAAGCGCGAACGTCTTCGAGGTATAGGAATTCGGCGCCGGATTTCAGCTCGCCGACGAGGCCGTCGAGTTCAGCTTTCTCGATGAAGGCGTGAGCGGTGACAATCTTCGTAACCTTCGCCGCTTTCATGCCCGCTCGGATGTTGCGGGCGCCCGCCGTGAAGTTCAGCATGGCGGGGACACGGCCATAGGCGCTGAGCGCGAAGAACGCGATGATGGCGCCCGCGCCGGTCGGCAGCATGACGCCCACGGCCTCGCCGCGCTTCGTGTGTTTCTTGAGGGCGGCACCCAGCGCAAAGACCGCGCGGACAATATCGTCATATGTCAGTTTTCGATCGTCGGCGTCGTGCAGGACGACCTTCTTGCCCCCGTATTCCTTCCGAGCCGCGAGCAGGGCGGCGAAAACGCCGGTGTCCGCATGACGCGGATCATACGTGGAGCGTAAAGACGCCATACGACTTCCTCCCTCTGGCGCCCCACCTGCGCTCTTTTGTAACTTTGGTGTAACATACCCTGTGACCGCAAAAGCACAAACATTGGTCACACATCCGGCCTAGCCACGATTTCGCAGGCTGGCAATTCAAGGTAACAGGGCCCATGCCCACGCTTGTCGACAAAACCGGCGCCCGCCCGCGTCACCCTGAAAAGCAGGGCCGCGAGGATACTCCGCTGCTGCGGAAACCAGCATGGATTCGGGTGAAAGCGCCCACCAGCGAGGGGTATCTTGAGACCCTGAAGCTCGTGCGGGACGCGAATCTTGTGACTGTGTGCCAAGAAGCGGGCTGCCCCAATATCGGCGAGTGTTGGTCGAAGAAGCACGCCACGCTGATGATCATGGGCGATACGTGCACGCGCGCCTGCTCGTTCTGCAATGTACGTACGGGAATGCCGTTGGCGCTGGATGCGGACGAGCCACGTCGCGTTGGGGAAACCGTCGCGGCCATGGGGCTCGGGCACGTGGTGATCACCTCGGTGGACCGGGATGACTTGGCCGATGGCGGTGCGGAACAATTCGCAGAAGTGTTACGGGAGATTCGGCTCGCGGCGCCGCGAGCCACGATCGAGATCCTGACGCCGGACTTTCTACGCAAAGGCGACGCGGCGAACATCGTGATTGACGCCAAGCCGGACGTGTTCAACCACAACCTCGAGACCGTGCCGCGGCTATATCTCAGTATCCGGCCGGGCTCGCGCTATTACCACTCGCTGCGACTTCTGGAGCGCGTGAAGGAGCGTGATCCTTCACAGTTCACCAAGTCGGGGCTTATGGTCGGGCTGGGTGAGACGAAGGAAGAAGTGACGCAAGTGATGGACGACATGCGGTCGGCCGGCATCGATTTCCTTACCATCGGACAATATCTGCAACCGACACGGAAACACGCAGCGGTCGATCGCTTCGTCACCCCGGAAGAATTCGCGACGTATGAGACGATCGGGCGGTCGAAGGGTTTCCTGATGGTAGCTTCGAGCCCGCTGACGCGGTCGAGCTATCATGCGGACGAAGACTTCGCGAAACTGCGCACAGCGCGCGGGGCGCAGCTGGCGAGACGCTGAATTGACCACGCACAAGGAAGCGCTGAACCTGCCTTACCGGCCGGAGGATTTGTTCGATCTTGCCTCCGGCGTGGAGCGCTATCCGGAGTTCATCACGTGGATACAGTCGCTCAAACTGCTGAGCGACACGCCGACGGACGATGGCAGGCGTTGTCGCGCAGAGGTCACCGTCGGGTTCAGGGGATTCCGCGAGAGCTTCGTCACGGACGTGGAAGCGCGTCGCAGCGCGAAAGCGATTGACGTGTCGCTGGTACGAGGCCCGTTCAGGAAGCTCGGCAATACGTGGCGGTTCGATCCGCTACCGTCGGGATCGCGCGTGGAATTCGCAATCCAGTTCGAGTTCCGCAACTTCGTCTTGCAGGCGCTTGCCGATGCAAACAAGCACTACGCGGTGAAGCGGGTGATCGATTGTTTCATCCTGGAGGCGGGACGCCGCTATGCGAAGGTGACGACACCGGAGTGAAGATGATGGCCTAGTTGCCGCCGGGACGAGATCCAGGATCGGTTTGCGGAATGACGGCGTCGCGCGGCTTCACGTCCGGATTGGCGGGCTTGATCTTCGCTGAATCGGGCGTCTGGTCGGCCGGGCTTGGCGCTGCGGCGCGCGGCTGGGTCAGTTTGGGATCTGGGCCGCAAGTTGCGATTGACCAGCCGGTATCGCCACGCTCAAGCCGGCAGAGCGCGCTGGTCGTCTGGTCGCCAGACGTCAGGGAAGTGCGTACGCTGGCACCGAGCGTGTCGTAGCGCGGGCGGTGGAAGGCAACGCGCGTTGCGCCGGCGGTCGCAGCTTCACCTTCAGGACCGCTGATCTGAATGACGTTGAAGCCGAAAGACTTCCAGTCGCACTCCGGCTGCCACGGCCCATCTTCGCCGAGAAGGCGGACAGTGGTCGGGCCGCTTCCGGCGCCGAGCTTGTACTGGTCGCGACCGACGGCGCCGAGGACATCGCAGTCATTGGTAACAAAGAGTGCTTCCTTGGGCGGGATCACCACCGAGGGGTCGCTTTCGCAGCCCATCAAAGCGAGGAAGCCCGCAGCCAGAAACAGTCTCTTCATTACGACACCCAGCTTGTCTTGCACTCGCCAACCGTCCAGCCAGCGAAGCCGGGCAGGACGCGGCATTCATAGCCCATGCCGGCCAGCGGTCCATGCATGATTTCAGTCGCCACCGTCGCACCGTTGCCGTCATAGACTGGCTTCTGAAAGGCGACCCATCTGAGACGCTCGCGAGGGTCTGCCGAGGGTGTTGGGTCGGTGTAATTGTTGAACTTGAGGCCGCTGGCGCTGAAATCGCAGGCCGGGCGCCAGGCAGAGTCTCCCGACGCCTTGAGCGGGGGCTGCGTGTTTTTCGGGTCGAACTTGTAGTGCTCCTTCGCAATTGCAGCGATGATGGCACAGTCGTTCGCACTGGTCTTTGCGGGAACCGGGGCATTGGCGTCGAGGTTGGTGGAAGCGCAGGCCCACACCAGCAATGCTGCGGCGCCGAGGACGAGGATGTTTGCAACAGGCATCAGGGTCTCTTTCTTCGCCGGCTTCTGATGGCCCGGTTGGGCTCAGGAATCACGAGCGTTCATGGCGGGATGAAGGCGAGCGGGCGGGCCTGTGACATGCGCGAGCGTCCGGTGGTTGATCGGCCGCGAGGCTGTTGCGCGGCCGCCCTGTTGCGTTCCCGCGCCCCCTTTCTCGCGGCATGACTGGAACAATCAGCCGTCGTTCATGTTGGAACTGGCAGGGTGTTGGTGTGAGGGGCTTCGCGCCCACGGTGTCGCATGGAGACTAGCCATGAAGAAGCTGATCGCCGCCCTCGGTTTCACTGTTGCCGCCGTAGCCATGGCCGCCCCGGCGATTGCCCAGCCGCAGGGCGACTACCGCTATGGGGGCGGCGGGTACGCTCAGGACGGCCTCAACCTGCGCGGGTTGAGCGTCAACGCGGCGAAATCGCAGCTGGCCAATTCCGGATTCAGCCCCGCGCGCAGCATGAAGATCAACGGGCAACAGTATGACCTATGGTCGAACAGTAGGTCGCGGCAGGGATGCGTCGGTTTCACGTCTTATTACGGTGCCGTTACGGATGTGCGAAGCTTCGATGACCGCGACTGCGGGGCCTACAACAATGGTGGCGGCTGGGGCGGTGGCTACGACCCGTCTGATATCCGCGGCCAGAGTGTGAAGAGCGCACAAGCCAGCCTGCGCAGCCGGGGCTATACCAATACGCGCAACATCAATCTCAGTGGTCAGCAGTGGGATCTGTGGCTGAGCGACCGTGGCCGCGACTGCGTCGGCTTCACATCCTACAAGGGCAGGGTGACGGACACGCGCTCATTCCGAAAATCCGAGTGTGGCGGCAATGGCGACTACGGAAACGGCGGCTGGGGTGGCGGCTTCGGCGCTCCAGATCGCCTGATCGGGCAGAGCGTCAAGTCGGCGCAGAACACGCTTGCCAATGCCGGCTTCGGTAAGGCGCGCAGCATCAATCTGCGCGGCAAGCAGTGGGATCTCTGGTATGATGACCGCGGTCGTGGCGGGCGTTGCGTTGGCTTCACGTCGTACAAGGGGACCGTGTCGGATGCCGACACCTTCTATGACGATGACTGTTACTGAGACTGCACGTTACGCCATCATCGTGCGTAGCATCTCCAGCGCCGTGACGATGGTCTCGCGGCGGATGCGATCGCGGCCAATGTCGCCATAGCGCATGGCCTGGTGGAAGATCGGCTTGTTCTCGCGGGCGACGGCGAGATGGACAAGGCCAACAGGTTTCAATGGCGTGCCACCGCCGGGGCCGGCAACGCCAGTCACCGCGACCGCAAGATTGGCACGCGACTGTTCCAGCGCGCCCTCGGCCATCATGCGGGCCACAGGTTCGGAAACGGCGCCGGCGTCGGCGATGAGATCGCCCGGAACATTCAGCATCTCTTCCTTGGCGCGGTTGGAATAGACGATAAAGCCGCGCTCGACAGTGGCGGACGAGCCTGGGATTTCGGTCAGCAGGCCAGCGATCAGGCCTCCAGTACAGCTTTCCGCCGTCGCGATCTTCAGCCGCTTCTGTTGCGCCTCGTCGAGCGTGAGGCGGGCGAGCATGAGAAGATTGTCGTCAAACATAGGCGCCTCCGGTTCGGGACGGTAGCGGTGACGCGAGGAGACCGCTAGTGACCGCCCGCGCCTGATATCAACGGTTCAACAGAACAACCGCTTGAGCGGCAATGCCTTCTTCGCGGCCTACGAAGCCGAGCTTCTCGGTCGTGGTGGCTTTGACGCTGACAACGTCAGCTGAGACGTCGAGGGCTTCGGCGGTGGCGAGGCGCATGGCCTCGCGATGGGGCGAGATTTTCGGGCGCTCGGCCAGAATGGTGATATCTGCGTTGGCGATACGGAAGCCGCGGTCGTAGGCGAGCTTCACGGCATGCTTGAGGAACTTCACCGAAGCCGCACCCTTCCATTGCGGATCGGAGGGGGGGAAGTGGTCGCCAATGTCGCCGAGCGCCAGAGCGCCAAGGATAGCGTCCGTGAGGGCGTGCCAGCCCGCGTCGGCGTCAGAATGGCCTTCGAGCTTCTGCGTGTGCGGGATGCGCACGCCGCAAAGGATGACAGCGTCGCCGGGTTCAAAGCCATGCACATCAAAGCCTGTCCCGACGCGCAGGGCGGGCGATGCGATCAACTTCTCGGCCACGGCCAGATCCTCCGGATAGGTAATCTTCATAAGCGTCTCGCTGCCCGGCGTCAGCGTGATCTTGGCGCCGCGCACCTCGACCAGGGTGAGATCGTCAACCGCCGCATCGGTCGTGGCTGCGTAGGCGGATGTGATGACGTCCCATTGGAAGCCCTGCGGGGTCTGAACGCGGACGAGCCCGTCGCGGGCGACGGAGCGAACACCGCCCCCGCGTGTGTCCTTCAGCGCGTCGGCGACGGGTAGGGCGGGGCAAGCCGCTGGGGCGGTGTCGAGGGCGGTGATGAGTTCGTCGAGAACGTCGAGGCTGAGGCCGGGGCGCGCGGCATCGTGGATGAGCACCTTGGCGGGCGGATGGCCGGAGAGGGCTTTGAGGCCGGCGCGGACGGACTCGGTCCGGGAATCTGGGGAGCCGGGGATGACCCTTAGACGCGGATCGCCCGGGAGCAGGGCTGTGGTTTCAGCGACAAAGGCAGGAGGAGCCACGACGATGATGTTCGCAATTTTATTGCAACGCAGCATGGCGTCTACGCTCCAGCGGAGCACAGGCTTGCCACCAAGCATCAGGAATTGCTTGGGAACTTGCCCGCCGAGGCGCGACCCGGATCCTGCCGCCACGATGATGGCAGCGGATTCTCGGGCCAAAAGCGCCTCTTGATTGTGCATTGTTGACGCCTTTGCGTGGAAGCAGTCTAAGTGTACGGTCATTTTTGCCTAACATTTAGGCAAGCGCCGACGACGGCTGGAGACTGTTTGGTGTTCACGATTGGTGATGTCCAGATCGCTGCACCGGTATTCTTGGCGCCCATGTCGGGTGTCACGGACGCGCCGGCACGCACCGAAGCCGACAGGTTCGGGGCGCCGGCCGTTGTTACCGAGATGGTTGCCGGCGCTGAGCTTGCGCGCGAGCATGAAGATTTCGTTCGCCGCGCTGCGCCGCACAATGGATCGGGCCCCTTCATCATTCAGCTTGCCGGCCGTGAACCGGAGTGGATGCGGATCGGGGCAGAACTCAGTGAAGCCGCCGGCGCCGACATTGTGGATATCAATATGGGCTGTCCCGCCAAAAAGGTCACTGGCGGACAATCGGGCTGCGCGCTGATGCGCGAGCCGGAACTGGCTCGGAAGCTGATCGCGGGCACCGTGGCAGGCACCAGGCGTCCGGTGACCGTCAAGATGCGACTGGGCTGGGACGACTCGACCCTGAACGCGCCGGAGATCGCGCGCATCGCCGAGGGCGAGGGCGCCCAGATGATTACCGTGCACGGCCGGACACGGATGCAGTTCTATACGGGACACGCCAACTGGTCGCGGATCGCGGCGGTGGTGGAAAGCGTGAAACTGCCCGTCATCGCCAACGGGGACATTGTCGATGCGCCGGGCGCTCGCACCGCAATGCAGAATTCAGGCGCGGTCGGCGTGATGGTCGGACGTGGGGCAACCGGCCGACCGTGGCGGCTCGCGGAAATTTCCCACGCGCTGTTCGGTACGCCTTTCACGCCGCCGCCTGCGGAAGAGCGCGTGGCGTCGATCATCGCGCAGATCGAGGGATCGGTCGCGCTTTATGGCGAGAAGCTGGGGGTACGGGTTGTGCGCAAGCATGTCGCCGCCTTTGTCGATGCGTGGTGCCAAGATTTCGGACTCGCGCCGATGACGGAGACACGGGTGGCGCTGTGCCGGATCGACGAGGAAACGGCGTTGAAAGAGGGCCTGCTGGCGGCCCTGTCGGGCTGGAAGGCGGCTGCATGATTACCGCTACGCAAGATGGATCTTCTCAGGCACTGCGCGTTCTCGACGCGTTGCCCTTCGCCGTCATTGGACTTTCGCGGCGCGAGCAGGTCAACTTCGTCAATCCGGCGGCGGAGACGCTGCTGCAACGAAGCTCTGCCCTGGTGCGTGGGCGGCCGCTGACGGAGCTGCTGCCGGAGGACTCGCCACTGATGGACTTCATCGCGCGCGTCCGCCGCGAGGGCGGTGTGATGTCGGCGCGCTCCATACGTATCGCGAGCCCGCACATTGCTCCGATCGACATGGACGTAACCGCGTCGCCTGATGGAGAAGACGGCGGGCTGGTGCTGACCTTGATGCCTGTCCGGCAGGTGCAGGACGAATCCAAGAACGCTGAGGTGAACGCTTTCGCGCATGTCGCGCGGATGCTCGGCCATGAGGTCAAGAACCCTCTGGCGGGCATTGTTGGCGCTGCACAATTGCTGGCGCGGCAGGCGCGCGACGAGCAGCAGCCGCTGCTAACGTTGATCCGGGAAGAGGGTGCGCGGATTACCAGGATTGTCGACCGTTTCACAGCCTTCGAGACGTTCTTCTCCCCACGCGCACGCATCACCAATGTGCACATCGTACTCGACAGTGTGATCGATCTCGCCAAGGCCAGCTTCGGCGCTAATACGCGTTTTGACCTGCAATTCGATCCGTCGCTGCCGGAGATCGAGGTTGATCCAGACCACTTGCATGAGGCTGCGCTAAACCTAGTCAAGAACGCGGTGGAGGCGGCCAGCGGCGCGAACAAGCCGTCGCGAGTTTCGGTCGCGACGCGCTATCGCGCTGGCTTCCGCTTTGCCGGCCGCGATGGTCCGCGTGCGCGCGGCGCGCTCGAGATTTCAGTGACGGACAACGGGCCGGGCGTCCCGGAAGTGTCGATCGCCCGCGTGTTCGAACCCTTCTTCACGACCAAGGCGGGCGGCGCGGGCATAGGCCTCGCGGTCGTTGCCGAGATCATGCAGGCGCATGGCGGGTTTGTGGTTCTCGATAACAGTGCGACCGGCGCCTCGTTGCGTCTGCTCTTCCCGATCGCGCGCCAAAAAGGAGCGACCAAATGACTGGTCCGACAATCCTGGTCGCAGACGACGATGCGAGCGTCAGGCTCGTCATAAGTCAGACGCTGGCACAAGAAGGTTATCACGTCAGGGCCACCAACACGATGTCGGCGCTGTGGCGCTGGATCCAGGCGGGCGAAGGCGACCTGCTGATCACCGATGTCTATATGCCGGACGAGTCGATCTTCGACATGTTGCCGCAAATCCGCCGCGCGCGGCCCGAGCTGCCGATCATTGTGATTTCAGCTCAGTCGACTGTCCTGACGGCGGCGCTGGCGTCAGACCACGGCGCGTATGACTATCTGCCAAAGCCGTTCGACATCGACAAGTTGGCTGAGACGGTGCGGCGGGCGCTGCAGAAGAAGCCGGTACGCGGTCAGGAGCCCGTGGGGCGGCGCGCCGAGAAAGATGAAGCGCTGCCGCTGATCGGCCGCTCCAAGCCGATGCAATCGGTCTATCGCGTGATCGCGCGGATCATGAACAACGACTTGACCGTGCTGATCGAGGGCGAGAGCGGGACGGGGAAGGATCTAGCGGCGCGCGCGATCCACCAGCTTGGCAAGCGCAAGATCGGGCCGTTCGTGGCCGTGAGCCTTGCCGCCCTGCAGCGCGATCAGGTTGAGGAAGAATTGTTCGGAGCTGGACGAGACGACAAGGGCCGCCGGCGCGGCAAGGTGCGCGAGGCGGATGGCGGCACGCTGTTCCTCGACGAAGTGGGCGACATGCCGCTCGAAGCGCAGACGCGGCTTGTGCGCTTCCTTCAGGATGGGCGTTTCGCGTCCTCGGGCGACGATCTCGACGTGCGTATCATCGCGTCGACCAAGCACGACCTGCGCGCCTTGGTCGATCAGGGTCTCTTCCGGGAAGACCTCTATTACCGGCTTAACGTGGTGGCGTTGCAGTTGCCGCCGCTGCGCGAGCGCAAGGAAGACATTCCTGATCTTGCTTCAGCTTTCCTCATTCGCGCCAAGAAGGAGGGGCTACCCGAGAAGCAGCTGGACAAGAGCGCGTATGATCTGCTGGTCGCCTACGACTGGCCCGGCAACGTGCGCGAACTGGAAAACGTCATCCGCCGTTTGTCGGCACTGAGCCCCGAGCCGGTGATTTCGGCGCGGGAAGTGGAGCGTGAGCTGCGGTCCAACACGCGGACGGTCGCGGGCGAGCGCGAGTTCGAACAGGAGATCGAGGCGCTGCTTTCGCGGCACTTCATCTCGGCGCTGTCGGCCGATCCTGACAAGGATCCGGATGGCGGGCAGATCTACCAGACCGTGATCGAGCAGGTTGAGCGTCCGCTGATCAAGCTGGCGCTGGCCGCAACCAACGGCAACAAGGTGCGTGCGGCGGCGCTGCTCGGCCTGAACCGGAATACGCTTCGCTCCAAGATCAACGGGCTTGGCGTAGCGGAAGGCGACTAGGCCGACTTTTCTCATTCAAACAGAGAGAAAGCAGTCCTCCATCGGATTTGTGTTGCTCTCGAGCATCACACTGTGGTTTGCTAGTCACACTGTGTTGCCCAGCCGCCTCACTCGCAGGCTCATAATTGGCAGGCGCACGAGGTGATTGTTCGCCCTGTCCGGGCGCCGCCAACGCATATGGGGAGTATTGGCGGGTTAGGGCAGGGCCGTGGATAGTAGAGTGAATGCCCGATACGGCGACCGCAGCTAGGGAC
Organism: Hyphomonadaceae bacterium; assembly: GCA_947478925.1. GTDB lineage: Bacteria > Pseudomonadota > Alphaproteobacteria > Caulobacterales > Hyphomonadaceae > UBA7672. The sequence goes on along the minus strand of CANJXY010000051.1, from coordinate 5,929 downwards.
GCGAGGATAAAGCTCGGTAGAGCTACCTCGAACATGTTCAAGGCGCTGTTCGGTCTCGCCGTGGTCATAGCCGCCGGCGGCACTTTTCTCGCCATCACCGATACCAGCCCGAATGCCGCCGCGCAGCCGGGGCTTGTCTGGGCGCTCGTCGCCAACCTTGTCCTGATCGGCGGCGTTGCGACCGTTCTCGGCCTGCGCGTCTTCCAATTGGTCAGGGAGAACCGCGAGACGAATGGCGGTGCGCGCCTGCGTCTGCGGATCACCTTCCTGTTCTCGCTGACGGCGGCGATCCCCACGATCCTGGTGGCCGGCTTCCTCGCGGTCGCGATCAACCGCTCGGTCGATGGATGGTTCAGCAAGCCGATTACCAACATCGTCCAGGGCGGCAAGGAAGCAGCGCGCGCCGCTATGAACGATCTTCGGCTGGAGGTCGAGCGGGAGGCAAAAAGCATCCATAGCGACATTGCGGTTTCAAAGCCGCCGCCAGATGGATCCCAACCGCCGATCAGCGAACTCGCCAACTACATGAAGCAGCGCCAGGCGCTGCGCGGCGTTTTCGGGCGTGTGCAAGGCTTGGACCGATCCGGCGCCTCGCTGTTCGAGTCGGCAGACCTCGATGGCAATGCGCCGCCCGTGAAGCCGCCGACCCCCAGCGACTGGGAAGCCGCAGAAAATGGCTCGATCAACGTGCGAGAGGAAGCGGATGGCTCCATCCGGGCCTTCTTCAAGGTGCCGCTTTTCAATGACGTGTACGTCCAGGCATCGCGCCTGATCCCGGTGCCGGTGATGGAGCGGTTCGCGCAGGCCGATGCGTCCAACAGGGCGTTCGAGGAAGCGCAAGCGCGCAGGCAAGCTCTGAGCACCGTGCTGGTGCTCAGCTATGTCGAGGCGGCGGCGCTGATGCTGCTGGGTACGGCGTGGCTGGGCATGACGGCGGCGGCGCGGATTGCCATGCCGATCGGCGCGCTGGCAGGCGCTGCGCGGGCGGTGCGCGACGGCGATCTTTCGGTGCGTATGCTGCGGCCGACTGTGCGGGACGAGATCGCGGACCTCGCCGATGCGTTCAACGAAATGACGGACAGGTTGGCCCGACAGACCAACGCGCTCGATCGCGGGCGGATCGACGCTGAGACGCGCTCGAACTTCATCGAGGCTGTGCTGGCAGGGGTCGAGGCCGGCGTGGTGCGGGTGGATGGGACGCTGGACGTGACCATTGCAAATACGTTTGCGCAGACTCTGCTGGACTTCGTGCATCGGCCGGGAAGCGAGACGCCACTGAGCGAGATCGCGCCGGAGTTCGTGTCGGCGGCGCGCCGGGCGATCGAGACGGGGCAGTCGGTCGATACGAGCTGCAAGCGGCAGACGGAAAACGGCACACTGCACCTGCAGGTGCGCGTATCTCCTGAAATGGACGTGGAGGCGGACACGGCGGGAGCGGTGATCACCTTCCACGATACGACGCGGCTGGTGCTGGGGCAGCGACAGGCCGCATGGCGCGATGTCGCGCGGCGGATCGCGCATGAGATCCGCAATCCTCTGACGCCGATCCAGCTGGCCGCGGAACGGCTGCGGCGGCGTTTCTCGAGCCAGATCACGACAGACCGCGAGACGTTCGAGCGCTGCACGGACACCATCACGCGGCAGGTCGCGGATATCGGCCGCATGGTCGAAGAGTTCTCCGGCTTTGCGCGAATGCCGAAGCCGACTTTTGGCAGGTTCAATCTGGTCGATATGGTGGAATCTGTTGCGTTCTCGCAGCGCATGACCACGCCCCAGATCTCGGTGACAGTGACTGCGCCCCCGCATGCGGTGGAAACAATGGGCGACGAGCGGATGCTGGCGCAGGCGCTGACCAACATCGTGAAGAACGCCGCAGAGGCAGTGGACCGCCAGATCGAAGCGACGGGCGTGGGCAAGGGCGCTGTCTCGATAGATGTGTTCGTGGACGAGGACGAAGTTCAGGTGACGGTGCGCGACAATGGCGTGGGCTTCCCGGCGGAAGACCGCGAGCGCCTGCTGGAACCTTACGTAACGACGCGGAGGAATGGCGTCGGCCTTGGCCTCGCCATCGTCAACCGCATTGTGGAAGACCATGGTGGCCGAATCTGGCTGGGCGATAATGAGATGGCGCCGAATGGCGCAAGGATCGATATCCGCATGCCGCTGGAGCCCAAGCCTATCGAAGAGTCAGTAGCCTATGCCGGTGAAGGAGTAGCGTAATGACTACCGAAATTCTGGTCGTCGACGACGAAGCCGATATCCGTGAGCTCGTTGGAGGCATCCTGCAGGATGAGGGCTTCATTGTCCGAACCGCAGGCAACTCAAACGACACACTTGCCGCTGTCCGCACGCGGGCGCCGCGGCTGGTGGTGCTCGATGTGTGGCTCAAGGGATCGGAGCTGGACGGCCTTGGCATCTTGTCGATACTGAAGGAGATGGACCCGTTCCTGCCGGTGGTCGTGATCTCGGGTCACGGCACAGTCGAGACGGCGGTGGAGGCGATCCGGCGCGGGGCTTATGATTACCTTGAAAAGCCCTTCAAGGCCGAGAAGCTGATTGTCACAATCCAGCGGGCGCTGGAAAATGCAGCGTTGAAGCGCGAAAATTCGCGGCTGCGCGCGCGGTCTGCCTCCTCACACGAACTGATCGGCAAATCGAGCGTAATGGCCCAGCTGTCGGGGTCCATCGACAAGGTGGCGCCGACCAACAGTCGCATCATGGTTTCGGGCCCGCCGGGTTCGGGCAAGGATCTGGTGGCGCGGCTGATCCACGAGCGGTCGCTGCGCGCGTCGGGTCCTTTTGTCGTCGTCAATGCTGCGACAATCGATCCGGAACGCGTCGAGTCCGAGCTGTTCGGCGAAGAGTTTGGCAATGGCAAGGCGCCAAAGATCGGGCTCTTCGAGCAGGCCCACGCCGGCACGCTGCTACTGGACGAGATTTCTGATATGCCGCTTGCCGCGCAAAGCCGCATCCTCCGCGTGCTGGTCGATCAGCGTTTCCGCCGCCGCAATGGCGCGGACGACGTGTCCGTCGATGTGCGGGTGGTGACGACGACGGCGCGCGACCTGCGAGCCGAGATCGCGGCGGGGCGGTTCCGGGAAGATCTCTACTACCGGCTGAACGTGGTGCCGGTGGACGTGCCGGCGCTGGATCGTCGCCGCGAAGACATACCCGAATTGGTGCGCTACTTCGTGCAGCGCGTGGCCGACGCGACGGGCCTGCAACCACGTCCGTTCTCGGACGAGGCAATTGCAGTGCTGCAGGCCAGCGAATGGCCGGGTAACGTCCGCCAGTTGCGGAACGTGGTCGAGCGCCTGCTGATCCTGACCAATGGCGAGCCGCCGGGAGCAATCACTGCAGAACATCTTCCGAGTGATTCCAACGGCGGGGGCGCTTCTGCCGCAGGGTCCATGCAGATGATCTCGATGTCCCTGCGTGATGCGCGGGAGCATTTCGAAAGGGAATACCTGTCGATGCAGATCACCCGGTTCGGCGGCAACGTCTCCCGCACGGCTGCTTTCATCGGCATGGAGCGGTCGGCACTGCACCGGAAACTCAAGGCGCTGGGCGTGGACACCAGTCTGGGCCTCAAGGAAACGCAGGGCTGACCGGGAGACCCGGCAGTTTCCGGCATGGCAATCGGACGCGGTGCCGGGGAACTGGGCGCCTTCGACCCGGACGCCCCCTGAGGGGGCGCTTCAATGCGTCTCTCGTTACGTTGAGGGCAAGGCATTGCTCAGCGAGCGCCGAAAGGGCTAAACGTCGGTCAAGGCCCCAACAAGAGAAGGCTCGCAACACCAATGTCGGCTGACAAAAAGCAAAACCTGCAGGACATTTTCCTCAACGCCGTGCGGAAGGGGAAGACTCCCTTGACCGTGTTTCTTGTGAACGGCGTCAAACTCCAGGGCATCGTGACCTGGTTCGACAATTTCTGTGTGCTGCTGAAGGGCGAAGGCCGCCCGCCGCAGCTCGTCTACAAACACGCCATTTCCACCATCGCGCCGAACGCACCGGTGAACCTCTTCGAGAATGAAGAGGACATGGACTAGTTGCCAAGAGAGCTGATCGACCGCAGGCCGCCTGAAGACGTCGCCGCGGTCGTCTTGCCTATACTGGGCGGGAGCGATGTGGCGCGCTCCCGGCTTGAGGAGAGCCTCGGTCTGGCCGAGGCGCTTGGCGTAAAGCTGGCTTTTTCAGAGCAGCTGAACGTGCGCGAACCGCATCCGGCTCGGCTATTCGGGTCCGGACAGCTCGATGCATTGTCGAAGCGCTTCCACGCAGAAGGCGTAACCCTGTTCATCGTAGATGGCGCCCTGACGCCCGTGCAGCAACGCAATCTTGAAACAGAGCTCAAGCTGAAGGTGGTGGATCGGACGGGGTTGATCCTCGAGATCTTCGGCCTGCGCGCGCGAACGGCGGAAGGCCGGCTACAGGTCGAGATGGCCCGGTCGCTGTACGAGCGCTCGCGGCTGGTGCGCACGTGGACCCATCTTGAACGGCAACGCGGTGGCTTCGGCTTCCTCGGCGGCCCGGGTGAATCGCAACTCGAAACCGATAGACGCTTGCTCGACAAGCGCATCGCTGGCTTCCGACGCGAGCTGGAGGATGTGCGGCGCACGCGGCGGCTGCAGCGCGATGGTCGCGCAAGGCGCGGCGCTCCGGTGGCGGCGATCGTGGGCTACACCAACGCCGGCAAGTCGACGCTGTTCAATCGGCTAACATCGTCCGATGTGCTAGCGGCGGACATGCCGTTCGCCACGCTGGACCCGACTGCGCGTGAGATCGTGGCGGCGTCGGGACGGCGCATCGCGCTAGTGGATACGGTTGGGTTCATCACCGACCTGCCGACCACGCTGGTTGCGGCTTTCCGCGCGACGCTGGAAGAGGCGATGGAAGCGGATCTGCTGATCCATGTACGCGACATCGCGCATCCGGACACCGAGTATCAGTCCAACGACGTCTACGGTATTCTCGAACAGCTGGAAGAAACAACCAAGCTGGACCGGCCGCCGGTGCTGGAGGTCTGGAACAAGGCTGACTTGCTGGACGAGGCGACGCGCAATGTGCTGGCGCAGCGCGCCGCGGATCACACGCCACCAGCCATGATGGTCTCGGCCACGACAGGGCAGGGTGTGGATGAGTTGCTCTTCCACATCGAGGGGGCGTTGTTCGGCAACCGCCGCCCGCGCGTCGTGACCATCCCGGCAGCGGATGGGCGGCTGCACGCCTGGATACACACCAACTGCGAAGTGACGTCAGAACAACTGCTTGGCGACAGCGATCTGCGCATGGACGTCTACATGACGGACGAAGACGCGACGCGCATCGTGGCGATGTCGTCGGGCGTCCGGGTAGAAGACGAAGCGCGCTAGCATCGGGGAGTATTCCATGCGGAAGACTTTGGCATCGATCGCGGCTATCCTGCTTCTGGTCGCCTGTCATTCCGCATCTCTGCCGGCGATGCTAGTCGACGCGCCGCACGACGCGGCCAATCCTGCGCGGATGGAAGTGCTGCATGTTCCGAGCGTCAGCGTCGAGACCAACGGCGTCGCCTAGGACGGGCTCGCGAGGCTACCGGTGCTGGTCGTATCGTCGGACGACGGGCTGACGAAGGGGACGGATGCGCAGCCGCCGGCGATCCGAGCGCTCGGCGGCAAGGTCGAGACGCAACACTTTGCGACCGACCACAGCTATTCCGACAGCCGCCTCGCACTGCAGGCGGCGGTCATAACCTGGCTGGAGGCCCGACCGGGCGCGAACTAGTCTAGCCTCACGGCAGGAGCGGGATGGTGCTGCCGGGGAGGATTGAACTCCCGACCTCAGCCTTACCAAGGATGCGCTCTACCACTGAGCTACGGCAGCATCCCGCTTAAGGAGCGTCCGCATAACGGAAACACCTCCCATTGGGAAGGGGAGGTGTTAGACAGGC
>CANJXY010000050.1 GCA_947478925.1 Hyphomonadaceae bacterium | reverse complement strand
TGTCATTGCAGAGGAAACTCCCTGGTACCCCGATTCCGCCGCAACTTAACCTTGATTGACACTGTCAACAATCAGTTGCCCTTGCGTCATGCAGCAATAAATTGCGCGCAATACGAGAAGCCGCCCCTGGCGTGCAAAACCGTCCCTCCCCACAAGACGTCCCCGGGAGTTTCACCCCTTTTTGCTGGAAAGCGTTGGCGCAGGTTCGCGGCACGCCCGAAATTCTTCTGCCGTGATGTCAGACACTTGCGCGAAAATTTCGGCGGATTGGAGCGGCCGAAATCGTACGGGCCTCGGCACACCAAGGCTCATGCCCAGGGCACCGGCACGAACCGCATCATAAGGTCACCCCCGCCCCAGGCGCCCGGCGGCAGCAGGGATTGCAACCGCGCGCCCTTCAAAGGCGGACGCTAGTCCAGCAGCGTCTGTGGCGCGGCGCATCCCTTCAGCGTATCCGCCCCGAGTGTGACTTCAGCCTCCAACGGATAGACCCAATCGCTCATCCCGTCCGAACACTTCGCTGGTTTGAGCTTGATCGTCAGAGACAGCCCTTGCGGATCGCGCGCCGCGATCACCGCGATCTCGCCCTCGATCCGCGCGCCAGGGTTAGGCGCGCGAAACTCCGGCCGGTCGACGCCCGTGAATACAAGTTCCTGCGGCGTCATCTCGATGGCCCAGAAAGGCTCGGTTCCCAGCGCCCGCATCGGCTTGCCGAGATCGACCCCGCCAAGCGTCTGCGCAGAAGGCTGGCAGGCCGCCGCCAGGCATCCCAGAGCAATGATCGCGATCCTCATCTCACGCATCCTTCGCGAGATAACCCTCGAGCGTTGCATCGATCGCCGGGCGTCCGATGCGCTTGATCTCCCAGCGCAGCTCGACGCCCGACTTTGCTTTCACGGCCGCGCGCACATCTTCCCCGAGGCCTTCAATATCAGCCGCCGTTGCATCGCCGACATTCAGCAGGAAGTTGCAATGCAGCTCGCTCACCTGCGCCCCGCCCCGCCGCGCCCCGCGCATGCCCGCTTCATCAACCAGCTTCCACGAAGACCTTTGGTTCGGCGTTCCCGGCGGATCCGGATTCGCGAACGTCGACCCACCCGTCTTTTCGCGAATCGGCTGCGTGGTCTCGCGCCGCGCCTTCAGCGCATCGATCCGCTCCATGATCGCCGCAGGCTTATCCGGCGTTCCCTCGAACAGCGCCTCGACAAAGATCAGATCTTCGCTGGCTTCGGTGTGGCGATAACTGAAACGGAAGTCCGCATTCTTCAGTGTAACGCGCTCGCCATTGCGCTTCAGCGCATAAGCCTCGACCAGCACATCCTTGGTCTCGCGCCCATAGCACCCCGCATTCATCCGCAGTGCGCCGCCAATCTGCCCCGGCACGCCGGAGAAGAACTCCATACCTGCAATGCCCGCATTCGCCGCCGCCACCGATACCCTCGAATCCAGCGCCGCAGCCCCAGCCGTTACGCGCATGCCTTCAGCCGCGACCTTCCCGAATGCCGGGCCCAGCCGCACGACAACGCCCGCAATCCCGCCATCGCGCACGATCACGTTCGAGGCTGCGCCAAGCACAGTCACAGGAATGATGGGATCAAGCTGGCTCAGAAACGCCGCGAGATCCGCCTCATCCTTCGGCAGGAACAACGCATCCGCCGGTCCGCCAACGCGGAACCATGTGAAAGGCGCCAACGCCTCGTCGGCCAGCAGTTTGCCGCGCACGGGGGGGAGTCTGTCGAGAAATACGCTCATGCCGGCAGACTTAGCGCGACCGGCCTTCAGACACTAGCTGCCAACCCGCTACCTGCAGGCGTGATCGCCACCCACGTCGAGGTGGAAATGGTTCCTGTGCGCCTCGTTGTAGTCCGGCCCGAGCGTCACATCAAACAGGTCGCACGCGCGCTGGCGCACTTCGCGCAGGAAATCGCCCTTGGCGTCCTTGCCATAGAAATCTTCGAGCACGCTGATCTCGCGGCCATCAGCAAGCACGAAACTCGCAATGTCGGCGGCCTTTGCATAGGCGTGCTCAGACAGCTTGTCCGTGTCGGCCACATTGCGGCACTGGAAGGTGCCGAACGCCTTGATCTCCTTCACCGGCGATCCGAGATATTTCTCGGCCGCCGGGATCACGATGTGGCGCTCCCACATGTGCAGGCGCGCTGCAAGATCGCATGTCATCGGCAGGTGCTCGGGCGCGCCAGGGTTTGGCGTCAGTTCTGTCAGCGACGCCTTCACCTCGATCGCGTCCTGATAGCCGCACTGGCCTTCCTGAACATTGGCAACCTGTTTGAACACGACGCCCGCTGCATTGAGAGCTGCCTGGCATGTCGCCAGATCGTTCTTCACGGCATCCACGACACGCTCGTCCGCCATCGCGCTGAACAGGTTCAGATCAACGGCCGAAGACTTCGGCGCAACCGGAGACTGGGCCGGGCGCGCAAAATGCGCGGTCTTCGCGGTCGCTTCCGCCGAGCGGAGGTTGGCAACGAAGAGGCCGCCACCGAGCGCAAGAACCAGAGCCGCCACGGCGGTGATATACGAATGATGCTTCTTCATGCGTCCATATCTGCAATCGTGGCGCCCCGCGCCCTCAGTCCTTCCAGAAGCCCTCGCAAAGTTACTGGACGACTAACCACGTTGCGACGTGCTGTCCCGTCTCCGGGCGGCCGCGACACCGTGTTAACCAAGACCCTTTCGTGCTGGCAGGGACAAACGTCAATCCCGGCCCGACGTCATTAACAGTCACAGCCCGACAGCTGCGAGCGCAACGTCACAGCTTCTTGAGGTCATCGGCGAGCGAGTTCGCGTATGAGGTGATATCGCCCGCTCCGAGACAAACGACCATTTCGTCGCCGGCTTTCACGCTGCTGCGGATCTCGGCCGCAAGGCTGGGCAGGCCATCAATTGCGCGCGCGGAACGATGGCCGTGATTGATCAGGCCCTTCACCAGGGTCTCATGGCTGATGCCGTCGATCGGTTGTTCGCCCGCTGCATAGACCGGTGCAATCAGCACTTCGTCCGCGTCGTTGAAACAGGTCGAGAACTGCTCGAACAGATCGCGCAGACGCGTGTACCTATGTGGCTGTACAACGGCGATCACGCGCTTGTCGCGCCCTTGCACATCACGCGCGGCGCGCAGCACGGCGGCGATTTCCACCGGGTGATGGCCATAGTCGTCGATGATGCGCACGCCGTTCCATTCGCCGACCGACGTGAAGCGCCGCTTCACACCGCCGAATTTCGAGAGCGCCGCGCGGATATTGTCTTCCGTGCCGCCGAGCTCGCGCGCGACTGCAATCGCCGCCAGTGAGTTCTGCACGTTGTGACGCCCGGCCATCGGCAGCTTGAGGCCAACCCAGCGCGTCTGGTCGACTTCCCCGCGTGAGCGCAGCACGAGATCGAAGGTCGAACCTTCCGCATCCGATCGCACGTTGACAGCCCACAGGTCCGACTGCGGATTGAACCCGTAGGTAATCCGCCGACGATCCGGAATACGCGAAGCCAGCGCCTGCACTTCGGGATGGTCGGCGCACAGAACGGCAAAGCCATAGAATGGAAGATTTTCGACGAACGTGTCGAAGCCTTTGCGCAACTGCTCCATAGAGCCGTAGTGATCCATATGCTCGGGATCGATGTTGGTGACGATGCACACCGTCGAGCGCAGCTTGGTGAACGTCCCGTCGCTCTCGTCGGCTTCCACCACCATCCACTCGCCCTGGCCCAGCTTCGCGTTGGACGCGTAGGCGTTAATGACGCCGCCATTTATGACCGTGGGATCCAACCCGACACCATCCAGCAGCGCAGCCACCATCGATGTCGTCGTCGTCTTGCCGTGCGTGCCGGCGACAGCGACTGTCCACTTCAGGCGGATCAGCTCGGCAAGCATGTCGGCCCGGCGCACAACCGGAATGGCGCGTGCTCGCGCCGCATCCACCTCCGGGTTGCCGCCCTTGATCGCCGTCGAGATCACCAGAGCACCGACGCCCTCGATATTCTCTGCCCTGTGGCCGATCATGATCCTGGCGCCGTGCTTGGCCAGCCGCTCCGTGTTGGCGCTCGCCTTCATGTCGGAACCCGACACCTGATAGCCAAGGTTCAGCATCACTTCCGCAATGCCCGACATGCCGATTCCGCCAATGCCAACGAAATGAACCGGGCCGACGTCGAAGGGGATTGTTCTGCGCATACGGTGAGTGAACGCGGGGCGGTCGCGGCGTCAAGCCCTACACGTTCGGGTGCGCCTCCCTAAGGGAAGACTTTCTGCCAATCCCGCATGTTCGTAGTCTGACCCCAGTCTCGGGCAACGAGCGCCGATCAGGGAAAGACAACCATGCAGCTGCACAGAAAGCGCGCGACCATTACCGTGAGCGCGGTGCTTGTCGCGGTGCTCAGCGCCTGCGCAACCGACCCCGCGCCGCTCTCGCCCGCTGCACGCCTTGCCGGCCAGCGACCCGTTTCGTCTGCGATGCTGGAGAAGCCGGCGCCGGGCGACTGGCTGCAATGGGGGCGCAGCTATGACGGTCAGAACTTTAGTCCGCTCAAGCAGATCGACCGCAGCAATGTGAAGAACCTCACACCCGCCTGGCGCGCTCCGCTCGCCGTCGGACTCAGCATGCCAAGCCCGCTTGTCCACGACGGCGTGATGTTCCTGCATACGGCGCCGGATACTGTGCTCGCCCTCGATGCAGCGACGGGGCATGAGTTGTGGCGCCACTCCTACAAGCCCGCCTACGGCTCGACGATGAAGATGGGCCTCGGACTCGGTAGAGGACGTGTCTTCGCACCGACCTCCGACCTGCACGTTATCGCGCTCGACGCGCGCACCGGCGAGACGGCTTGGGACCACGCAATCGAATTGAGCGCACCGGCGACCAATCGCGGAGTCTTCAATCTACGCAGCGCACCGCTTGTGGTCGGCAATAAGGTGATCCAGGGCGTCACTGCCAGCGCAGGTCCCGGCGGCGGGTTCATCGTCGCACTCGACATCGACACCGGCAAAGAACTGTGGCGCTTCCACACACTCGCCCGGCCGGGTGAGCCTGGCGGAAACACCTGGAACGATATTGCGCTCGAAAAACGCACCGGCGGCTCGGTCTGGCACCAGGGTACATATGATCCCGAGCTCAACCTCATCTACTACGGCGCCGCAGCGACCTATGACACCGCGCAGCTTCGCACGCCCTCACCGCTTCCCGGTGTCACCAACGATGCGCTCTACACCAACGCCACGATCGCGCTCGATGCTGATACCGGAAAGCTGAAATGGTATTATCAGCACCTGTCCAACGATCAGTGGGACCTCGACTGGGCATTCGAGCGGACGCTGGCGACAGTCAGGGTCGGTGGTCGAACGCGCAAGGTTGTGATGAATGTCGGCAAGATGGGCATACTCGACGCCCTCGATCCGGCGACTGGCGCCTACCTCTTCTCGATCGACGCCGGCACGCAAAACATCATCACGACCATCGACCCCAAGACCGGCCGGAAGATGATCGATCCGCAGCGCCTTCCCGATCCCGCGCGGCCGACCATCTACTGTCCGGGCCCCTCCGGCGCGCGCGCCTGGCCGACCACAACCTTCAGCCCGGCGACGGGCATGCTCTATCTGCCGCTGACAGAGTGGTGCGCAAAGATGAGCACGGAAGGCTCGCCACTCCTGAGCTCACCCGGCGCCAAGATATCCGATGCGGACCACCCGGATGCTGTCGCAGATGGAAAAATGGGACGCCTGCAAGCCATGGATATCAGCGGCGGCCAGCTCGCCTGGCGCCACGATCTCGAAGCGCCGATCTCCACGTCTGCGCTGTCTACGGCGGGCGGCATCGTGTTCGTCGGCGATCTCGACCCCGCGCTGAAGGCCTTCGACGACGGGGACGGCAAGCTCCTGTGGCGCGCACCGCTCGACGCCGATCCGAGCTCGATCCTGATCACCTATGGCGTTGGCAAGACCCAGTATGTTGCGGTCGTCACGGGCATGAGCAACTTCCACATCGGCGCCATGCGTCCGCGCTATCAGAAGTTCCGCGCGGCCAACGGCCTCCCCGCGCTGACGTCACCCACAGGCGCTCCGTCCATCCAGGTGTTCGCGTTGCGAAACCAGGAGGGCAGCTTCAAGGACTGACAGTTAGACAAGATGGCGTCTCAAGGGCCAGGCTAGATTTCTTCGACATCGTAGGCACCGGTCTTGATTCCGCCGATAAAAGGCCCCGTTGCCCGGATGGCCCGTGTCACAAGATCGAACTGACCAATCAGGTCGTGAGGCTGCGTTGTTTCGAACCACCAACACACGATTTTTGCGCCACCTGTCCGATCTGGAGCCGGCCGTGGCCAGCGCGAGGATGCCGACAGGCTACTTCACCCTGCCTTCAGACCCGCCGCCTGCTCTGCAAGATCGGCCAGCTCCTTGGCGGCATTCGGACGACCCAGCTGCCACGCTGCCTTGGCCCGCGCCTTCAGCACGCCGGCATTGGCGATCCGCTCCAGCAGCAACGGCACAAACGTCTCGACATTGAACCTGGGTTCGGGAACCACATCGGCCGCAGCGCCCATCACCATGCCTTCGGCGTTCGCCGTCTGGTGATCGTCCATGGCGATACCAAGCGGAATGAGGATCGACGGACGGCCGGCAATCGCGAGTTCCGTCACGGTCGAAGCGCCCGCCCGCGCGATCACCAGATGCGCCGCCGCCAGCCTGTCCTGCATGTCGGAGAAGAAAGACTCCACCGTGGCCTTCACGCCAGCGTCCCTGTAGACCGCACGCACGGACTCCAGCTGTTCTTCACGCGCCTGTTGCACCACATACAACCGCGCTCTCTGCTCTTCCGGTAGCGACACGATGGCCTTCGGGATGATGTCACCGAACAGCCGCGCGCCCTGGCTGCCGCCGGTGATCAGGATATTGAGCGGACCGGCATCGTCGAGATCAGGATAGGGCCGCTCGCGCACGGCCTTGATCGCGTTGCGCACCGGATTGCCGACCACGCGCTTCACACCTTCGGCGCCAGGCGGCAAGCGGTCGAGCCGTTCAAAACCGCAGGCGACGAACTTCGCCGATTTTGCAAACAGCCGGTTCACCCGCCCAAGCACTGAGTTCTGTTCGTGGATGACAATCGGCACGCCCATCGCACGCGCTGCCGACAGTGAGGGATAGGACGGATAGCCGCCAAAACCTGCGACCACCTTCGGCTTGGTCCTCTCGAAATTCCTACGCGCATCCGCGGTGCCCGCCCGCAGCTTCAGCGCCGAGGCAATCAGCTTGTGTGGCATCTTCGATCCGAACGTTGCAGCCTCGACTTCAAGACGCCAATCGGCCGGGAAGTTGGTTGCGTACTTCTTGCCGCGCTCGTCGGTAACAAGCGCCACCTGCCACCCGCGCGCACGCATCTCGTCGGCGAAGGCCTGCGCGGGGAACATGTGACCGCCCGTGCCGCCGGCGGCCACGACGACAAGGGGTTTGGTTTCGACGGTCATAACTGCCTCAGATGCGAAAGCGAAGATTCCGGCTGCTTGCGCGTCAGCGCCAGCGCCAGTCCCAGTGTGAGTGCGCTGCCCAGCAACGACGATCCGCCGGAGGAGACAAGCGGCAATGTCATGCCCTTGGGCGGAATGAGTGACAGGTTCACGGACATGTTCACGGCCGCCTGCAGACCGAAAATCGCATAGAGCCCGACGCCGGCCGCGCGCTGATAGACGTCCTGTTGCTTCGAGGCTTCCATGATGCCCTTGATGGCGATTACCGCGAACAGAACAGTGAGGAAGACCAGCAGCAAAAGACCGAACTCCTCGCCCGCAACCGCGTAGACGAAATCCGTGTGCGCATCCGGCAGGGTGCGCTTCACCGTGCCCTCGCCTGGCCCCACACCAAACAGACCGCCCCGCTCGATCGCCTGCCGCGCCTTGTCGATCTGGTAGGTATCGTACTCGGTGGGGTTGAGGAACGAGTTCACCCTGAAGCGCACGTGCGGAATGATGTTGTAGAGAACGACCGGCAGCACCGCGCCCAGCACTGTGAAGACGCCGACCCAGATCCAGGGCAGGCCCGCGATGAAAAACACGATCACGAAGGCCGCCGTCACCAGCACCGATTGGCCGACGTCGGGCTGCAGCAGCAGCAGCCCAACCGTCACCGCATAGAACGCAAACGCGATCGGCGCCCACGGACCGGCCGGAAACTTCTCGCGCTGCGCCAGCAGCCATGCCGTCAGCACGACCAGCGCCGGCTTGATTATCTCGGATGGCTGGAACGTCGTGCCCCAGATCCGGATCCACCGCGTCGCGCCCTTGGCCTCGTGCCCGAACATCAACAGGCCCGCCATCAGAAAGAAGCAGACGACGAACAGTCCGAGAGACACCCGCCGCGTCCATACAGGATCGAGCAAGGACGACGACACCAGCACCAGCGCCGCGCCGATGACGAAGAGCCCCTGCCGGTAGACGAAGTAAAACGGGTCATCGAGCTTGAGCTTGGCGGCGGCGGCAGGTCCCGCCGCGAGGGACAGCACCATGCCCGCACCAAGCAGGATCAGCGCAGCCGCAATCAGGCCTTTGTCGACTGTGCGCCACCATTCTGCCAGCGGTGATTTGTCGGACCGGCGGAAGATCTGCATCCGCGTCTCACGCGATCTCAGTTGAGGACCGACGCTTGACGAGGTTCGCGGCCTCCTGACGGAACGCCAGACCGCGCTGTTCGAAATCGCGGTACTGGTCGAAGCTCGCGCACGCGGGCGAGAACAGCACCACCGCGCCCTCGACGCCTGAGGCACGCGCATCCTCGAAAGCCTGCAGCACGGCGACGTCCATCGTGCGACACTTGGAGTGCTCGAGCTTGCCGGTCAGCGTGCGGGCAAACGCCTCGGTGGACTCGCCGATCAGATAGGCTTTGCGAATCTGGCCGAACAGCGGTGCGAGATCATCGATCCCCTCCTCTTTCGGACGGCCGCCGACGATCCACCACGCATTCGGGAAGGCGCGGATCGCCTGTTCAGCCGCCTGTGCGTTGGTGGCCTTCGAGTCGTTGATGAAGCGCACGCCATCGATTGCGCCGATATTCTCAAGCCGGTGCGGCAGGCCCGGGAAAGTCCCGATCGCCGCAAGAATGTCGGGCGGGTCGAGACCGAGCGCGCGACACGCAGCATAGGCCGCAGCGATGTTCTGATGGTTGTGGCGCCCTGGCAGCGCCTTTGCGGTGCGAATGTCGACCGGATGCTCGGCGCGGCCCGCCATCGAATCCTGCAGCATGCCTTCTAGCACGGCGACACCGCGACCAAGACCGTACTCAGCCGAGATCGGGATCACGCGGCGCAGGCCTTCGCTGGTCAGCTGCGTCGACATCACACCCGAACGGATGTCATCGACGCCGATGATCGCATAGTCGTCCGGTCCCTGGTTGCGGAAGATGCGGCGCTTGGCGCCGACATAACCATCCATGCCGCCATGGCGCGACAGATGGTCGGGCGAGATGTTCAGCATCACTGCCACGTCGCAATGCAGACTCTCGGCGAGGTCGAGCTGATAGCTCGAGAGTTCCAGCACGTAGATCGCCTCCGAGTGCAGTTTCTCGAGATCGAGCACGCCGACGCCGATATTGCCGCCGACCCGCACGTCCTTACCGCATACCTTCAGGACGTGGCCGATCAGGGCGGTGGTGGTCGATTTTCCGTTGGTGCCCGTAATACCGACAATGCGCGGGCGATCGACCGACTTGAACTCGTTCAGCGCGCGCGCGAACAGCTCCATGTCGCCGATCACTGGCACGCCTACCATTTGCGCCAAGCGCACGAAGCGGTGCGGCTCCGGGAAACGGAACGGAATGCCGGGCGACAGCACGAGGGCTGCAAACATCTGCCAGTCGCGCCGATTGAGATCGACCATCGGCACGCCGGCATCCTCGGCCGCCTTGCGCGCGCTTTCATTGTCGTCCCACGCGCACACGCGCGCCCCGCCGGCCATGAGGGCTTTGCACGTCGCGATGCCGCTTCGGCCCAGGCCGAAGACCGCGACGTCCTTTCCCTCGAATGAGCGAACCGGTATCACCTTTGCCTCACCTCAGACGCAACGTGGCGAGACCCAGGAGAGCGAGGAGGAAGGCTATGATCCAGAATCGGATCACGACGGTCGGCTCGGACCAGCCGAGCTTCTCGAAGTGGTGATGGATCGGCGCCATCTTGAAGAAGCGTTTGCCAGTCGCCTTGAAGTAGAGGACCTGGATGATCACCGACATCGCTTCGAAGAGGAACAATCCGCCGACGATCGCCAGCACCATTTCGTGCTTCACGCAAACCGCCATCGCGCCGAGGCATCCGCCGAGCGCCAGCGAGCCGGTGTCACCCATGAAGATCTTGGCGGGCGGCGTGTTGTACCAGAGGAAGCCCAGCCCGCCGCCGACCAGCGCGCCCATAACGACCGCCAGCTCCGCCGTTCCAGGCGTTGGCGTCAGCAGCAGGTAGTCGGCGAAGCGCGGCGTTCCCGTCGCATAGGCGATGAAGCCGAACGTCGCGCCCGCGATCATCACTGGACCGATGGCGAGGCCGTCGAGCCCGTCGGTGAAGTTAACTGCATTGCCGGCGCCCACGATCACGAACGCCCCGAAGGCGATGAAGCCGTAGATCGTGAGATCGAACATGAAGTCCTTGAGGAAGGGCAGCGCAAGACCGGTCGCATAACCCGGCAGCGGTGAATCCTTCAGCACGCCGGCCGCCACCGCCTGTGCTGTCGTGTCCTGCGCATACGTCGAGGCCCAGAACACAGCCACGCCCGCGATCACGAACTCCATCAGCAGGCGGATCCTGCCCGACAGGCCCGCCGTGCCCTTCTTGGTGACCTTCTGGTAGTCGTCGATGAAGCCGACCGCGCAGAAGCCAATCGTCACGAACAGCACGATCCAGATGTACTGGTTGGTAAGATCCGCCCACAACAGCGTGCCCGACAGGATGCCGAACAGGATCAGGAAACCACCCATCGTGGGCGTACCCTTCTTGCTCTGATGGCTTTCGGGACCGTCGGTGCGGATGGGCTGGCCCTTACCCTGCTTCTTGCGGAGCCAGACGATAAGCGGATGGCCGAACAGCATCGTCAGGATCAGGCCCGTCGCCAGCGCCAGCGCCACGCGGAAGGTGATGAAACTGAAAAGGTTGAGTTCGCCCGTATAGGGCGAAAGAAGGTGGTACAGCATCTTACGCCCCTGACGCGTTCTGCGGTTTGGCGGCGCTTGCGCTCATCTGCCTGAGCGCCGTTCCGACCTTTGCCATGCCGGATGCATTCGAGCCTTTGATCAAGACTGCGTCTCCCGGTTCTAACCAGCTTTTCACCTGATCCGCCGCTTCCGCGGGGCCTGTGACATGTTCCACGCTCATCTGCGGCGCACGTGACTTCAGCGCCGCGACAAGGTGACTCATCTCGCCGCCGGACAGAACCGCCGCCGCAACGTTCGCCTTTATGATCGCATCCGAGAGCCCGGCATGAAGTTCGGCCGATGTCGGCCCCAGTTCGCGCATCTCGCCGAGCGCTACGATCTTGCGACCGGGCCGCGCCGCGAAACCTTCAATCGCCGCGCGCATGGATTCTGGATTGGCGTTGTAGGCGTCATCCACCAGCGTCGCCTCGCCGCCCCTCGGCAACTTGAGTGTCTCGGCCGTGCCGCGTCCCGCCGGGGGCGCATAGCCTGACAGCGCTTCGGCGGCAGCTTTCGCCGGCACGCCCGCAAGCACAGCCGCAAGCAGCGCGAGTGAGGCGTTACTCGCCCAGTGCTCACCGACCGCATCGAGGCTCAAGCTGACTGTTTCACCCATCACATCGACGCTGATGTGCGAGGTCAGCCCATCCGTGTCGTAGGCCGCCGGCGTTGCGCTGGCTTTGCCCGCCATCCCGCCATAGGTGAAAATCTTTGCCGACGGCTGCAGTTTCAGCGCCGCCGCCTGCAGACGCTCGAGGAACTTGTCTTTCGCCGGCAGGATCGCCGCGCCGCCCGGCAACAGACCGGCAAAGATCTGCGACTTCTCGTCAGCTACACCCTCGACCGAGCCCATGCCCTCGAGGTGCGCTGGCGCGATCCGCGTGATCATCGCAATGTGCGGCCGCACCATATGTGAGCGCGGTCCGATCTCGCCGGGCGTGTTCATGCCGATCTCGAAGATCGCGCGCTCCGTCTCACGCGGCATGCGAGCGAGCGTCAGCGGCACGCCCCAGTGATTGTTGAACGACCTGTCCGACCAGTGCGCATGGCCCGCCGACCGAAAAATGCGCGCCAGCATTTCCTTGACACTGGTCTTGCCGACCGAGCCCGTCACCGCAGAGATCACGCCCGAATTGCGCGCGCGCGCCGCGAGCCCCAGCTTCTCGAGCCCGTCCAGCACGTCGCCGACCAGCAGGCCGGGATGGCCACCCAGCACATCTCGCGACACCAGTGCTGCTTCCGCTCCGGCCGCGAACGCGCCCGCCACGAAATCATGCCCGTCGCGGACATCCTTCAGCGCCACGAACAGATTGCCCGGCTGCAGCGACCGCGTGTCGATCGACACCCCATTGATCGCCCAAGTACCCAGCGCAGCGCCGCCCGTGGCGCTTGCAGCCTCATGTGACGTCCACAGCGGAGAAGAGGCATCAACCATGTGTGCCTCCCACGTCGTCCAGCGCCGCCCTGGCCACGTCGAAATCAGAGAAAGGTATCGTGACGCCCTTCGCGATCTGCCCCGTCTCATGGCCCTTGCCCGCTATCAGCAGAGCATCGCCGGCCTTGAGACGCTTGACGCCTTCAAGGATGGCCGCAGCGCGATCCCCGATCTCGCTTGCATCCGGCGCACCCTTGCGGATCGCCGCGCGGATCAGCGTCGGATCTTCCGAGCGCGGATTGTCGTCCGTGATGATCACCTCGTCCGCCAGACGCCGCGCCACATCGCCCATGATCGGCCGCTTGGTCGCATCGCGGTCGCCGCCGCAACCGAACACCACGATCAGCTTGCCGCGCACATGTGGGCGCGCGGCGCGGAGAAGCACGTTCAGGCCATCCGGCGTGTGCGCGTAATCGACAAACACAGGCGCCCTGGCCGTTGTCTGCCCGACCAGCTCCAGGCGCCCGTGCACGCCCTTGAGCTGCGTCAGGCCGTCGAGCACAGCATTCACATCATCGCCCAGCGACATCGCGATGCCCCCAGCGCACAAGGCATTCAGTGCCTGGAATTCGCCGATCAACGGCAGGTGAACCTTGCGCTCGTTGGCTGCATCATCGCCCCACTGGATTACCAGGTCCTGCCCCGTCCCGCGTGGCGATGCTTCCGAGATGCGCAGGTCACGCCCGCGCCAGCCGACAGTGAAAGGTTTGAGCCCAGCCTCGCGCGCCGTCGTCTCGAACGCTTCAAGTTCGGGGCTGTCCGCATTCAGCACCGCCGGCGCACCCTTGGGCAGCAGCTCGGAGAACAGCTTCATTTTGGCGCGGCGGTAATCGTCGAAGTCGTGGTGGTAATCGAGATGGTCCTGGGTGAGATTCGTGAACGCTCCCGCCGCCAGCGTCACGCCATGCAGGCGATACTGCGAGAGCCCGTGCGAGGACGCTTCCATCGCCGCATGCGTCACGCCTTCACGCGCCAGCTTGTCGAGGGTCGCATGGATAGCAACCGGATCCGGCGTCGTATGCCCGAGGTCGACCGAGCCCGACGGACCGATCGCGCCGAGCGTGCCCATGGACGCTGCCTTGCGGCCCATGCTGCTCCAGATCTGGCGCAGGAAGTCGACTGTCGAGCTCTTGCCATTGGTGCCTGTCACCGCCGCAACCACAGCCGGCTGCATCGGATAGAAGGCTGCGGCCGCTTGCGCCAGCGTCAGGCGGGGCTCGTCCGTGCGGATCGCCGGCACGCTCCAATCTCCCGGCCGCGCATCCGTCAGGATCGCAACCGCGCCGGCCTTGATGGCGCCGTCGATATACGCGCGTCCATCCTTTGCCACGCCTTGCAGCGCCGCGAACACAAATCCGGGCTTCACCTTCCGGCTATCTGCGGTAATGCCCGCGACATCGATCGCGGGCGCTCCGGGAATGAGCAGATCAAGCTTCATTGCGCACGCGCCTCCGCAGCATCAGCGCCGGGGAGCGCCGCACGCGTCGCCGTCGCCTCAAGCACAGGCCGAACATCCAGCAGCGGAGCGGCACGTGCGATCACCTTTCCCGCGATCGCAGCCGCCGTGAAGGCAGCCGTGCGTTGCGTGCCCGTTCTGGGCTGGGCCTCATCGAGAACAACAAGCACGACATATTGAGGGCGGGAAGCTGGGAAGATCGCGGCGAAAGACGTAATGTTCCTGTCCGGATCGTAACCGTTCGGCGTCGGCTTCTCGGCCGTGCCTGTCTTCCCGGCCACTTCATAACCGCGCGCCTCAGCATTCTTGCCTGAACCTTCGAGAACAGTCATGCGCATCATGTCGAGAACGGTCGCCGCCGTCTGCGCCGACATCACGCGCTTGCGCTCGACCTTCGCGGGATCAACCGGCTCGACGAAGGACGGCAGCAGATACTCCCCGCCATTCGCGAACGGCAGGTAGGTCATCACGAACGCCATCGGGCTCACCGACAGGCCGTGGCCATAGGCGACTGTCGCCATCGCGGTCGCGTCCCACTGCGCGGGCACGAGGGGCGAGGCCCATTGTGGTCCGACCGCCGGTTGCCCGCCCAACAGGCCAACTTTGGCGAGGAACGTCTTCTGCGTCACCGGACCCATGCGCTGGGCGATATCGGCCGCACCGATGTTCGAGGAGTAAGCGAGAATATCCGTCACTGACACAGTCGTCGCATGCGGCAGGGGATGCAGATCGCGCACGGTGACGGCGCCGATCTTCACGGGCTTCGACGTATCGAACATGTCCGTCGGTTTCAGCACGCCCGCTTCGAGCGCCGCCGCGACCGTCAGCGGCTTGTAGATCGAGCCTAGCTCCATCCTGGCATTGAGCGCGCGGTTGGTCTTGGCGTCGTTGCCCTCTTCCCCGCGCTTGCTCGGATCGATGGCTGGCCATGAGGCAATCGCGCGCACCGCGCCCGTGTTCACTTCCAGCACGATGCCCACGGCGCCCTTCATGTCGAAGTCGGCATAGGCGCGCTCGAGTTCTTCCTCGAGCACAAACTGCACGCTTGCATCCAGCGTCAGCTGCAGCGGCGCGCCACCCTTCCTGAGCTGATCATTGTAGATACGCTCGGCACCCTCGAGGCCCACACCATCGATACTGGTATAGCCAAGAAAATGCCCGGCCAGCTTGCCGTTAGGGTAGACGCGTTGCGGCTCTTCTGCGAACACCAGCCCCTCGACGCCCGTATCCTTCAGCGCCTTTACCTGCTCGTCCGTCAGGCCGCGCCGCACCCATGCAAACTGACGCTTCTTGTCCGACATCAGCGCGGTCAGCGCGTCCTCGCTGAGATCCGGGAACACCGAGCGGATTCCCGCCACGACGTCGCGCGAGTCCCAGATCGCGCTCGGATCGACCGCCAGCGACTTGCCCTGTACCGTCGTTGCCAACAGCTCACCCTTGCGATCGATGATGTCGCCGCGCCGCGCGACCTCGGCCTTGGCGATCGGCAGCGCCGACCGGTTGGGTCCGTTGAACGCGACATAGGCCGAGCGCCCGACGATGATGACAAAGATCAGTGCCAACACACCCGCAACAATGCGAGCGCGGCGCGGACCCCAGACGTCCTCATATGGCGCGGCGAATGCCCTCATTACCGTTACGGCTTCACCGGATCAGGGGTGGGCAGGATGGTTTCAGGCGGCTGCCCCGGCGCCGGCAGGCGTGTGCGCTCCTCGCCGAGCTTCTGCTTCAGCGCTTCGGCCGCAGTGTACTGGCTCGGGTTGGCGGGCGCGAGGCCGAGCTGCTGTTGCGCGATGCCGCCGATACGCTCCGGCCGCGTCAACACAGCCTCGTCGGCGCGCAGACCCGCGATGGCTTTCTCTTCATCGGCCACCTGAGCCTTGAGATCTTCGATGCGGCCCTGCGTGTCTTCCGCGCCGAGCTTGGCGCGATAGACCGCAACGGCCAGCGCCGCGACAACAAGACCACCGATGATCGCCAGACGTTTCATCAGGCAACTCCTTCAAGCTGTTTCAGCCCCGGCAGGCGGAAGCCCTCGTCAGGCCCAGCATCCCATGCCGGCGCATCTGTCCGCAGCGCCCACCTCAGTTTCGCCGACCGCGACCGCGGATTGGCGTCCTGTTCCGCCTCGCTCGGCTCCATGGCCTTGCGTTGCAGGACTTCGAATGTCGGCGCCCTTCCCTTTGGCGCGCGCGGCACATGACGAGAGACGCTGGGGTCATTACCGGACCGCGACCGGAGGAAGAGTTTAACGATGCGATCTTCGATTGAATGGAAGGTTACGATTACCAGCCGACCGCCGGGTTTCAGCACACGCTCGGCCGCACCAAGCGCCCGCACCAGCTCGCCGCTTTCGTCGTTGATCCACATCCGCAGCGCCTGGAACGAGCGCGTCGCCGGATGAGTCGGCTTGCCGCGCCGGCCGCCTAGCGACTTCTCGATCACGTTGGCGAGGTCCAGCGTCGTGGTGAATGGCTGCGCGCGACGCCGGTGCACGATCTCGCGCGCGACCCGGCGCGCGCCATGTTCGTCGCCAAGAATGTGGAAAATATCCGCGAGTTCGCCCTCGGTCAGATGGTTCACCGCATCCGCCGCGCTCGGTCCCTTGCGTTCCATCCGCATATCGAGCGGCCCATCGCGCATGAAGGAAAAGCCACGCTCGGCCTCGTCGATCTGGAAGGACGACACGCCAAGATCCAGCATGATGCCATCGACCATCTCGCGCCCCATCGCGTGCAGGATGGCTTCGAGCTCGCCAAACCGTCCCGGTGCCGGAATGAGGCGCGGGTCGCGGCCAGCATGTTCCCACGCCCGCTTCATCGCCTCAGGGTCGCGATCGATCCCGATGAGCGTGAAGTTCGCGACCGCCAGCGCCGCGCGCGCATAGCCGCCGCCGCCATAGGTGCCGTCGACCATCACCGCGCCCTCGACCGGCGCGAGCGCGTGAATCACCTCTTCGACGAGGACCGGAACGTGGGTGCCGGCGTGCGGGGATACGAGGCCTTCGCTCATTCGGCAGCCGCCTGACCCTGCCCATTGCCGGGGCGGCGCGGTTTGGCCTTGAGCAGGCCTAGGCTTTCCTTCGCGAGGGTGCGCATCTGCGCCTTCTCGGCCTCGTAGGCAGCCGGCTCCCAGATCTGGAAGCGGTCACCAAGGCCGACGAACTTTGCCTTCTCGGCGATGCCCGCCGTCGCCAGCAGTTCCGCGTCCAGCACGATGCGTCCACCCTCGTCCAGCTTGCCCTGCCGGGCCTCGCCCATGATGTAGTTCGCGAGGGCTATACGGCGGGGGTCCATCAGGTCGAGATCGGCCATGGAATCCTCGAACTGCTGCATGAGGCCCTCCCCGGCCCCTTCGATGCACGGCTTGTCCAGCGACGGCCACAGGTAGACGCTGTCGGCGCCCCCAAGCACCCTGCGAAAGGGGGCCGGGATCGAGACCCGCTTCTTGGCGTCAACGCCGCTCTCGAAGTTGGAGAGAAACATACCCCTGATTGCCCGCTAGACCCCGCTCCCGAATGGGACGGCGCACCCGAAATAGCCCGCCACGAAAGCCCCTTTCGTGGAGCCTCAGGGGATATCATGGGGGGATATGGGAAACAACGGGACGTTAGCCCCGCGTTAACCATTGAACCGTCCGCGCACGGAACAAACCGGGTAGATCGGTGAGTCATACCGGCAGGTCTGTGGATAAGTGGTTTACAGCCTGTAAATCGGCGACCACAGAGTCGCGTAGAGTCCGGGTGTTAGCCGCGGTGGAGTGCATTGCAGCATCTGTCCACAGCAATTGGGTAAGCGTCGATCAGGCGGCCTGTAAGCCGGGTTCTGTCCACGGTCTTGCGACCGATAGGCGACCATTCCTCTGGGACGGCCCTTGCGGACCGCCTCACGCGACCAACCCGGACGGAGCGCGAAGGCGCGCCTGTCAGTTGCCCCACACGGAAGCAATGACGCCCGTCCCTATTCGGTCTTGCTCCAGGCGGGGCTTGCCTTGCCATCCCTGTCACCAGGAACGCGGTGCGCTCTTACCGCACCCTTTCACCCTTACCGCGGGATGAATCCCGAGGCGGTTTGCTTTCTGTGGCGCTATCCCTCGGGTTAGACGGCCTTGCGACCGCGATCCCCGGGCGGACGTTATCCGCCGCCTTGCCTACGTGGAGCCCGGACTTTCCTCCAGTGAGTTGCCCCACCAGCGGTCGCCCGGCCGCCTGATCGAGCCGGGCTCATATCATCCCCGCCGGATTTAGGCGATTCCACTCCTTGCTGCCCCACTCGCTGCGACGTGAATGCACCGGCCTCACAATAACTGCGCTTGGTTATGGCCTGTTCAGGTAAGGCCCCTTAAAAGCCGATCCGACGCCATCTGGAGGGAATAATGAGACTTACGACTGTCGCCGCGATCATGGGCATCGTGACCCTCGCCGCTCCGGCCTTGGCTGGCCCCAAGGAAGGTGGCGAAATCTACGAGACGCGCTGCAAGATGTGCCACGGTTCAGGCTTGGCTAACGCGCCGTTGATTGACGTTCTCAAGACCTTCGACAACGACAGGATCCTCGCCGCCCTAACCACGCCCGTGCCGATGATGGCCGGCGTGGTCGGCGGCCTCAACGACGAAGACAAGCGCAACATCGCTGTCTTCCTGTCAGGCAAGCCGCTCACCGCTTCAGGCGCCCACCCGGAAGTCAAAGCCGAGTAGGCTTCCAGCCCCGGACAAAATCGAAAGGGCGAGACGCACAAGCGTCTCGCCCCTTTTTATTGACTTTTTGAGGCAACAGAGAGGTTAGCCCCGCAGCGCCCCCATAAGCCGCTTCGAGATGATCTCCTCCGCCTCGCGCATGATGCGGTCGATCAGCTCCTTCACGCTCGGCACGTCGTGGATCAGTCCTGCGACCATCCCGCAGCTCCAGGCGCCGGCTTCCATGTCGCCATCCTTCATGATCTTCGGATAGACGCCCGCGACTTCCTCGATGATGTCCTCGAACTTGAGGGCTGTCCCGAGCTCCTTCTCCTTGGCGATGATCTTGGCGACGCCCGCATTGTTGAGCACACGCTCGGTGTTGCGCAGCGGACGCATGATGAGGCGCGTATCCAGTTCGCTGGCTTTCACCAGCGCGTCTTTCACGTTCTGGTGGATCGGCGCTTCCTTGGTCGCCATGAAGCGCGTGCCCATGTTCATGCCTTCGGCGCCCAGGGCCATCGCCGCCACGAGCGACCTGCCGTCCGCCATGCCGCCTGATGCAACGAAAGGTATCTTGAGCTCCTCGGCCGCGCGCGGCAGCAGGATGAAGTTCGGAATATCGTCTTCGCCCGGATGCCCGCCGCACTCGAATCCATCGACGCTTACCGCATCGCAGCCGATTGCTTCAGCCTTCAGCGAGTGACGCACCGACGTGCACTTGTGGATGACCTTGATGCCGGCTTCCTTGAAGAACGGCATCACCTGCACCGGATTGTTGCCCGCCGTCTCCACGATCTTGACGCCACCGGCGATGATCTCGCGCACGAAGCCCGGATAGTCCGGCGGCGTCACCGACGGCAGGAAGGTGAGGTTCACGCCGAACGGCTTTTTCGTCATCTCGCGGCAGCGCTTGATTTCCTTGGCGAGGTTCTCAGGTGTACGTTGCGTCAGCCCGGTGATAATGCCGAGTCCGCCCGCTTCAGAAACGGCTGCAGCCATCTCGGCGAACCCCACATAGTGCATCCCGCCCTGAATGATCGGATGCTCGATGCCGAAGAGTTCGGTGATGCGCGTTTTCATTTTGTCGTTTCCTTCCTGACTTGGCCGTATCAGGAAACCGCCCGCCAGACGGCGTCAAGCC
>CANJXY010000049.1 GCA_947478925.1 Hyphomonadaceae bacterium | reverse complement strand
GCGGCGGTGGCGGCGATAGATGCAAGTCTCGTCATGTCCGTGGACCCCTGTTTGATCTGGTAAGGGTTATTATCGATATTCGATATGAACGTGGCATGAATGAGGAGCACCGTTGCCCTCGTATCGCGCGAGTTCCCCCACTATTTCCAGATGTCAGCGCTGCAGGCGTTTGAGCGGGCCTACGCCAAGCGTGCGGGCGCCAGGTCAAGCACATGATCGAGGGCCGGGGCGTTGTCCGGATCCAGCCCCAGCAATCGCGGGTCACTTATGCCAGAACGGTCATCGAACAGGACCTCGGCAGCAGACGTCACCGCGCTGACGCGCCCATCCTGGTCGAGCACGATGGCGGCGGTGCGGAAGAGAACTACTATTGGCCGTCGGTAGCTGATCCGGCTGGAACAGACAGGTATCGACAAGCGCATCGGCTGCGGCGGCGCTCGCACTGTCATTCCTCGCGCGCGCTCCGATGACCTGATCATGGGCGGCTCTCGCGACTCGGCAAACACAGTTGACGTGCGCGTCATTCCGACGCGGACCATGCTGCCAGCACGAAAATCCGAGCAAACGCGGGCAATTTTCCTTGTTCGCCAACGAAGTACGCTCGCTTGACGAGTGCGACGCGTGGCGCAACTAACGCCCTGTCTTCGGCCCGTCCCCCCAACCCTGGGTCGGAGATGGAGGGGGCGCTGGGCAACCAGCGCCCCTAACGCTTTTTCGGCGCAAGGCTTTTGCAGCCTGTAGGCCGTCAAAGGTGAGGACGGCCCATCCCGAGGACGTCACCAAGGCACACAGTGTCAGCGAAACGACCCGAGCTGCATATTCCTCAACTGGGGTAGGCGCGGCTTAGTCGATCTCGAACTGGTCGAGCCGGAAGCCCGGGTCCGGGTAGGCCGGTTTGATTGCTTCCAGCTCGCCCCGGATAAGACGGGCCGCAATGGCGTCCCGGCGGGAGCGGCTGTCAGCTGGAATCACGTGCCAAGGTGCGTGGGTGGTCGAGCAACGCTGCAGCATGGCCTGATAGGCGATCTGATATTCGTCCCACAGCTTGCGGTCTTCAAGGTCACTGGGATTGAACTTCCAGCGCTTGGCCGGGACTTCAAGGCGCTCGCGCAGGCGTTCGCCCTGCTCTTCCTTCGAGACGTGCAGCATGAGCTTGAGAACGCGCGTGCCATTCTCGGCGAGCGTCTTCTCGAAGGCATTGATCTGCTCATAGCGCTGCTCGACCAGCTTGGGCGGCGCAAGGTTGCGAACCTTTACGACCAGAACGTCCTCGTACTGCGAGCGATTGAACACGGCGATATGGCCTTTGCGTGGGGCGACCTGATGGATGCGCCACAGATAGTCGTGCGCCAGTTCGATCTCGGTTGGCTTTCCGAATGCGCTGACCTGCACGCCGAGCGGGCTGGTGTATTTGAAGCACTCCTTGGTGGTTCCGTCCTTACCCGACGTATCGATGCCCTGCAGAACGACCAGCAGCGAGCCGCCTTTGCAGGCGAACAGCGCATCCTGAAGCTCGTTGATGGCGAGGGCGTCCTCATCGAGAGATGCTTTCGCGTCCTTCTTCGAATCATACAGCTTGTCGCCACGCGTATCGCGGTCCTTCAACGAGAAGGCCTTGCGTGTCTTCGGGTCGACAATGGTGGCGTCGCGAACCGCTTCGATGGAGGGGGCATTGGACATGAAGCTCTCCGCATTGCGAAGGCCAGCCTAGCGCTTGAACGCGGGGAAGTCCCAGCATTCGCCCAAAAAGCGAAAGGGCGGCCCGTTTCCAGACCGCCCCTTCTCGTGTTCGATAGCTTGGCTCGTCTTACGACGAATAGAATTCGACCACCAGGTTCGGTTCCATACGCGCAGCGTACGGGATGTCCGACAGAGCCGGCATGCGAACGAACTTTGCCGTGCCCGCTTTCTGATCGACTTCGATGTATTCAGGAACTTCGCGCTCGGCGGAGCCCATCGCTTCGATGACAAGCGCCATGTTGCGCGACTTCTCGCGGACCTGAACGATATCGCCCGGCTTGACCATCATGGAGGCGATGTTCGCCTTCTTGCCGTTCAGCGTGACGTGGCCGTGGTTCACGAACTGGCGGGCCGCGAAGATCGTGGGCACGAATTTCGAGCGGTAAACGACCGTGTCGAGGCGCGACTCCAAGAGACCAACCAGCAGCTCGGCGGTGTTGCCAACGCGGCGCGAGGCCTCTTCATAGGTCTTGCGGAACTGTTTTTCCGTAATGTCGCCGTAGAAGCCCTTGAGCTTCTGCTTGGCCATTAGCTGGATGCCGAAATCCGATGGCTTATTGGCGCGGCGGGCGCCGTGCTGGCCGGGGCGCGACTGGCGCTTGTTGATCGGGGACTTGGGACGACCCCAGACGTTTTCACCAACGCGGCGGTCGAGCTTGTACTTGGCGTTCTGGCGCCTGGACATGGTAACCTCTTATTCGATGCGCCCCGGCTGGACCCCTATGGCCCTCGCGATCTCAACGGCGGTCCACGCATCATCCGTCATTTCCAGGCCCTTTCGGGCGCGGAAGCGGCGGAAAGACAGGATTGTGGTCAGAAAGTCAAGCTGGTCTCCAAGCTGTGACCAAAGGCTTTGGTCCTGTCCATTGCCGCAGGGGCCAGGTTAACACTAGAAGGACCGGTATGCCGCGATGACGTGGCGTAAGAGAAACGACCCCGGAGGCCGCCCGTGAGACTCGCCCTAGCCCTCGCCCTTGGAACCGCGCTCGCGACGAGCGGCCTCGCCCAAGCCCAGACGACGCCTGCCCCGGCGGCCTCGGCCCAATACAAGGCTCCGCGCACCTCGTTCGGCCAACCGGATCTGCAGCGTGTGTGGAGCAATGCCTCCCTTACACCGCTCACCCGCCCGCCCGCCCTGGGCGAAAAACTGACCTATTCGGAAGACGAAGTTAAGAAGATGGAAGATGCCGTGTTGGTCGAGATCGCCGAGGGCGATGCCCCGACCGATCCGAACGCGTCGGCCACCTTTGTCGCCAAGGGCACTGTGGAGCGCCCTGAATTCAAGGCGGCCGGTGGCGCGGTCGGCGGTTACAACCGCGGCTGGCTCGACCCGGGCAACAATGTCATGCGCGTCAACGGCGAAGGCCGCACCTCGGTGCTCACCACCCCGAACGGCCAGTTCCCGCCTCGCAAGCCGGGCGCTGCCGTCACCCCGGCCCCACAGATGCCGGCGGGCTCCGGCGCGTTCGACAGCTATGAACGCCGCTCTGCCGGCGAGCGCTGCATCGTTTCGTTCGGCCGCAACGGCGGCCCGCCGATGCTGGCGAATGGGTTTTACAACAACAACTACCAGATCGTGCAGACGCCGGATTTCGTGACAATCGTCGTGGAAATGAACCACGATGCACGGATCGTGAAACTGAACGCCAAGCACCGTACCGACGAGATCCGCCCGTACTTCGGCGATTCGATCGGCTGGTGGGATGGCGACACGCTGGTCGTAGAGACGACCAACATCCCGCAATCGCAGCAGTTCGCGGGCTCGTGGAAGAACCTGAAAGTCACCGAGCGCTTCAAGCGTTCTGCAGAAGACCGCCTCTACTACAGCTTCTCCGTGGAAGACCCGACGATGTGGGAAAAACCGTGGGGCGGCGAGTATGAATTCCACCCGCTGGGCGCACCGCTGTTCGAATATGCCTGCCATGAAGGCAACCACGCCCTGCCGGGCATTCTCTCCGGCGAGCGCGTATTGGAAGCTGAAGCTGCCGCTGAAGCAGCCAAAGCCGCTGCCGCCAAGTCGACCAAGCCCGCCAAGGGCAAGAAAAATTAGGCTCGCAAGCTAACGATCGCAATCGGCAGTTATTGAGCGCTCCTC
This sequence comes from Hyphomonadaceae bacterium, assembly GCA_947478925.1. GTDB lineage: Bacteria > Pseudomonadota > Alphaproteobacteria > Caulobacterales > Hyphomonadaceae > UBA7672. The sequence goes on along the minus strand of CANJXY010000049.1, from coordinate 16,424 downwards.
CATCACGGGGGAGCGCTTTCTGATTCCAGCGGAGCGCCCGCACGCAACGCAGTGCGAAACCCGGAAAGGTTTTTGACTTGAGCGCCTCTACTGATCATGCACCCACTTGAAAACGCGGTGAAGCCAGCAATGGTGGCGCGTTGTCCGGCCCGACGCGCGGACTGAGGAGACCTATCCCTTGCCCGACCTGTTTTCCCCGGAAGCCATCCAGGCCTTCTTCCAGGTGGTGATGATCGATCTCGTGCTGGCGGGCGACAATGCGGTGGTGATCGGCCTTGCGGCGGCGGGCCTGCCCAAGGAGACACGCGGCAAGGCGATCCTGATCGGGATTCTGGCGGCGACCGTGCTGCGTATTCTTTTCGCGCTGATCGCCACGCAGTTGTTGGCGGTCATCGGCCTTCTGTTCTTCGGCGGACTGCTACTGCTCTGGGTCTGCTGGAAGATGTGGCGCGAACTGCGCACGCCTCATGTAGAGGATCCCGAGGCGCTCGCTGGCGAGGACCTCGACGGTGATGGCCTGATCGCGGGCAAGCCGATCAAGAAGAAATCCCTGCGCGACGCCGTGATCCAGATTGTCATCGCGGATGTCTCGATGTCGCTGGACAACGTCCTCGCGGTGGCAGGCGCGGCGCGTCACCACTGGGAAGTTATGGTTTTCGGACTTGTCCTGTCGGTGCTGCTGATGGGCATCGCAGCTACGTTTATTGCGCGACTTCTGCACAAGCACCGCTGGATTGGCTATATCGGCCTGATCATCATTCTCTACGTTGCGCTCCACATGATGTGGGATGGCGCAATGAACATACGCGACTGCAACCCGGCCTGGTTTGGCATGGGCGCGGAACTGGGCGAGCACTGCCCGATGGGACATTCTCTGCTAGCTGTGGCTGCACCATAGGCCACGGCTAGCACCTCAACAAAGCGCCGGCCTGCGGGGTGCAGACCGGCTCTCTGTCAGTGGATCGCGTCAGACTAGTGATGCTTGTCCGAAGCCCTGGCACCCTTGGCGCGAAGGTAGTCGACAATCTCGTCCTGGTCTTCGGCAATGGCAATATCGAGCGATGAACGCATGCCACTCATCGCGGACCTGTAGTTCACATTGGCACCTGCCTCGACCAGTGCTCTGACGATCGACACATTGTTTTCCTCGATAGCGATGGCCAGTGGCGTGTCAAAGCCTGGTGTTGTGGCGTTTGGGTTGGCGCCGTGGCTGAGCAGTAGGTCGACGAGCTTCTTGTTGTTCTCGTTGACCGCAATCACCAGCGGCGTGCCATTACCGGGGAAACCGCGGTTGACGTCAGCGCCGGCGTCGATCAGGGCGCGGACGCCATCAGCACAGGAGGACTCAACGGCTGCCATCAGCAGCGTGCCCTGACCCGGGATCAGCATGTCCACATCAACCTTCGGATCGACGATCAGCTTGTTGATCGCATCGACATTGCAAGCGTCGGCAGCTTCGAGAAAGCTGTTGTCGCGGCTGTTGAAGCTGATCTGCGTCGACTTGCCACCGAGTGCCTCGCCGGTCGCGCGGAGCTGCTCCATCACCTCCGGGCCGAAATCGAAGCTGATCTTGCCGTCCGGACCCCTGACCTTGAAGTCACCACGGGCGCGGGCAGCGTCGATCTCGGCGCGGGCGGCAGCCAGTGCTTCGCGGGCGACGGCCATGCCGGCGTGGCTTTCCTTCATCGCCGCGGCGATCTCGTCACGGTGGCTAGCGATCTCGTCGCGAGCCTGGGCGAGCGATGCGCGGATTTCGGCCTGCAGTTCTGGCCCAAGCGCGTGTTTCATTTCATCACGCGCCTGTTGGAGGGCTGCGCGGACTTCGGCGGCGTGTTCGGGAGACAGGCCGTCGATGTTATCCGGATCGATGCCGGCCTCTTCGAGCGAGCGGCGGACTTCTTCCATGATGTGCGGCATCTCAGCCATCACGTCCTGGGTGATCATTGAAGAGATGTCGATGCCAAGGCTTGCCATCTCGGTCGACAGGCCGGCGAACTCATTCTGCATCTCAGGCCCGAACTCAGCGCCGAGGGCTTTGAGCTGGGGACCCAGCTCCGCCATCATCGCTTCGATTTCCTTGCCGAGACCAGCGAACTCCATGCTGTCCCAATCCTTACTATCCCGGTTGAAGGCGTCGTCGTGCGCTCCGGGAGCGGCGCCATCAAGCTCGCCCCGAGCCGCATTGAGGTCAGCCTTGGTCTTCGTGTCTTTTGACGTGAGATCGATGGGCTTGTCATGCGTTTGCTGGGCATCAGCTGTGAAGCGCGGCGTGACCATCGCGGCTACGCCGACAACAAGAGCGAGACCTGCAAAAGCAAGACGGCCCGAGTACTTCGCAGGCGAGCTGCCAGTCTTTGCGATGTCGATCAGGCGACGGATCCGGCGGCTGAACTGCGAGCGCGGACCAATGGCGCCAACTGCCAGGCGCGGCGCGCGCACCCACAGCTGGTTCTCGGCTTGCGTGGTAAGCGAGCGGGCGAAGGCGCGGGCGTCGCCCGTGCGGTCGACAGCGGCTTCGTCGCAGGCAACTTCACGCTCTTCATCCATGCGGCGGCTGATCCAGTGGAGCGCGGGGCTCCACCAGAGGAGCGCGAGGATGAGGCGCTGGCCGAGGGCGGCCAGCATATCGCGGCGACGGATGTGGGCATGCTCGTGCTCGAGTAGCGCCGCCATTCCGGGCGAGGCGAGCGAGATGGATTCGGGCAGCACGATCGCGGGATGCAAGAGGCCAGCTGCCATCGGGCCTGGCGCTTCCGGGCTAACGACGACGCGGACCCCCTTCATGCGGAGCTGCAGCGCTTTGGGCAGGTCAGCCGGTTTGGCGCGAGCAACAAGGCGCTCGACAGCGACGAGGTCGCGGAGGGTGCGGCCTATCAGGACAGCGGCAATGGCGAGCCAGATGACGAGCAGCGGCAGACCGATGTCCGGCATCGGGATCTGCGGCACGGTGAAGCGTGAGGTCGGCACGGCTGGCGTCATCGCTGCGCCAGCTACAGGCGCGGCCGGCGCCGCAGCGGGCGCAAGTGCGCTGGAGGCATAGCCGAGCGAGGCTTCATTGTAGTTCAACGGCGTCATCGGCGGTACGACTTTCGCCGGAGCGGCGCGCGCGGCGATTTCCGAGATCGGGAGCGAGGCGATGTGCGTAGTTGGAGTTGTTGTATCGAGGCTCACCGGCGCATTCATCTGCCTGAGCAGGCTCGCGACAATGGTTTCGCCGGGAATGAAGGATGCAAACGGCAGCGCTAGACTGGCCAGCAAGGCCGCCGCGCCGAGGCCATAACGCGTTGCGCCGCGCATGCGTTTGCCAAAGATGAGGGCCCCAGCGAGCACGGCCGCAAGGGCGATGCTCTGCCAGAGGTGGCCGAAGACGAGGGTTTGAGAGAGGGAGATGTCAGTCATTGCCGTCCTCCGGGGAGATGCTGTCGAGTTCTTGCTTCAGCGCCTGGAGCTCGTCCGTGCTGAGGGTCTCGCTTCTGATGAGATGTTGCGCCAGGGCGTTGGGCGATCCCTCGAAGAAGGTCGACACCACCTTGCGCAGCGCGCGGGAGCGCGCCTCGGCGCGCGTAACGGTCGGCTTGTAGATGAAGGCCCGCCCGTCCTGACGCGGGAGGACATAGTCCTTGTCGGTCAGGATGCGCAGGAGTGTCAGGACGGTGTTGTAGGCTACGGGATAAGTCGGCTCGAGCGCGTCTGTAACGTCACGCACACTCGCCTCCCCCCTCTCCCACAGCACCCGCATGATGCGCTGTTCGGCTTCGGTCAGAACGTCAGAACGTTGCTTCGGCATGGCGTTTTTCTCTTTTGGCGGGCCCGGTAGTCCGGGTCTTCTCGTGCTTCTAGTGCCCTTGGCTCTTCTGGACCGGCGCCCTGACCGTTTGCCGGAACAACTAGTTCCTTAGGTGGCGCAAGTGTTTGCCGATTATCGATATGACGTCAACTAGGTTTCTAGTTGGGCGATGCGATTTTCTGCAGAGGGCCGACGGGCAGGCTAACGGTGGCGGCTCGGCCTCTGGCGGCGCGTCGGCTTCGAGGCAACCGCACTAGCTTGCAAATCACGTCGATTCGAGAACGACGCTGGTGATGAGCCAGCGTTGGTCTCTAGTTGGCGGCCGGAAAGGTCAGCGGATTGATCGGCTCCAGTCCGAACGACCCTTTCGGATTGGCATAGTCGCCGACCAGAACTTCGTAGTGCAGATGGATCGGGATCTGGTAACTGGCTGAGTTGCCCATCAGGCCTAGGCCATCACCTGCCCTAACCGTCACGCCCTGCGACAGGCCGCGCCCGAACGAAGCGAGGTGAGCGTAACGCGTGAAGACGCCGCCGCCATGATCGATAAGGATCATGTTGCCATAATCTTCGCGATACTTGATCTCGACGATCTGCCCATCGCCAGCCGCCAGCACCGGCACGCCCGTGTCGGCGTGATAGTCGAGCCCCTTGTGCAGGCGATCATTGCGCGGACCGAATCCCGACGAGAGGCATGCTCCAGGCGTCGGGAAGGGCGCGATGCGGGCATCGCGGATCAGCACGATGGGGTTGAAGTCCTTGACGACGCCGGCCGCGGCCGTCGGCTGGTTCGTGATCGTCATGCCCGGACACAGTGCCAAGCTTGTCGCGAAGTTGCTCGCAGGATCTGCCGGAAGCGCTTTGGGCACGATCATCTGCGTCGGCGCGGCTGGCGGCGTAACGCTGGCCTCAGGCGTCACGGGCGTCTCCCCTGTCGGAGCAGAAGCAGGCGCAGGCGTGGCGAGAACACTGACGACCTCCATCCCCTCCGGAATTGCGCTGTCCGCATCAAGCGCAAGGTTGTCGAGCTGGTCTTCCAGTGTGCCAACATCATGGTCGACCTGAATCATGTCGCCGGTCGCTACAGCCAGTTGCTCGATCTGGCCCCTGATCTCGGCGAACCGATCGGCGGGCAGCAACTCCTGCAGGCTATCGAAATTGATGTTGGCGAGGCGCACCTTGGCGCGCAGATCGTTTGCCGTACGGTTGACCGCGTCGGTCCATTCAGGTGGTGCGGGCCAGATGCTGCCGCCAACCCAACCCACAAGCCCCGCGCCCGTCAGAGCGGCGGTCATCAGCACTGTCTTTATCATCACGCATCCCCTGCTTCCGGCGCTGCGCATCGCGCGAGCCCCGGCAATCCCCGATCACCATCCGCCCGCAGCGTTTTCGCTGTCTGGCTGAGGCCAGAGTAGGACGGAAGGAACATGAAGTCAGCCACTGAACCCGATCACGTCAGGCGCGTTAGTGATGCGGCTAGGGTCGAGGCAAGCCCTCAAGGACCAAGACAATGAGCGGCGTTTCCATACCGGTTCTGGCATCTTCCGTATTCTTCACCGCCTTTTCGGCTTTCGGCGCGGGCTATCTGATGTCTCCGCAGCCTGTTCGCGACAGCCGCCCCATCGTCGATCCCGAAGCCTGGAACAGAAAAGCTCCCGTTGCGACGAGCTTTGATGCCCGGACGACCGGCGCACAGGCCGGCGCGGCGATGCAAGGGGACGCCAACGATGTGAACCACGTTGGCGAGGTCACACCAGAAACTGTAACGGAAGGCAATTACCGGGACGAAATTCCACACGTCGATAAAGCCGACACTTACAAGTCTGGAAACTACAATGTCGCGCCACTCGACGGAGCTGCCTCCGACGACGACAAGGGAAGCGCGACTATCATTGTGCTCGACAAGGCTGAAGCGGATCGCGCCTGGGACATTTCGCCGGCGTACCCGGAGAACATCCAGTAGGCGCTCCCTGGGACAGCGGCCGGCGTAACCAATAGACGCATCGCTCAATCCTCCCGCTTGATGCGCGCCTTGCCACGTCCAACGGCGAGCGCCTTGATTGCGCCCCGAAACGTGCTGACTTCCTGCGCGGTCCAACCCGCGCGCGTGAAAGCGTTGCGAAGGTTCTGCGCCATCGGTGCACGTTTTGCGTCAGGATAGAAAAAACCCGCGCGGGCCAGCTCCTCCTCGAAATGCTCCATCATGCCCACCAGCTCCTCACGCGTGGCGGGGACTTCCTTCGACTCCATGAAACCCGGCGGCGGTCCGCTCGCACTCGCCTCGGCATAGCCATGCGCCAACAGCGCTACGGCCTGCGCAAGGTTCAGCGACGCAAACGTCCTGTTCACCGGATAGGACAGGATCGCATCCGCCAGCGCGACCGCTTCATTGGGCAAGCCGGCACGTTCTCCCCCGAACAGCACGGCGGCGCGTGCGGGCGTCTTGCGGATGCGTGTGATCGCCTCGGACGCACCAACCACCGGCTTCTCCATCTCGCGCGGACGCGCCGTCGTGGCGAATACCAGCGCACAATCGGCAATGGCATCTTCCACCCGCTCGAACACGCTGACCGTGACGACATCCGGCAGCGCGCCCGCGCTCATCGTTTCGGCGGTCGGGTTCGGCCATCCATCGCGGGGTGCGACGAGGCGGAGGTCGGTCAACCCGAAATTGGCCATCACGCGCGCCGCAGCGCCAATATTCTCGCCCAGCTGCGGGACGACGAGGATGAAAGCGGGAGGGATCATGCAGGCGCCTTGATAGTGGTCGGGTCGATTGAATCACCAGAAGCCAGGCCGTCGCGCCGCGGGTCGAAGTTCCCGCAAACCGGAATCGCTGGCTTTCCGTTCATGTGGCCCTCCCCCGCTGCGGATTTTCCCAGGCATATTGTGCCCGCAACCACGTCTGATATAGCCCGGCCCAGAACAACGTAAGTCCGGTTACGTCGCCTTTCAGGAGCTTTTCATGGCCGTCATCAAGGTAGCAAATCCCGTCGTTGAAATGGACGGCGACGAGATGACCCGGATCATCTGGGCGCTCATCAAGGAACGTCTGATCCTACCCTACCTCGACATCGACCTGAAATACTTCGATCTCGGCATCGAACACCGCGACGCCACCAACGACCAGGTGACGATCGACGCCGCCGAAGCGACCAAGAAGTACGGCGTCGCCGTCAAGTGCGCGACCATCACGCCGGACGAACAGCGCGTCGAGGAATTCAAGCTGAAAAAGATGTGGAAGTCGCCCAACGGCACGATCCGCAACATTCTCGATGGCGTCGTATTCCGCGAACCGATCGTGATGAAGAACGTGCCGCGTCTCGTACCGGGCTGGACCCAGCCTGTCGTGGTTGGCCGTCACGCGTTCGGCGACCAGTACAAGGCGACCGACTTCAAAGTGCCCGGCCCTGGCAAGCTCAAGATGGTCTACACGCCCGCGGGCGGCGGCGACCCGGTCGAGTACGAAGTATTTGACTTCCCGGGCGCCGGCATCGCCATGGGCATGTACAACCTCGACAAGTCGATCCGCGATTTCGCGCGCGCCTCTTTCAACTTCGGCTACCAGCGCAAATGGCCGGTCTACCTGTCGACAAAGAACACGATCCTCAAGGCGTATGACGGCCGCTTCAAGGACATCTTCCAAGAAGTGTTCGACACGGAATTCAAGGAGAAGTTCGCCGAGTTCAACGGTATCTACGAACACCGCCTTATCGACGACATGGTCGCGGCTTGCCTGAAATGGTCGGGCGGCTATGTCTGGGCGTGCAAGAACTATGACGGTGACGTGCAGTCTGACACTGTCGCACAGGGCTATGGCTCGCTCGGCCTGATGACTTCGGTGCTGATGACGCCAGACGGCAAGACGGTCGAAGCCGAAGCCGCCCACGGCACCGTGACGCGCCACTACCGCGCGCACCAGCAAGGCAAGTCGACCTCGACCAACTCGGTCGCCTCGATCTTCGCCTGGACCCGTGGCCTCGCCCACCGCGCCAAGCTGGACGGCAATGTCGAACTCGCGAAATTCTCGACCCAGCTTGAGAAGACCGTGATCGATACCGTCGAAGCTGGCTTCATGACGAAAGACCTCTCGCTCCTCATCGGGCCGGACCAGCCCTGGCTGACCACGGAAGGCTTCATCGAGAAAGTCGCCGCCAACTTCCAGGAAGCGCTGTCGGCGTAAGTATCGCTCGCGCGAACAAGTTGAGGCCCGCAGGATCAGTCCCGCGGGCCTTTTGTTTTACTCATCGCTCTCTATCGAACGCCAAGGATAACGTCTTTCAGCGCCGCCTCCATTTCATCCTGCAGCGGTCCAAGGCCGCGTATCTCGAACGTCCCGCCCTTCTGCCGCCGATGCGGAATACTGCGCACGTTGGCGCTCGATTGCACATCGACTGCATCGAGCGTGAACTTCACATCGCTCCAGGTGCTCCACAGCGCAGGAAACGACAGGACAGCAATCGGGCCCAGTTCGTCGATGCGGATGAACAGTACGGTCTTCGCGCCATCTTTCCTGGCGGCTGCGAGCGTCACGGCCGACGTGGAATTCGCAGCAATAGGCAGCACCGTCACCGAAGACGCGCAGGAGATCGCCGGCGCCACAGCTTCGATCGCCTTTTGCGCGATAGCTTCGCGGACTTCAGGCTCCTTCTGGTCAGGCCGCCAGCGCGTGACGGGCGTGATCACGACCTTGCCCAAGGCCGACCCGGGCCCGCACAGCGGCGCCTGTGTCGGGAAGCTCTCTGCCCCAGGCGGCGCGGAAGCGCAGGCAGACGCAGGAACCAGCAACAGGACAGCAGCTATCCAACGAAGGCGCATGTGTCCCTCCCCTTGTTGATGGGACGATGATGCGGGCGTGACAACGTCCCGTCAAACCACGAAATGCAGGGGCTAGAGAGCCAGCGCCGCTTTCACTGCCGCGATGGCGTCATTGGCCTTGTCGCCATCGGGGCCACCGCCCTGCGCCATGTCGGGACGGCCTCCGCCTTTGGCGCCGCCGACGGCCTGCACAGCCTTCGTCACGAGGTCGCCCGCAGGAAAGCGCTTGGTGAGATCATCGGTGACGCCAACAACCACAGTCGCCTTTCCTTCGGCGGTCGCCACGAACACGACGACACCGGAACCGAGCGATTTCTTGGCTTCATCGGCGAGCGATTTCAGGTCCTTTGCCGGCACATCGACGACCTTGCCGATAAACTTGACGCCATTGACCTCTTCGGGGCCCGACGCTGTGCCGCCGCCGCCCATGGCGAGCTTCTTGCGAGCATCCACCAGTTCAGCTTCCAGCTTCTTGCGTTGATCTGCGAGGGCCGCGACGCGAGCAGGCGCATCTGCGATTGGCGACTTGAACTGGTCGGCGATTTCGCGGGCGACGTTGCCGCGCGCCTTGAGGAAGTTGAGCGCCGCCTCGCCCGTCACACCCTCGATGCGGCGCACGCCCTGCGCGACGCCGCCCTCCGACGTGATCACGAACACGGCGATGTCGCCGGTGCGCGCGACGTGCGTGCCACCGCACAGTTCGACCGAATACGGCGCATCGGCTTCTGACACGGAATTGCCGAGGCGCAGCACACGCACCTCATCGCCATACTTCTCGCCGAAAAGCGCCATGGCGCCCGCTTCGATTGCCTTGTCCGGCGCCATCACGCGGATTTCTGCGGGGGCGTTCTGACGCACGACGGCGTTCACCTCCGCCTCGACCACCTCAAGCTCTTCGCGCGTCGTCGGCGCGGTGTGCGAGAAGTCGAAGCGGAAATAGTCGGCCTCGACCAGCGAACCTTTTTGCGTGACGTGTTTGCCCAGCTTGTTACGCAAGGCCGCATGCAACAGGTGTGTCGCCGAATGGTTGGCGCGAATCTTGGCGCGGCGCACATGATCGATCTTCAATTCGGCGACGTCACCGACCTTGGCCGAACCCGCGATCATCTCGCCGACATGCGAGAACACATCACTTGCACGCTTCTGGACGTCATCGACGCGGAAACGGCCGCCGCCGGGGAAGAAAACCTGGCCCTGGTCGCCTGCTTGGCCGCCGCTTTCCGCGTAGAAGGGCGAGCGGTCGAATACCAGTTCCGCCTTGTCGCCTGTCTTGAGCGCCTTGACCTGTGCGCCGCCGACCAGCGCCATCGCGAGACGGCCCGAGCTTTCTTCGGCTTCATAGCCCTGAAAGCTGGTCGCACCCGAAGCGTCACGCACCGCAAACCAGACTTCAGCCGAACTGTCGCCCGCCGCGAATTTCGAATTCTCCTGGCTGCGCGCACGCTGTTCTTCCATCGCCGCGTTGTACCCGACCTCATCCACCTTCATATCGCGCGAGCGGAGCACATCCTGCGTGAGATCGAGCGGGAAACCATAGGTGTCGTAAAGCTTGAAAGCGACCTCGCCCTTGAGCACGCCGCCCTTGCCAAGCGCGGCGGTCTCTTCGTCGAGCAGCGCGAGGCCACGGCCGAGCGTGCGCTGGAAGCTCTGTTCTTCCTGGCTGAACGCCGACTCGATTGCGTCTCGCGCCCGGTTCAATTCGGGATAGGCTTCGCCCATCTCCTTCGCGAGCGCTCCGACAAGCTGGTACATGTTCGGTTCGCGCGTGCCGAGAATGTGCGCATGGCGCATGGCGCGGCGCATGATACGGCGGAGCACATAACCCCTGCCCTCGTTCGACGGCGAGACGCCATCAGCAATGAGGAAGCTGGAAGCGCGTAAATGATCGGCGATGACACGGAAGGAAGCGAGCTTATCCCCCGCGGCCTTCACGCTGTAGAGTTCCTCTTCGGCTGCGATGAGATTCGCGAACAGGTCGATCTCGTAGTTCGAATGCACGCCCTGCAGAATTGCCGACAGACGCTCGAGACCCATGCCAGTGTCGATCGACGGCTTGGGCAGCGCCACGCGTTCGCGGCCATCGTTGAACTGCTCATACTGCATGAAGACGAGATTCCAGATCTCGATGAACCGGTCGCCATCCTGCTCGGCCGATCCGGGCGGGCCGCCCCAAACCTTGTCGCCATGGTCGTAGAAGATTTCAGAGCATGGACCGCACGGGCCGGTGTCGCCCATCATCCAGAAATTGTCGTTGGTCGGAATGCGGATGATCCGGCTCTCTGGCAGGCCCGCGATCTTCTTCCAGTAGCCGGCCGCCTCGTCGTCCGTATGGTAGACAGTGACCGTCAGCTTGTCTTTCGGCAGGCCATACGTGCCCGTGACCAGCTTCCAGGCATGCTCGATCGCCTGCTCTTTAAAGTAATCGCCGAATGAGAAGTTGCCGAGCATCTCGAAGAAGGTGTGGTGGCGTGCGGTATAGCCGACATTGTCGAGATCGTTGTGTTTGCCGCCGGCTCGCACGCATTTTTGCGAGGTAACAGCGCGCGGCGCGAAAGGCTTCTCGGCGCCCGTGAAAATGTTCTTGAACTGCACCATGCCCGCATTGACGAACAGCAGGGTGTTGTCGCCGTGCGGTACCAGCGAGGAGGACGGCTTCACGACGTGATCCGCCTTAGCGAAATAATCGAGGAAGGCGGCGCGAATGGCGTTCACGCCCGCAGCCCCGGAAGCGGTCTGTCCGGACTTCGAAGGCGAGCTTTTGGACGTCATCAGGCGGCTCCCGCTGCAGGATCGAACAGGCGATGGGTACCGCACCGCCCCCCCCTTTGAGGCGGCAACGCTCTCCACAACCGGCTAGTTGGGGTCACACCGCCAGCCATCCCAGCCCGACGCGCGACCATGGTGCGGTATAAAGCCCAGCCCTGCGTCAAGCAATGCGGATGCGGCCGGGAAACGCCCCGGAAACCATCCGAAATACCAAGCTATCCGACGTGGCAGACCCGACAACTGACCTCGAATGAGGGGAAGGCGTCGGTGGAGACACCGACGCCTTCTTGGCTGGCCTGCCAATTTAGTACGCGAAGAACGCGCCAGTCTCGAGCAGCGTCAGAGAGCTGCCCCGATCCTATTCTTCGTCGCCGTCCGCGTCAGGCTCTTCCGGCACGAGCAGGTTCTCGTTGATGATGCCAGCGTTCTTGCGAATGGCGTCCTCAATCTCGGTCGCAATGGCCGGATTTTCCTTTAGGAACTTCCGGGCATTCTCACGCCCCTGTCCGAGCCGCTGCGAGCCGTAGGAGAACCAGGAACCCGACTTCTCGACGATATTGCCTTTGACGCCGAGATCGATCAGCTCGCCGGTCTTGGAGATGCCTTCGCCATAAATGATATCGAACTCCACTTCGCGGAACGGCGGAGCGACCTTGTTTTTCACCACTTTCACGCGGGTCTGATTGCCGATCACTTCATCGCGGTCCTTGAGGGAGCCGATGCGGCGGATATCCAGGCGCACTGAAGAGTAGAATTTCAGGGCGTTGCCGCCGGTCGTGGTTTCGGGCGAGCCGTACATCACGCCGATCTTCATGCGGATCTGGTTGATGAAGATGATCATGGTCTTGGACTTCGAGACCGAACCCGTGAGCTTGCGCAGGGCCTGACTCATCAGTCGGGCCTGAAGGCCCGGCAGGCTGTCGCCCATCTCGCCTTCAAGTTCGGCGCGCGGGGTGAGGGCGGCCACCGAGTCGATGACCAGCACATCGACCGCGCCGGAACGAACCAGCGTGTCGGCGATTTCCAGCGCCTGTTCGCCCGTGTCCGGCTGCGAGACCAGCAGGTCGTCGAGGTCAACACCGAGCTTGCCGGCATAGACCGGATCGAGCGCGTGTTCGGCGTCGATAAATGCGCCAACACCGCCGCTTTTCTGCGCTTCGGCCACAACGTGCAGCGCCAAAGTCGTCTTGCCCGAGCTTTCCGGCCCGTAGATCTCGATGATCCGGCCACGCGGCAGGCCACCAATGCCAAGGGCAACATCAAGGCTCAGTGAGCCGGTCGATAGCGCCTCGATATCCATGGCGCGCTGTTCGCCAAGGCGCATGATCGAACCCTTGCCGAAATTGCGTTCGATCTGCCCAAGGGCTGTTTCCAGCGCCTTCTGCTTGTCCATGCCCTTGTCTTCCACCAGCTTGAGAGCGGCACCCGCCATCTTCATCTCCACATCTGCCATGCTGGCTGCGGTGCGGCAAACTCTGCCGATTCCAGCCCTGTTAGACGAGTTTGTACTACAAATGTTCCCCTGAACAAAGCATGAAAATAGGCCGGCGCTGAAATACTTTCGCGACTCAAGCTGTGGGTGAGCCAGCCCCCTTCCCGCACTAGCGGTGGGACGCCCGCTGCTCCCGTCCACCCGCCAGCATACCTGCCAGCGAGTAGTTCGCTTCATGGCAGGCATACTCGAACATCCGGGCGGTGGTGGGGTGCAGAATCATTTCTGCTGTCCACGCCTGCGTAAACGTCTCCGGATCATCGACCGTATAGCGATAGAGAATCTCGCCTTCAGAGATGCGGGTGAATCGCTCCGTCACATGCGCCGCCTCGGACACGAGAATCGGCGCGGACGGCTTGAATGCGTCGCCGGGTACGAACCCCGCCGTCTCGACGACCAGCGTGTCGCCCTCCCAGCGCCCGACCGAATCGCCCATCCAGCGCCGCATGGCGGGCGGCAGGCGCGGCGCGTTGAGGCGGATGATCCGAGCCTCGCGGCCCGCCTCCATCAACAGCACGAGATAATCCCGCGTCTGCACGATCTGGTAGTTCGCATTGTAGCGCGGCACGAAAAGCGGCGCGCCCGTGGCGCCTGATCCGCCTGCCAGACATCGCTCGGTCGCGGGCCGCGCTTCCGGCCCATCGAATTTCGCAAACACATCCGCCTGCAACTGGCGCAACCTGGCGCGCCCCGCTTCGCTGTAGGGCATCTTGCCGTCCTGCGGATCGACGATCAGCGAGGTGCGGATCTCGCCGTTGATCCGCGTCATGTGCGTCCCGAACTCCCACCATTCGGACACGCGCGCGCCGACGCCATCGCTGGTGTCCGCCTGGAACGCCTCTGGGCTGGATGCGACAAAAGCCGCCGCCTTCTCTTCGGTCGTGGCTGGTCCGTCGAATATGGCCGGCCGTTCCAGCGGCGTTGCGGTCAGGCTCGACCAGACGCCTTCAAGGTCTGGCGCGCCGAAAGACGTACGCGGCGTTACATACGCCGCCTGCGCGAAGGCCGGCGCAGCCCAGAACACGTTCGCGACGACGATGACCCATGCAATTCGCATGGCGGCCTCGGTAACATGACGCCAAACTGACACGAAGCCCCTCGCGGACGATCTGGTCACGGATGTTCTATCGCGACTGACGAATTGGCAGGTCGATATCCCCTCCCCCGATTGCGCGAGCATACTATCTCTCGAGCGAAACGCCAAACGCGAACCAACGGAACCTCGCCATGCGCCTCGCCGCTCTTCTTGCCGCCCCCGTTCTTGCACTGGCCTTCGCCGCCTGCACAGAAAGCAAGCCCGCCGAGAACGTCTCCACCGAAGCTGAATCCAAAATGTCGGATCGTCTCGTCGCCCTCGAGCAGACCATCAGCGATATGGAAGCGGACGCCGTCGCGCTGCACGAGACGCCCGGTCCAGCCGTCTACTTCGTCAATCTGCGCGACGGCCAGACCGTGCCGCAAAGTTTCCGCGTCGTCTTCGGCGCCTACGGCATCGGCGTCGCCCCAGCGCTCACCGACAAGCCGGACACCGGCCACCATCACCTGCTGATCGACACGACGCTGACGGATGAAGACAAGCAATTCGCCATCCCGAAGGATGACAAGCACATGCATTTCGGCGGCGGCCAGACCGAAGTCGTGCTGCAGCTCAGCCCTGGCCCGCACACGCTGCAGCTCGCCTTTGGCGACATGAACCACGAACTTCACAAGCCGACGCCAATCATGTCGGAGAAGATTACCGTTAACGTTCAATAACGACCCGAGGCCCTCTCGCCAGGCAGCTGCCGATGAACCGCTCGCGTCGCTGGCGAGCGGATTCTGCCTCTGCACGAGCTCTTGCGATAAATCTGCGACCTTTCTCGCTCCAAATGTCATTCAACACCGGCGAACGCCGGGATGGCTTGATTTGTGCGTGATAACTTCCGGGGGGCATTGCAGGAACTGACCTATGCCCGGCGTGATATCGCCAGCACGCAGAAGCGATCTCGACTGGCTGCGCGTCGGAGCACTTGGCCTGCTGATCCTGACGCATGTCACCTACATTTACCGCACCACGGGTTGGCGGGTTCACAGCGAGCATGCCGGTCTGTGGGGCGACCTCATTGTCGAAATGCTCGCGCCATGGCGCATGTCGCTCGTCTTTTTCATCGGCGGCGCCGCGACACGCTTCATGCTCGCGAGCCGCGATCTTCCAACATTCGCGGTCAACCGCTTCCTCCGCCTGGGCGTGCCTTTTCTGATGGCGGTTGTAATTCTCGTACCGCCCATGTGGTACATGACCGACCCGTTGGCCCGTGGCAGTAGCTACATTGCCTATGTCGCGCATACCCCGCTGCACGCCCACACGGTCTTCGGATTCCATTTGCCTGACCTCGGCCATGTCTGGTTTCTCGCCTACCTGCTGGCCTATGCGCTTGCCGCCGGCCTGACGTGGAGACTTGCTGCGCCCAGTTGGATGTGCATCGAGGCGTCGCTCGGACGCCTCCCCATTGCCGCTCTGGCCGTCGGCTTAGCCGCACTGTTCGTGATCTCCGACGCCGTGCTCAAGCCGGCCTTCGGCCGCACAGACATGTTTCTCGATGATCCCGCCGGTCACCTCCGCGCGCTGCCGCCATTCTTGCTGGGCTTGATGCTTGCGCGTTCGGAAAGCTTCTGGCCCCGGCTGCAGTCCGCACGTTCTTGGCTGACGCCCATGGCCGTGGCACTGATGCTTGTGGCGGTCAGCATAGCGGCATCAGACACGCTTTCGGCCCATACGCTGCCCGCGTGGCAGACAGGCCTCGTCGATGGCCTCTATGGCGCGGCGGCCTTGTTGGCGATCCTGGGGTGGGCCTCAACCAGACTAAATCATGACTCCCCACAGCTCCGCTACCTGAGCGACGCCATCATGCCGGTGTACCTGCTGCACCAGCCGATCGTCGTGGCTGCGGGGCTGGCCGCCGAGCGGGCGCATCTTCCGCTCTTGCTGGAGTATCTGCTGGTGATATTGGCCACCCTGTTGATCCCGCTGGCAATCTACCACGTCTTCATCCGCCAGGTCGGTCCGCTCCGCATTGTTTTCGGGCTGAAGATGAACCCCGGGAAAGTCAGGCCCGCGCGACTCGCTCACAAATTCTGATGTTTTGCTCACCTTCCCGGAAGCATCTTGCTTGGCGTCTGCGAAGGGCCACATTGCTCCGCATGAACCACATTCGCACCTTCATGCTCCTGGCGGCGCTGACAGCCCTGTTCGTCGGCGTCGGCTATCTCATTGGCGGCCCAGCCGGCATGGCGATCGCCTTCGCCATGGCCCTGATCGGCAACCTGATCAGCTACTGGAACGCCGACAAGATCGTGCTGTCGATGTACCGCGCGCAGGAGGTCACGCCTGACCATCCTGATGCCCGCGTGCGCGCCTATGCCGATGACGTGCGCGACATGGCCCAGCGCGCTGGCCTGCCCATGCCCAAGGTCACCATCATCGAGAGCGACCAGCCCAACGCCTTCGCCACCGGCCGCGACCCGGCCCACGCCGCCGTCGCCGCCACCACGGGCCTCCTCACCATGCTCGACCGCCGCGAG
>CANJXY010000048.1 GCA_947478925.1 Hyphomonadaceae bacterium | reverse complement strand
CGAACTGGCGCGGCGCGTCGCCGATCATTGTACGCGCCGGCCGCCCTATGTAGTCTTTTTTTTAGAATACTGTGCTGCCGCCGGCGGGACCCCGCGTTGTTCGTTTCCACAAACGGCTGTCTCGACCAATTTGGACGAAAGCGCGTTTGCTCGAAAAGACCCTGCGCAAGCTTACGGAGGTACGCATTAGGTGCGGCACCTACTGGTGAATCACTATCGCGTTCGGTGTGACGTCCCAGCCTTCGAGCCGGTTAAGGAAGCTCATTCCCAGCAAAGAATACTCGAGGCCTTCTTCCAGCACGACGGCCTGCACGTTCTGCAGCACGACGCCGTCGATCTCGATCCTGTCGATCAGTACGGTGCCCGCCTTCACGCGACCCGCGGCCGTCCGCACGTCGATGCTGCGCACCAGGGTGTCCGTGTTGACGCCGATCTTGCGTGCGTCGTGACGCGTCAGCGAGATCATCGTTGCCCCGGTATCGACCAGGAACTTCACTGTCGACCCGTTCACCCGCGCGGTCGCCCAGTAATGACCATCGCCTTCCTTGCGGAGCGAGGCGGTGCGGATCTGGTGCGGGGTGACCTTGGTGTATGCCGGCTCGGCGTCGGTGATTTCGGCAACCGCCGGCTTCACCTCCAGCCCGTCGTCCACAGTCCCACGCAGCGCCACGACCCCGAGGGCGGCGGCAGCGAACAGCGCGATCGCAGGAAAAAGGGCCTTTCTCAAGCGACCGACTCCTTGGGTGGACGGCAGGCGCAGCGACTTGATAGCAGAGAATATGCTGCGGAAGAACAAACGCGAAGCAGCGAGTTTCGGGCTCAACCCAGCTTTCCCGACGCCCTCAGCGCGTCCATCCGCTCGGGCAGGGCGGCCATCACCAGGTCACGCTCGCCGTCGCTGAACCTCGCCCAGCGCGCGATTTCCCCTAGATTCCGGCCGCAGCCAAGGCAATGGCCCGACTGTCCGTCGACCACACAGACCTTCACGCAGGGGGTTTTGATCGGAACGTGCATGCTGACGCGTATAACCTAGCCGCCACGGGATTAGCACCATGTCCCTACGGCAACGCGACCTCGCGTTCTTGGGCAAAACCGCTTGACGTACCTGACGTAAACAGGTGCAACCGGGTCACGATCAGTCGTCAGACTCATGCTTACGCAACGTCAATCATAGCCGCCGGAGCCAGCCATGGACGTCCAGTTCTCGCCCGAAGAGATCGCCTTCCGCCAGGAAGTCCGCGCCTTTCTCGAGACTGGCTACCCGGCCGAGCTTCGCGGCAAGTTCTCGCGCGACGAGTACTCGAAGGAGGACTTTCTTCTCTGGCAACGTACCTTGTTCGCCCGCGGCTGGGGCGCTCCGGCCTGGCCAAAGAAATACGGCGGTACCGGCTGGAACGCGACGCAGCGCTACATCTTCCAGGAAGAATGCGCCCGGGCTGAAACGCTCCCGATCCCTCCCTTCGGCATGTCGATGCTCGCACCCGTGCTGATGGCCTTCGCCTCGGAAGATCAGAAGGCGCACTACCTGCCGCGCATCATCGAGGGCAAGGATTTCTGGTGCCAGGGCTATTCTGAACCGGGCGCCGGCTCCGACCTCGCCTCGCTGAAAACCAAAGCCGAGCGCGTTGGCGACCACTACATCATCAACGGCCAGAAGACCTGGACCACCCTGGGCCACTTCGCCGACTGGATCTTTGTCCTCTGCCGCACTGACCCGACGGCGA
The DNA here is from genome assembly GCA_947478925.1 of Hyphomonadaceae bacterium. Lineage (GTDB taxonomy): Bacteria > Pseudomonadota > Alphaproteobacteria > Caulobacterales > Hyphomonadaceae > UBA7672. The sequence continues at coordinate 18,705 of CANJXY010000048.1, read as the reverse complement.
AAAAACCGCAGGAGGGCATCTCCTTCATCCTCGTCGACATCAAGACGCCCGGCGTTGAAGTGCGCCCGATCATCACGATGGATGGCGGCCACGAGGTCAACGAGACCTGGTTTACCGACGTGAAGGTCCCGGTCGCCAACCTCGTCGGCAAGGAAAACGAAGGTTGGACCTACGCGAAATACCTGCTCGCTCACGAGCGCACAGGCATCGCCGGCGTCGCCCGCTCGAAGAAAGGCATCGAGCGTCTGCGCGAAATCGCCTCCGTCGAACTCGACCAGGGCGCGCCGATTATTCGTAACCCGGACTTCGCGAAGAAAATCTCCGAACTTGAGATCGATCTCTCGGCGCTGGAATACACCGAACTCCGCACGCTCGCCCGCGAAAGCCGCGGCGAAGGTCCGGGTCCGGAATCCTCGATCCTGAAGATCAAGGGCACCGAAATCCAGCAACGTATCACCGAGCTGACACTCGAAGCTGTCGGCGTCTACGGCGCGCCATACTTCCGCGGCTTCCCTCAGGACGGCGACAACCAACACCCGATCGGGCCCGACTACGCTCACCTCACAGCGCCGATGTACGCCAACATGCGCAAGACCTCGATCTATGGCGGTTCCAATGAGATCCAGCACAACATCATCGCCAAGATGGTGCTTGGACTATGAGCTTCATGAACGCGGATGCCATGTAATGGCCTCCGGTGCCGTGATGGGCTTCCTCAAGGCGTAGCCCCCGAAAGAGGGGCGTAAGGGAGGATACAATGACTGCAGCGCGCGTGGGCAACTTCGTGATCTGGCTGGTGATCATGCTATTGTCAGTCGGTGTGGGGGGCTACGCGTTGTTCCTCACGGCCACCGGCTTCACCCATCTCGGCCTGACCAATCCGATGTTCGATCAGTGGGGCCTCCGGGTCCACATCGCGGCGTCTGGCGTCGCGATGCTGCTTGGCGCCTTCCAGTTCTTGAAGCCGCTCCGTCGGAATGCGCCGACACTCCATCGCTGGATGGGTTGGGTCTACATCACGGCTTGCACTGTCGGCGGCTTCGCCGGCGGAACGATCGCGTTTTCCTCTACGGCTGGCCCCATCGCGGGCATGGGCTTCTTCCTGCTTGCCGTCCTCTGGGTGCCGTGCACCCTCCTCGCCTTGGCCGCCGCCATGCGCAAGGATTTCGCGGCTCATGAACGCTGGATGATCCGCTCCTTTGCGCTCACCTTTGGCGCCGTGACGCTGCGTATCTATCTGCCGATCGCCATCATTCAGGCCAACGGGGAATTCCCGCTCGACGCCTACCGCATCATCGCTTGGGCCGCCTGGGTACCGAACCTCGTCGTCGCCGAACTTTTCATTCTCACCCTACGCAAACCCCGGCGACCGAAAGTCACGCCCGACGTCGCCCCGGCCTGACCAGTTGCACGACCCCGAAATCGCGTCCTAGAAGGGTCGCAAGGAGACTTTCCATGGATTTCAATTTCACCTCGGAACAGGACCAGCTGCGCGACACGGTCGCCCGGCTTGTCCGCCAGCAGTACGATTTCGACACGCGCCGCAAAGTCGCGAAGTCAGAAGCCGGCTGGCGTCCGGAAATGTGGTCACAGTTTGCCGAGCTGGGTCTCCTTGGTGCGTCCTTCTCGGAAGAAGACGGCGGCTTCGGCGGCGGCGCCATCGAGGCGATGATCATCTCGGAGGAATTTGGCAAGGGCCTTGTAATAGAGCCCTACCTACAAACCGTCATCATCGGCGGCAACTTCCTGCGCCACGGAGGCACGGCTGCTCAGAAGGAAGAACACATCGCCGGCCTCGTCGGCGGCGAAACCATCTTCGCCTTCGCCTATTCCGAACCGAAATCCCGCTTCGATCTCAACGATGTCTCCACGACGGCCAAGAAGGACGGCGCCGGCTACACGCTCAATGGCCACAAGGCCGTCGTCATCGGCGCGCCCTTCGCCACGCACCTCATCGTCACCGCGCGTACCGCGGGCGGCCAGCGTGATATCAGCGGCATCTCCGTGTTCGTCGTGCCGAAATCCGCCAAGGGCATCACAACGCGCGATTACCCGACAGTCGATGGATTGCGTGCTTCGGAAATCTATTTCGAGAATGTCTCTGTCGGCGTCGACGCCGTGCTCGGCAAAATCGACGGTGGCCTGCCGCTGATTGAAAAGACCGTCGACTACGCTATCGCGGCGCTCTGCGCTGAAGCGGTCGGTTGCTTCAAGGTTCTCAACGAAGCAACCATCACCTACGCCAAACAGCGCAAACAGTTCGGCCAGCCCATCGCGAACTTCCAGGTCCTGCAACATCGCATGGTCGACATGTTCATGGCGGCCGAGCAAGCGACCTCGATGACCTACATGGTTACGCTGAAACTCGACGAAGCCGACAAGGCCCGCAAACTCGCCGCCTCCGGCGCGAAAGTGCAGATCGGCAAGGCTGGCAAGCTGATCAGCCAGGACGCCGTACAGATTCACGGCGGCATGGGCATGACCGACGAACTCAATGTTGGTCACTTCTTCAAGCGCGTGACGATGATCGAAAGCCAGTTCGGCAACACCGACTGGCACCTGCGCCGATATACGGAACTCAGCAATAGTTGATCAGTCCGAGCGGTTGGTGTTCGGCGGCGATTAACCTGGCGGTGGGTTGCAAGCGCCCTCTGGGTGGGACCGGGTCTCGGCCGTGTTGCCCGTTTCCTCATCCTTAGGATGGGGATGCTCCGCCGAACTCACGGGCGTTTCGTGCGGCAACTTCGCGGCACCGCCAAGTTTGCGGGCAGGTTTGCCGATGCGTTGGAAAGCGTTGGGCCTGTCCGAGCAACGTGCGCGTAGCGGTGGGGTTCCGCGCGCGCCACACCCCGCCAGACCTGACCAGTTCTTCGCACATTCCTTCGAATGTGAACCAAAAAACTCAACCACTTGCTCGCTTCAAACGTCCCAATCGGAATATCTCGATCCTACGCTTTCAATCTCGCGATAAGCTCCTTCCGTCGATCCCGTAGGAGGGCATTCGTGTACGCTGTTCAACGGCGCGGGAAGGGGGGGCAATCCCGCTGTTCGAGGCCGTCGACACAACACCTGCGGGGACGCGGGACCTGCGAACCTTCTTCTTCGACGGGTAGAGCCGAAGGGTGCAGGCCAAATGATGCGAGGCTGCCCGGGTCCTCAGGCAGCTCCAACCTTTTCGGGGACCCACTTACCTTCCGAAGCCAAGGGCGTAGGCAGGGAGTCGCGGCATCCCGGACGGCGCAGCCGTTACGAATGCTGGATCGCGCGCACCGCCCCACCAGCCCCTCCAGAGATGACACGCACTCATTTGCCCGCTAATCCCTGCGCCAACGAAAAACCGCACCGGGAACCGCGCTCATGATTACGCTCGAGAAAAAAGGCCCCATCGCGATCCTGACGCTGAACCGTCCGGACGCCATGAACGCGCTCGGCGAGCCCGGGGATGGGGACGCAGTGCGTGACGCCTGCGCCCAGATCAACAAGGATCATTCGCTCCGCTGCGCCATCCTGACCGGTGCGGGCAAGGGCTTCTCGGCTGGCGGCAACGTCAAGGCGATGCGCGATCGCGTCGGCTCATTCGCAGGCAACCCCGCCGAAGTGCGCGACAACTACAAGACTGGCGTCCACCAGATCGTACGCGCCCTCTACAATCTCGAAATCCCGCTGATCGCCGCTGTGAATGGCGCCGCCGTAGGTCTCGGCTGCGACGTCGCCTGCATGGCTGACATCCGCATCTCCGCCGACAACGCGAAGTACGGCGTCACCTTCCTCAAGCTCGGCCTCATTCCAGGCGATGGCGGCGCTTGGCTCCTTCCGCGCGTGATCGGCATGAGCCGCGCCTGCGAGCTTCTGTTCACCGGCAATCTCATCGATGCCAAGACCGCACTCGAATGGGGCCTCGTCTCGAAAGTCGTTCCCGGCGACCAGCTGATGACCGAAGCCATGGCGCTCGCCACGTCGATCGCGAAACAGCCGCCGCAATCCCTCCGCGTCGCCAAGCAACTGCTCCGTCACGGCACGCAGGCGAACTATGACACGATCATGGAGATGTCCGCCGCTGCACAGGGCCTGATGCACCACACCCGGGATCATGAGGAAGGCGTCGCTGCGATCCTCGAGAAACGCGAGCCGGTGTTCAAGGGAGAATAGCGAAGGTGATGAAAAGGGTTGGGGTCGTTGTTTCCACTGTGCCTTTTAGATGCTGATTGAGAAACGCCGCCGGAGCCCAAGCTCGCGCCTATGGTAGCGAGGCCCGCGCTGGCCTCCCCGCGCTCGCCGGTCGCAGTTTCGCCTGAATGCAGGCTCGTGCTTGGCAAAACTGGCGACAACACCTGCGCCAAGTTGGACAATGAGCTGCTGCGGGGCCAGAACGACGTCGCCTGCCTCTTGTAGCTAAAGGATACCGTTAAGACGGACACGGCCGCCGACAGCCTAGGCCTGCTGCTGGCCCGCGTCCGCGTCGTATTTCTGCAGCCAGGTCCGCTGATCGACGGAAAGTCCGCCGGTTGGGTCCTCTACACGACGCGCACCCACTGTTTGACGGAGTAGATCAACGTCATTGGCAATGTGATCTATGCGCTCGAGGGCGTCGAAGTTGCGCGCGCAACGCTTGTCGGCGACAGGTTGATGTGACCCGAAGGCCTGACCGCCAAGGCGCTGCTCAAGGAAGTTTGCAAGTGATCGCAAGCTGACCCGAGCAACCGTTCGAACGAAGGCTCTACCTTCGTCAGATTCGCTAGGTCGCGCTTGACGTCCGGTGGTTGGAGCGCCGCCATCACAACCCGTTTGCGCTTGTCAAAGCGCTCGCCCGTCAGCAGCGACTCCTCCTTGGAGAGGACCTTCTTCGCCACCGGAAAGAAGTCGCGCTCTTCCTCCTTCATGTGGTGCTCGACCAGCTCGCACAGCGCCTTGAACTTCATGCCCCGCTCCTCACTGTCGAAGGGGAAGGTATTGAGCTCCTCGAACGCCCCATTAGCCATGTGGTGCTCGTAATAGGCTTCCATCGCCTCGCCATGCATCTCCTTGCCGGCGCGCAGATGCGAATAAAACAATGCTTCCTCGACCTTGTGGTGGACCCACATGTCGATCTTGAGGTGATCAAACAATTCGTACCGCTGCTTCCTGGCGCGGGGCGTGGTTGCTTTCAATTTCTCGATCACTTCGCGTGCGGCGCCGTGATCCTGCTTGATCCGTTGGAAATGATCATGGGTCGCTCTTCGGGGCTCTGCAACAATCCCCAATCCCCCCACCTTGCTCCCTCCACGGATCCGTGGGGTGACGGTCCCGTGACGTGACAAATCGGGGCGGTGGCTTATCCTGCAGGAAGAAACCGCGCCAAAAAGCGGACGGACCGCAGGGAGAGGCAGATGAATCAACGGGCTCGCAGCATTCTGGCCGCATTGGCCTTGCTTTCCGTAGGCGCCCCCGCCGCATTCGCGCAAGCAGGTGGCTACACCCCTCCGCGTGCCACGGACGGCAAGCCGGACCTGCAGGGGTTCTGGACCAATACCTCACTGACCAGCCTTGAGCGTTCCGCCCAGTTCAAAGAACTCGCCATCCCGGCGGAGCAGGCTCAGAAGCTCGAAGCGGGCCGCGCGGCGGCTGACGCCCGCTCCGGCCTGCCGACCGATCCGAAGTCGGGCGCGCCGAAGGCCGGACAAGACGTGGGCGGGTACAACAGTTTCTACGTCGACGCTGGAACGCAGTACGCCACCATCAACGGCGAGAAGCGCTCGTCGTGGATCGTCGATCCGCCGAATGGAAAAATTCCCTACACGCCCGAAGGTCGCAAGAAATTCGACGATGGCCTGTACTTCGTGCGCAACACGTTTGATGGACCGGAAACACGCCCGATGGCCGAACGCTGCCTTGTCGGCTTCGGCTCCACGGGCGGTCCGCCCATGATCAACGTGATGTACAACAACACGTACCAGTTCGTACAGACGAAGGACTACGTGCTCATCAATGTCGAGATGAACCACGACGCCCGCATCATCCCCCTAGGCGCGGCCAACATGGATGTCTACCAGTGGCTCGGCCGCTCCAAGGGGCATTGGGATGGCGACACGCTGGTGGTCGAAACCACCAACTTCAACCCGGGCGAAAGCCTCCGCACGTTCTTCTCGGCCAGCTATCTGCTCTCGCCCGACGGCAAGGTCACTGAACGCTTCAGCCGCGTCAGCGACACCGAGATCCTCTACGAATTCACCGTCGATGATCCGAAGCTGTTCAGTCAAAAGTGGCGCGCGCAGATGGTGTTCAACCGTTCGCCCAAGCCCGCCTACGAATACGCCTGCCACGAAGGCAACCACGCGCTCCCAGGAATTCTCGCCGGCGCCCGCCTCAACGATACGCAGGGCGTCAAGAACTACGCTGACGAAAGCGAGTAGGCTGGTTCAACCGATGCCCAGCGCCTTGAACACCGCGCCTTGGTCGAAATAGGGGCGCTCGCAGACGATCCGGTCCGTGCCCGGCTTGAACTCGAACGAGGCGGCGATGCGCACGCGAAAGCTGCGCCCCGTCGGCGCGATCACACGGTCGCCAGCCTTCAGCGGCCCGCTATGCGTGCCTGTCAGCCAGAATTCGACCAGCACGGTGTCGCCATCGGCCGCGATGGCGATCACCTCATTCCCCTGGTCGGGGAAGGGTGTCCGTGACGCTGCGAAATAGCCCCGCACGGCATCCTCGCCGTCGAAGACCGGCCCATAGCCGTTCATCTCGTACCGGGGGTGGTCGAACGTCGCGATCACGCCGTCCCAGTCATGGTTGATTTCAAGCGCCATGTGGCGTTTTACCGTCTCGATCCGGCGCGCCTGCAGGTCGTCGCCCATCCCGAAATCCCTTCAAACCACATGCGCCAAGCTGGCAGATGACAAGCGCGCTGTAACCCCTATTCTGGGGGCCAAAGACGGAGAAAAAAATGATTGGTGCGGTTGCCGAACTCAACGTGAAAGAAGGCTCGCAGGCCGATTTTGAGAAGGCCGCGATGGAGCTTGAAGCTGCAGTCAACGCCAACGAACCGGGCGTCCTGTACTACAGGCTGTTCAAGGTGCAGGGCTCAACCACCAAGTACATCTTCATGGAACAGTACGCGGACGCCGCTGCCGTCGAAGCCCACCGTGGCTTTGAACACTTCAAGCGCCTTGGTCGCGCCATGGGTCCGTTTCTCGATGGCGCACCGGTCGTCACGCGCATGGACAAAGTTACCTGAAAAGATTGGGTGAGCTGATATGGATCTTGAATTCACTGCCGACGAACTGAAATTCCGCGACGAAATCCGCGCGTGGATCGCCGAGAACTACACGGACGATCTCAAGAAGCGTATGGCCTTGACGAAGAACGGCTCGCTAGACGAGGCGCACCAGAAAGCGTGGCTTAAGAAGCTCGCCGAAAAGGGCTGGCTCGTCACCAACTGGCCGACCGAACATGGCGGCCCCGGTTGGACGCAAACGCAGAAGTACATCTACGAGATGGAGATGTCCCTCTCTGGCGCCCCACGCATGAGCTCGATGGGTGTCCGCATGTGCGCGCCAGTGATCATGAAGTTCGGCACGGATGAGCAGAAGAAGAAGTTTCTGCCGCCGATCCGCAACTCCGATGTCTGGTGGTGCCAAGGCTATTCCGAGCCGGGTTCAGGCTCCGACCTTGCCAGCCTCTCGATGAGTGGCAAACGCGAAGGCGATCACTATATCCTCAATGGCTCAAAGACGTGGACCACCTACGCCCAATGGGCCGACTGGATTTTCTGTCTCGTCCGCACCTCGAAGGAAGACAAAAAGCAGAACGGCATCTCGTTTATCCTCGTCGATATGAAGTCGCCGGGCATCTCGATCTCGCCGATAAACACGCTGGATGACACGCCCGTCGGCGACCAGGAAATCAACTCAGTCTTCTTCGACAACGTGAAGGTGCCAGTTGAAAACCGCATCGGCGCCGAAGGCGAAGGTTGGACCTGCGCCAAATACCTGCTGACGTTCGAACGCGGCTCGGCCTACGCTCCGGGCAATCTCAACGCGCTTCAAAAGGCGCGGCGGATCGCGAAGATGGAGACAGCCGGCGGTCGTCCGCTGCTCGAAGACCCGGATTTCGCCCGCAAGCTGGCGGACCTCGAAATCCAGATCGAAGCGCTCGACGCCACCGAACGGCGCATCTTCGACAAGCTGTCCTCCGGCCAGTCTGTCGGTGCCATGTCGTCGCTGATGAAAACGCGCGGATCGGAGATTGGCCAGAAGGTGACCGAGATCGTGCTTGAAGCCGCCGGCGTCTACGGCTTGCCTTTCGTGCAGGACACCTACGCTCACCTCGAAGGCCGCTCGAACGAGCCGCTTCCGGCGCCCGAACACCTGATCACGTCGGCCGGTTCGTACTTCAACAACCGCAAAACCTCGATCTACGCTGGCTCCAACGAGATCCAGCGCAACATCATGGCGCAGATGCTATTGGCTGGGTGACATGCGTCCGGCGCGTGGTTGGGAAGCGGAAGCTTATGGCTATGGATCGCTGATCCTGCTTTCGCTTGCAGCCACGCTGCAGGCGCCTGGCCTGTTAACCGGCGGCAGCGGACGGTCGCTTTTGTACATTGGCTACTTCGTTGGAGCTGTATGGGTCTCGGCGTTGCTTGTCGCGTCAGCCGCGCGTCTTGCCCTTGCAATCGCCGGGCTCGCGCTGGCCTTCGCCTTCGCGATGCAACTGGCGATAATTCAGTTCGGCCTGAAGGAAGTCGCTGAGGCGCTCAGCTTTGGCGTCGTAACCACTGATCCTGTCGGTGATCAGGTCGGCGCGTTGGAAAATGCCGCCTTCCTGGGCTCGGCCCTTCTGCTGACATGGGCGCTGCTCGTGCGAAGAGCGGGGTCGGAGCCATCCTGGTCATCTGTCGCGAAGGTGCTGCTTGTGGTGCTCAGCGTGTTGCTGGTTGGCGCTATTGCTTGTTCCCGTGTCACAACCGACCACTTCCTCAGCCCCCTCAGCCTGACCTTCCAGACTTACCTCATGCCCGTCATGGCAATGTCCATACTCGTGCTTATCTGGAATTTCGTGGGCAACATGAAATGGAAGCCCGGATCGCCGCGTGCCTAATTGTTTTTGGGGGTGCGCGACATGAAACTGCAGTTGCTTGCATTGCTGTCAGTGAGTCTGCTGTCGATGGCCTCACCCGCGCCAGCGTCCGCCAGGCCGCCCGCTGGCATGGTCGTCCGCGCCGACCTCTATCTGAATTCGATGAGTTATGATCCCACGCGCGATCCCAAGGCAGACCTCGCGGCGGGCGTCGTGTCGGCACAAGCATCCGGCAAGCGCATCCTGCTCGATGTCGGTGGAGAATGGTGCATCTGGTGCCACATCCTCGACGACTACCTCGCGCGCAACAACGATGTCGGCGACGCCTTCGCCGCGAGCTTCGTGATCGTGAAGATCACGTGGGAGCCCAAGAAGCGGAACGAAGAATTTCTGTCTGCATATCCGGACACAGACGGCTATCCGCATTTCTATGTGCTCGACTCATACGGCAAGTTCCTGGCCAGCCAGAACACGTCGCCGCTTGAACGCGGCGAGTCCTACAACAAGGACAGGATGCTGGCCTTTGCGGCGCGCTGGAAGGCATCGTGATGCTGATGCCGAAGCCTTCGATCGGCTAACATAAGGACGGCCGTATCTGGAACAAAGGTCAGACGTTCGACGGCGAGATGCACGGCTACCGGGAGTTTTACCGCAAGGGCGATGGCCCCATCATCCGCTCGGGCTAGTTCGACCGTGGCGTGCAAGTTGGCGAGTGGACAACCTGTGATGCCGACGGAAGGGTACCTAAAGTGACGCAGATGAAGCCCGCCGCAGCGAATCCACCAGCGAAGAAGACTGCAAAGGCATCGGCCAAAGCCCCCAAAAAGGGCACGACGAAAGCCGAACCAACCGCCGCCGATTTCATGGCCTCCCTGGATCATCCCCTGAAGGTCGAGTTCGATGCCGTGAGGAAAGCCATACTTGCCGTCGACAAGTCCATCGCCGATGGCGTTAAATGGAACTCTCTCTCATTTCGCACGACCGAATGGTTCGCAACGGTGAACCTCCGCTCGCGGAGCACGGTGCAGCTAGTCCTTCATCTTGGCGCCAAGGTCGGGAAGGAAGCGCCGGCCGCCGCCATCCCCGATCCCAAAGGGCTGCTGAAGTGGCTGGGAAAGGACAGGGCGATGGCGACGCTCGGCGCGGGTACTGCTCTCGAGACCAACCTGCAGGCGCTCAAAACGCTTGTGAACGCGTGGATTGGCCATGTCTGAGCGGCGATTTGCCAACCGGCCAACGTCAGCTAATCTGCGCCGACAGCATCAGGAGCCCAGAGATGGCCGACGATCTCAAGACCTTGCCCACCGACCACGTTAGCCATGAAGAACCCATGGGTCGCGCCACCTTCACGGCGTTCACCAACGCAACGCCGGAAGACTGGCAGAAGATTGTCGCCGCCAACTCGGTGTTCGCGAAAAGCCATGTCGACCGCATCGTCACCCACCTCAACCTGCTGAAGGGCGATTGCGGTGGCTTCCCGATCGACCGGCTTGAACATTCGCTGCAGACCGCCACCCGCGCCTTCAAGGCTGGCATGGATGAGGAGTATGTTGTCTGCGCGCTCATCCATGACATCGGCGACTCGCTCGGCGTGTTCAATCATCCCGATATCGCCGCGGCGATCCTCAAGCCTTTCGTGTCAGAGAAAAATCTCTGGATGGTGCAAAATCATGGCATCTTCCAGGGCTATTATTTTTGGGATCACATCGGTCTCGACAAAAATGCCCGCGACCAGTTCCATGGCCACCCGGCGTTTGAATACACCGCGCAGTTCTGCCACCTCTACGACCAACCGGCCTTCGATAGCGCGTATGAGTCTATGCCGCTCGACGCCTTCATTCCAATGATGCACCGCGTGATGGATCGTCCGAAGCAGTCGATGTATCTCAAGAAGTCCGGCGAGAGCGTGATGAACGGCGAATAGGCGTTCCGCTGGATCGTCCGCCTCACGCAGGAGCCGCCTATTGAAGCGGAAAAGATTGATGCCCAGATTGTTCACGCCCGCCGCTGGCGTGTTCGTCGCAGTACTTCTTGGCGTTACCGCGATAGCTTCTGCTGACGAGGGCATGTGGACCTTCGACAGTTTTCCGGCAGCTACAGTACAACAACAGTACGGCTTCGCACCGGACCAGAAATGGCTCGACCACGTCCGCAAGGCGTCTGTTCGATTGGAGAATGGCTGCTCTGGCGCGGTGGTTTCAAAAGAAGGGCTAGTGCTGACCAACCACCATTGCGTCTCCGAATGCACGACAGCCCTGTCCAGCGCGGCGAACGACTATGTCGACGACGGTTTCTATACTGCTGCACGCAAGGACGAGAGAGTCTGCCCCGGCGCGGAAGCGTCCATTCTGAAGTCCATCAGCGACGTCACGGACCGCGTTAAAGCTGCCATGGCCAAGGCGCCTACAGGTGGCGCAGCCGCCGCGCGCGCTGACGAAATTGCAAGTATTGAGGACGAGGCCTGCGCTGCCCAGTCCCGGCTACGCTGCGATGTCGTCAACATGTACCGCGGCGGCCAATACCAACTCTACGTGTATGATCGCTATGACGATCTGCGCATCGCCTTTGCTCCGGAAACGCAGGCCGCGTTTTTTGGCGGCGATCCCGACAATTTCAATTATCCGCGCTACGCACTCGATTTGGCGCTGCTGCGCCTCTATCGCGATGGCAAGCCGGCGACATTTGCCGATCCATTGCGGATCGACGCCGCGGGACCGAAAGCTGGCGAGCTGATATTCGTCTCCGGCTATCCGGGCTCGACGGAGCGCCTGCTCGCCGTCTCGCAACTTGAATTCGAGCGCGATCACTATCTCCCCTGGCGGATCGAATATCTCTCGCAGTTTCGAGGATCGTTGCTGACGGAAGCGACCAAAGGTGAAGAAGAGGCAAGGCAGGTCAGCGAAGCGCTCGACTCGGTCGAGAACAATCTGAAGGTGTTCAAGGGCGAACGAGGGGCGCTCGTCGAGCCTTCGTTTTTCGCAGTAAAAGTTGCGCAGGAACAAAAGCTAAAGGATGCGCTCGCCGCGTCGGCCGACCTGCGTACGAAGTTTGGCGATCCTTTCGCCACGCTTGCCGCCATTGCTCCGGCAGAGAAGCGCGAGTTCCTGCCTTACCACATGCTTGAACTGCGCTTCGGAGCGGGGTCCGTCCTGCTCGACGACGCGCGCACGATCTATCGCTCGGCGACGGAGCGGGCAAGGCCCGAGGGATCCCGCCTGCGGGAATACGGCCCCTCGCGCATAGGCGGCGTGCATGCCGGCATTCTCGCTGAGGCGGCAGTGCATCCGGTTCTTGAAAAGCTCGCCATCGCTTTCTGGCTCGACAAGGCTCGCGAGTATCTCGGCGCAGACCACCCTGCGATAAAAGCCATGTTCGGCGCCCGCGCTTCGCGAGAGATTGCCGCCGACATTGTCGACAACTCTCAAATCGGCGACACTGCCTTTCGCAAGCGGATGTGGGCCGATCCCAAACAGGCCCAGGCGTCGAACGATCCAGCACTCGTCCTGATCCGCCAGGTCGACGCCGCCGCCCGCGAAGCACGTCTGGCGTATGAGCGCGACGTCTCCGCCCCCACAGTCAGCGCTGCCGAGAAACTGGCTGGCCTCCGCTTTGCCGTGCTCGGGCAGAGCATGTACCCCGACGCGAATTTCACCCTCCGCCTCTCCTTTGGGGTGGTGCAGGGCTGGGATGATCCGGTTCGCGGCAAGATAGAGCCTTTCACATACATGTCTGGCCTGTGGAAACGGGCGACAGGCGCCTACCCGTTCAACCTTGGCGTCCGATGGATTGGCGGCGAGCACAAGCTGCCGGGCGATATGCAATACGACTTCGTCTCCACCAATGACATCACCGGTGGCAATTCCGGTTCACCCGTGCTCAACAGGCAAGGGCGCGTCATTGGTCTGGCATTTGACGGCAACATTCATTCAACGGGCGGCTCGTACGGGTTCGATCCTGCCTTAAACCGGATGGTGTCCCTGTCCAGCCAGGCGATCGTGGGGGCGCTGCGGAATATCTACGGCGCGACGGCGCTGGCGGACGAACTGGTAAAGTAGACGCGAGAACGGGGCGAGCGGGGCATGAATATCGAATGGGGCTGGGACAACGCGCGGGCCATCATAGGCCTGTTCGTGATTGTCGGCATCGCCTGGGCGCTGTCCGAGAACCGCAGGAAATTCCCTTGGAAGATCGTGCTCGGCGCGACGATCATGATGTATTTTGTTATCCTCCTGCTGTTCTGGATGCCGATACTGTTTACCCAGTTCAACATCCCCGGCGGCCACGTGATCCGCGACGCGCTCAACGGGATGAACAACTGGATCGATGTGCTGATCGCCGCGACCCGCGAAGGTACTAAGTTCGTGTTCGGTCCGTTTATCGGTGACCAGGGCGCGTGGGAGAAGCTCGTCGGATCGCAAGGTCCGATTTTCATATTCCAGCTGCTGCCATTGATCATCGTCATCGGTTCGCTGTCCGCGATCCTGTGGCATTGGGGCATTCTGAAAGTCATCACGCGCGGCTTTGCTGCGGTTTTCAAGCGGACGATGGGCATCTCAGGCCCGGCTAGCCTGTCGGTCGCCGCGAACATTTTCATGGGCCAGACGGAAGCCCCGCTCCTCATCAAGCCGTACCTCAAGACCATGACGCGATCCGAATTGCTGATCGTCATGGCGACAGGGTTCGCGACCATCGCCGGCTCGGTGCTGGTCGTTTACGTTACACTGTTGCGGCCATTGCTGCCCAACGTACTGATACACCTGCTAACAGTCTCCATCATCGCTTCCCCTGCAGCGGTTGCGCTCTCGCTGGTCATGATCCCTGAGACGGGCAAGTCGGACGAAGAGTCCACCGAGTCCGATTTCAAATACCATTCGACCATGGACGCATTTGCCACCGGCGCAACGGACGGCATCGCCATCATCTGGAACATCGCCACGATGCTCATCGCGGCGCTGGCGCTGGTCTACATTGCCAACTCGGTCCTGGGCGCAGTGCCGATCGATTTCGGCGGCGGCAAGCGGCTCAGCCTCGACATGATCCTCGGCTGGCTCTTCGCGCCGCTGATGTATGTCGCTGGCGTCCCTTGGGAGGAAGCCGTCAAGGCCGGCTCGTTCGTCGGACAGAAAACCGTGTTCACCGAGTTCGTTGCCTTCATCAATCTCGGTAATCTGCCGGCGTCCGAAATGACAGAGCGCACGCGCACGCTCGTCACCTATGCAATCTGCGGCTTCGCCAACTTCGGCTCGATGGGCATCCTGATCGGGGGACTTTCAATCATGTGCCCAGAGCGTCGCCCAGACTTCCTCGCCCTGTCGTGGAAGACCCTCTACGCTGGCACGCTTGCCACGATCATGGCGGCCGCTGTTGTGGGATCGCTGCCCTATTCCCTATTCAAGTCCGACGACTCGCTGACGCCGGTCGTTCAGGACGCGACACTGGCAGCGATAGCTCCCGTAGCGGTTGAGCCCGCTCCGATTGCCCCGGCTCCGGAAGGTGTCGCCCCTGCTGCGCCGATCACAACTCCGGCGCCAACACCGGACATGGTTCCGGCTGCGCCAACTCCGCAAACTCCGTAGTTTCCCTGCACTAGTCGGCAACGCTGAAAAGCGTAAACAACCCCCCTAGGCACAGCAGAGAGTCTGACGGAAACGGGAGAGTTCCTTGAGGAAAGCTTACACGGCCGCGAGCTGGATCGCGCTTGCGGCAGCGGCCACAGCCTTATCCGCACCGGCGCTTGCGCAGCAGCCTCAAGCGGCCGCCGGCCCGCTCGCGCCCGCAGCTGCTCCCGCTGACGCTCCGGAAGGCGGACAGGTCGTCATCATCTATGGGGACCGCAATGCGAGCGATCCTGGTGCCTATTCGGTCATCGACAGCAAGACAATCCAGGATGTCGGCGCCAACCATCCTGCCGAGATCCTGAATACGGTCCCCGGCGTCAACGTGCAGATGAACTCGGGGCAGGAATTGCTGGTCGCGATCCGTTCCCCCGTGTTGCCGGCCGGTGCAGGCCAGGGCTCGTTCCTCATCCTCGAGAATGGTATTCCGACGCGCGCGTCGGGGTTCGGCAACGTCAACGCACTGTTCGAGGTCCACCACGAAACCGCCGATGCGATCGAAGTCGTACGTGGCCCGGCCTCTGTGCGCTACGGCTCCAACGCCGTCCACGGCCTGATGAACTTCATCGACCCGGAGCCCGGCGCCCAGACCGGCCAGACGCTGACCCTTAGTGGCAACACGTTGCAGCGATATCGCGCGGATGCCACGGCGAACGTCGACATCGATGGCGTGTCGAACTGGATCGGCCTGTCCGTTATGGACGATGGCGGCTGGCGTGACTCCTCCGGCGTCGAACAGCAAAAGCTAACCGTGCGCTCGAAGTTCCGGGGCGAAGATTGGAACGCCGTTGCGACCCTCGCGGCTGTGAACCTGAACCAAGAAACGGCAGGCTTCATTCAGGGCTTCGAAGCCTACAAGAACATAGACCTCGCGACGACCAATCCGAACCCTGAAGCCTATCGCGATGCGTGGGCCGCGCGCGCAAACGTGCGTTTCGAGACCAATATTGGACAGGACAAACTGATCATCACGCCGTTCGGCATCGCGCAACGCATGAAGTTCATCCAGCACTTCCTGCCGGATCAGTCGACCGAAGAGAATGGCCATGACTCTGTCGGCATCATGACCCGATACGAGTCCGGCCCGAAGAGCTTCCGGTGGGCTATCGGCGCCGATATCCAGTATGCCAATGGCTTTCTGACCGAGACGCAGACACGCGCAAGCTTTGGCGGGCCTCCCGCCAACCCAACCTTTCCGCGCGGCGTTCATTACGACTACGACGTCGAAACCCTGATGAGCGGCGCCTATGGCGAGCTGAACTGGGACTTTGCTCCGAACTGGAGCCTGCTGGCTGGTCTTCGCGCCGAGTCGCACGCCTACGACTACACGACGAATAAGGCCCCTGGTACCTATGGCCGTTTTCGCGTTGCGCCAAACCGGACCGACACCTTCGACCTGCTTACCCCCAAGCTGGGTGTGGTCTACACGGGCTTTGAAGGTGCCGAGGTCTACGCCAACTATGCGCGCGGCGAACGCGCCCCACAGACATCGGACCAGTATCGCCTGCAGAACCTCCAGGCCATTCAGCGCCTGAACGTGGAGACGCTAGACAGCTATGAAGTTGGCATGCGCGGCGCGATCGCAGGCGTGTCATATGATCTCGCGGCCTACACGATGAAGAAGGAAAACTTCTTCTTCCGCGACAGCGATGGCCTCAACGTGCCGAACGGCAAGACTGATCATGTTGGCGTTGAGCTAGCGCTGGACAGCGAGATTGGCGACTGGATGGGCGGAACGTTCAGCTGGAATGGCAACGTCAGCTGGTCGGATCAGACCTATGCTTTCACACGCAACGTGGTCGTCGCATCGGAAGACATTGTCGATGGCGATCAGATCGATACCGCGCCCGAATGGCTCGCTGACGCTGGTCTGGCCTGGCGCAATGCAGACCTGTCGCTGGGCATCAGCGCGGAGTATGTCGGCGAGTATTTCACAAACGCCGCCAATACCGCGACCTATCCGGGCCATCTGATTGTGCATTTGCGCGGCGCATGGCGCGTCTCGGACGCGCTCGAGGCGTTCGTAACCATCCGCAACATTACTGACGAGCGCTACGCCGACCGCGCCGACTTCGCTAACGGCGCCGACCGCTACTTCCCTGGCGAACCCGTGAACGCCACGCTTGGCGTGCGGATCAGGAACTAGGCACGAAGGAGCCGGCTCAGGCCAGCGTCTTCACCTTCGCGGCGATCTTGTCGAACTGCAGGACCCCGTCATCAAGCTTGCCCCGGCGGAGCAGCTTGATGTCGCGGAAGTAGTTCTGGTTCAGTTTCCAAGGCATTTTCGATCCCTGCTTGGGGAATTTCGAGATTGAACGCTGAACATAGCCCGACGAGAAATCGAGCCATGGCTCGGTCGTCACTGTCGGATCGGTGTTGCGCGGCGTGGCCGATGTGAGGCCCCGCGCGTCCATGTGGTTCAGCAGGCGGCAGACATACTCGCAGGTGAGGTCGGCTTTCAGGGTCCAAGAAGCATTGGTGTAGCCGAACACCGAGGCGAGGTTGGGCACGCTCGAATACATCATGCCCTTGTAGGTCAGTTGCGATCCCATCTCGACCTCGACGCCGTCGACATTGACCTTCATACCGCCGAGGAACAGCAAGTCGAGGCCCGTGGCAGTCACGATCAGGTCCGCCGGCAGCTCCTTGCCCGACTTCAGCTTGATGCCCGTCTTGGTGAATGTCTCGATCTCATCGGTAACCACGCTCGACTTGCCGTCCTTGATCGACTGGAACAGGTCAGCGTCGGGGATCAGGCACATGCGCTGGTCCCAGGGGTTATAGCGCGGCGTGAAGTGCGACAGGTCGTAACCTTCGGGAAGCTGCGCCTTGGCGAGCTTGAGGATTCCATCCTTGGTCTTCGCCGGACTTGACCGCGCACGGTTATAGAAGAACGCGCCGAGCAACACATTCCGCCAGCGCACAATGCCGTAAGCTATCTTCGCCGGCAGGCGCTTGCGCATCCAGTTTGCCATCTTGTCTTCGGCCGGGCGCGACACAACGTAGGTAGGCGAGCGCTGCAGCATGGTCACATGCTTCGCCGTCTTGCCGACCTCCGGCACGATGGTCACTGCCGTCGCCCCGCTGCCGATCACCACCACGTCCTTGGATGCGTGGTCGATGTCGTCGGTCCATGTCTGCGGGTGGACGATGCGGCCCTTGAACTTGTCCTGCCCCGCGAACGTTGGCGCGTAGCCGGCCTCATACCGGTAATAGCCGGAACACATCATGAGGAAGGAGCAGCTCACCGTCGCCGGCCGACCATCGCGCATCGCCGACACGATCCAGCGCGCTTTATCGCTGGACCAGTTGGCCGATGCGACCTTGTGACCGAACCGGATCCGCTTCTCGATCCCAGCCTCGCGCGCCGTGTCGCGCACGTATTTCAGGATCGACGGTCCGTCCGCGATGGACTTGGCTTCCGTCCACGGCCGGAAGGCGTAGCCCAGCGTGTACATGTCCGAGTCGGAGCGAATGCCCGGATAGCGGAACAGGTCCCACGTTCCCCCGATTGCCTCGCGCTGTTCGAGAATGGCGTAGCTCTTGCCCGGGCATTCCTTCTGCAGCCACCACGCAGCGCCGATGCCCGACAGCCCCGCGCCCACAATCAGGACATCAACATGCTCCGCCAAGCCTGAAGAGGGGGCAGATTGTGTCAGGGTATCCGGCATGACGCAGATGCTCCTCGGGCGGGCTGGCGACCTTGACGCTGTCAGGTAGGACTAAAGCAGACTCGTCGGCATCGCGAAAGTGTCCGCGTCGAAGGCGATCGCCTGCCGCTTTTCCTGCCTCTCGTCCCGAGGGAGTTTGCCGCGACGTGTTCCGCCTTGCGCCCCCGGGGTCGCACCGTTTATCTGGCCCCTCAATTCGCCGAGGGACCACTGGTACATGAAAGACATCGTCGAGGCGCTGGAGAAGAAGCGTGAGCACGCCCGTCTTGGCGGCGGCCAGAAACGCATCGATGCCCAGCACGCCAAGGGCAAGCTGACCGCGCGCGAGCGGATCGCCCTGCTGCTCGACGAAGGCTCTTTCGAGG
>CANJXY010000047.1 GCA_947478925.1 Hyphomonadaceae bacterium | reverse complement strand
GGAGCCAGATGATGAGACGCTGCATGCAAGGCTCCGCGAATCCCAGGATCTGCAGGGACGATCCTACGCTAACACGTCAGATGGATGACAGCGCGCTGCCGCGCGTTGTCACATGCCGTGCGGTCAGGACAGTCTTAGCCTAAATCGCTCGCGGTCGTAACTCCTTGAGACTGGCGCGCGAGCAATCAACCTCGTCTGGGCGGATGAACTCAGCACACAGAGCTTGCCGAAGGCGCCGCGTGGCAATCACGGACGATTTCGTGACGCACGCACCGTCGCGACAGCATTTGGCCATGGCCACAAACTTGTCGCCGTAACCAGTCACTGCCGCACGCCGGAACCGCACGAACATCTCGCGATTCCTTCCCATTCCCGATACAGGATGGCAATATTCGCTGCGGAGGTAGCCTATTCGCCCCCCTCCCTTGCGCCATGCCCTGCGGTAGAGCCGTATTGCCATGCGCTGTTCGCCAGAGATGCCAACACCGAAGTCGGACATCTAAGCGAGCCGTTTGAGGCATCCAGTTTCGCCTTACGCGACCCAACGCTCGAAAGCGTCCTTCGCTCCGGCGAAATCCCCGGTATCCTGAGCGGCGTCGCCGAGCTTGAAGAAGTGATCTTCGTTCAACATGTGACCATGCAGCGCGAATATCGCAGTTCGATCAGTCGGCGCGGTCGCGTCGACGTCTACGCGACCTTGGCGGCGCGGGAGACGAGCTTGTAGAGGCCTCGGCGGTCCTGGGCAGATTCGAAAGCCTGCGTGATGCCGATCACGGACTCGGCAGCACCGAGCAGCAGGAAGCCACCTGGGTTCATCGTTTGAGAGATGCGCTCAAATACATCGGCCTTGGTCGGGCCATCGAAATAGATCAGCACGTTGCGGCAGAAGACGATGTCGAACTTGCCGAGATTGTAGGATGGATCCATCAGGTTGAGCTTGCGGAAGCTGACCATCTGGCGCATGCGTTCGGAGATGCGCCAGTGATCGTCCTGCTGGGTGAAGTACTGCATTAGCGTCTGGATCGGCAGGCCGCGCTGGACTTCGAACTGCGTGAAGAGACCTTGGCGCGCGCGGTCAAGGCAGCGGTCGGAAATGTCGGTCGCGACGATCTCAACGGGAACGCCGCCGGTGAGCTGCGGCATCTGGTCGAGCATCATGGCGATCGAATACGGTTCCTGCCCTGTCGAGCAGGCGGCGCACCAGATGCGGATACGGCCGCCGCGACGGGCCTGAGCGAGGATGGGGAGGATCGCTTCCTTCAGGTGATCGAACGGCGTCTTGTCGCGATAGAAGAACGTCTCGTTCGTGGTCATCACATCGACAACCTGCGTAATGAGACGTTCGTCGCGGCGCGAGCGCACGACCTGGATGAGGTCGTCGATTGACGGCAGGCCCTCTTTGCGGGCGAGCGGGGCCAACCGGCTTTCCAGCAGGTACATCTTGTCGGTCGTAAGAACGATGCCCGCGCGCTTGCGCAGGAGCTGGGTGATGAAATCGAAATCCTGGCTGTTCACGCAGCTTCTCCGTTCATCATACGCAACGCCGTCGAACCCAGGTCGCGGAGAGGTTTAATCGCTTCGGCAAAGCCTGCCTGCGCGACAGCGCCCGGCATGCCCCAGACAACGCTCGAGGCCTCGTCCTGCACGAGCACGCGGCCGCCCGCCTTGACGATGTGCCCAGCGCCATCGCGGCCGTCATGCCCCATGCCGGTAAGCACCACGCCGAGCACGCGATTGCCAAAAGCGGCGGCGGCGGACTCGAACAGCGGATCGGCGGCGGGGCGGCAGAAATTCACTGGGGCGCCCTTGTCGAGCGTGACGATGCGGCCAGTGGGGGAGCGCGCGATGCGCATGTGATAATCGCCGGGCGCGAGATAGACGCTGCCGGGGGCAAGCACGTCGCCATCGACAGCTTCGCGGCAGCGCTTTCCAAGGCTGGATTCAAGCTTTTCGGCAAAGACGGGTGTGAAGGTGGCCGGCATGTGCTGCACGATGAGGATCGGCGCGTCGATGCGACGGGCGATCGGCCCAAGGAAGGCCGGGAGCGCACCAGGCCCACCGGTGGAAGCAGCGACAACCATGACGGCAGCATGTCCAATCGCGGCTACCCTGGGACGGAGCGGGATCGGCGGGGCGTCGGCGCTGCGGCCTGCTTTGCGGGGGCCGAGGGCGATTATCTTCTCGACCAGATCGCGGCGATAGCTGTCGACACCGCCCATAGCGCTGGCTTGCGGTTTGGCGATGAAGTCGGCAGCGCCGAGCGAGAGGGCTTTTACCGTCTGCTGTGCACCCGCGGACGTCAGCGTCGACGCCATCACGATCTTGGCGTTAGGCGCCAGCCTGCGCAGATGCGGGAGGGCGGTGAGCCCATCCATGTTCGGCATCTCGATGTCGAGGACGATCACGTCTGGGCGGATGTTGGCGACCTCAGCTACGGCTTGGGCGCCGTCCGAACAGACTTTCACCAGCTCAACGCGGGGCTCTTCCTCGATCCAGCGGCGCATGAAGCCGCGTACGATGGCGCTGTCATCCACGAGCATGACGCGGATGCGGCGTTCAGATTCAGGTTGGCGCGCGGCAAGTGTCACTGGGTGCGCTTAGACGAGGCCGACTTCAGAGAACTTGGCTTCGACGATCTCGG
Organism: Hyphomonadaceae bacterium; assembly: GCA_947478925.1. Lineage (GTDB taxonomy): Bacteria > Pseudomonadota > Alphaproteobacteria > Caulobacterales > Hyphomonadaceae > UBA7672. Next base: position 18,097 of record CANJXY010000047.1, on the reverse strand, counting down.
AGTCGAACGGCTTCATGATGTATTCGTTGGCGCCGGACCGCATGGCCTCGGCGATATGGCTCATGTCATTTTCCGTGGTGCAAAAGACGACTGTGGGCCGCTCTCCGCCCGGCTCACGGCGCAGGGCGCGAAGGAAGTCGATGCCGTTCATCACAGGCATGTTCCAGTCGAGCAGGATACAATCCGGCATGGTCTTGCGGCAGGCCTCGAGCGCCTGAGCGCCGTCGGCGGCTTCGTCGGCTTCAAAGCGGAGGTCTTCCACGATGCGACGCGCAACTTTGCGAACCACGCGGCTATCGTCGACGATCAGACAACGTTTCATGCCAACCCTCCCAACTTAGGCCGCAGCAGCAGTATCGGCTCCGCCTGCGCCAGCCAGCATCCGGTCAATGTCCATGATGACCAGAAGGCGATCGCCCAGGCGGTAGACCCCGCGCGATACGGACGACCATGTCGCGTCAAGGTTAACGGGATTTTGCTCCATGTCGGCGTCGTCCAGCCGGACCACGTCGCCAATCTCGTCGATGATCATGCCAAAGCTCTCGCCCGCGTGCTCGACGCCGATAGCAAGTCCTTGACTATTTGATGTTTTTTCGCGTGGCGGCAGGCTGAGGCGCGACCGGGCGTCGATCGCTGTGACAATCCGGCCACGAAGATTGAGAACGCCGGCGATTTCCGATCCCGACAGGGGGACAGGGGTCATCTTGGCTGGGCGGAAGACATCGTGGATCTCGATGACACTGAGACCGAAAAGCTGGTCGCAGATCCGGAAGGTGACGTATTCTTGCGTGCTCATGCGGCTTCTCCGCGGTGGATTGCGCGCTGGATCGCGTCCAGCAGCGCATGACGATCAGACTTCGGCACGGCATCGACATCGCGGCGGCTGGACATCTGGATGACCTGCGCGCCTTCGACTTCGGTGAGCGCCGCGCCGTCGGCGTCGGCAAGGACGACATCAAACGTGGCGCCGGCAGCAAGGCGTGCGCGGGCTTCTTCAAGACCCGAGGCAACCGTAACGTCATAGCCGGCGGCCGAGACCATCGGCGCGAGCAGGTTGCGGAAGAAGGGGTGAGCTTCGATCAGGAGGATGCGCTTACGATTGGCGCGCACGTCGACCTGGACGGCCGCCGCGGCCCAGCCCGGTTCGGCCTGGCTGAGATAGTGGCTGACGTCGATGATCTCGGTGGAGCGGCCCTTGAGAACCGCCGTGCCGAGGACGCCGGACGCCTGATCTGTGAGCTGGAAGTCGAGAACGTCTTCAACGATGTCGAGAATCGAGTCGACCGCGAGACCGACGACCAGCGTGCCCTGGCTGAACACCAGCATAGGCTGGCGCCCTTCCCTGCGGATCGCGCCGCCACCTGAGGCAAGCGGCATGAGGCGGCCGCGATACTGGACAACAAGACCACGGCTGGTCATCTCGAACGTTGATGCGTCGATCTCTTCCAGGCGCGTGACCAGCGACAACGGGCAAGCGCGTGGTTCGGTTCCACCGGCCGTGAACAGCAGCATGCTGATGCGGGTCTGGGTTTCCTGCGCGGCCTTGGCAGCGGCAGCGGCAGCGGCGCGCGTTTGTTCGTCGAGCATACGGTTGACCGTCCGTTCAACGTTGGCGACCGAGCGCGAGATCCCGTTCGGATCAAGGATCATGATGACCGCACCGTCACCGAGAATGGTGGCGCCGGAGTATTCGGACATCGAGCCGAGACGCTTGGACAGAGGCTTCACGACGATTTCTTCCGTGTCGAAGACTTCGTCGACGATCAAGCCAAAGCGCGTCTCGCCGACCTGCATGACGACGATGCAGGCGCTGCGATCATCCGGCCCGTCATCGACCATCAGGCCGAGTACATCGGAGAGCGCTACTAGCGGCAGAAGGCGGTCACGCAGGCGCAGGACGCGGGTGGTGTTGATCATCTCGATGCGATGTTCGGAGCGTTTTCCCGCCCGCACCAGTTCGATCACCGAGAGCTGCGGCAGCGCGAAGCGATGATCCTCCACGCCGACGATGAGTGCCGAGATGATGGCCAGCGTCAGCGGGATCTTGATGATGAAGGTCGAGCCCGCGCCGAACGTTGAGCGCAGATCGATCGTGCCGCCGATCTGTTCGACATTGGTTTTCACCACGTCCATGCCGACGCCACGACCGGACATGTTGGTGACTTTTGCAGCGGTGGAGAAGCCGGGCGCGAAGACGAGGCGATGGATCTGCGCATCCGTCATGGCCATGGCTTCAGTGGCGTCGATGACGCCCTTCTCCAAAGCCTTCTGGCGGATACGGTCGGTATTGAGACCCGCGCCGTCGTCGCCAACTTCGATGATGATATGGCCGCCCTCGTGATAGGCGCGCAATTTGATCACGCCGGTCTCGGATTTGCCGGCAGCGATGCGTTGCTCGGTGGTTTCAACGCCGTGATCGCACGAGTTGCGGATCATATGCGTCAGCGGATCCTTGATCAGCTCGAGCACCTGACGGTCGAGTTCGGTATTCTCGCCCTCCATCTGGAGGTCGATCTTCTTGCCGAGATCCTGGCTGGCGTCGCGAACGATGCGCGGGAGCTTCTTCCAGGCGGAGCCGATTGGCTGCATCCGCGTCTTCATCACTGCTTCCTGCAGCTCTGCAGTAACGCCCGACAGGCGCTGCAGAGGCGCCTTGAATTCGCTATCGGCCGAGTTGCGCAGGATCTGCATCAGCTGGTTGCGCGTGAGCACCAGCTCCGAGACCATGGTCATCAGGCTTTCAAGAACGTCCACATTCACGCGGATGGTGTTGACGCCGATGGGGCCCTTCTTTTCATCGTCGTGTTCGACGACGGCTGCGACCGCTGATACCGTTGCGACGACAGGCTTGGCCTCTTCCACTTCAGGACCTTCGGTGTTCATGAAGGCAGCTTCCAGATCGGCAAGTGAGACTTCTCCGGGACGCAGGAAGCGGCCCTGGTCGGCATCCCAGCGGCCTTCGCCTTCCGGCGCTTCTGGCTCCGGGGCGATTTCGGCGACGACAACCGGAGCGCTGATGACCGGCGCGGGCGCCGGTCTGGGCGTCGGCGCAACGGCCTCACCCTGGGAGACGCGCTCCAGCTGCGCGATCAGGTCGCGATCGTCGCCCGGAGGTTCGACCTGTTCGGCGGCGAGATGGGCGAGGATCAGCTTGATGCGATCGATGGAGGCCAGCACGAGCGTCACGGACGCGGGCGTGACGGGCAGCGCGCCATCGCGGAACTTCCCGAGAAGGGTCTCGCCAGCGTGGGCAATCGATTCAAGACGCGGAAGGCCGATGAACCCGCACGTGCCCTTGATGGTGTGAACCAGGCGAAAGATGTTGTTCAGCGTCGCCTTGTCGCCGGGATTACTCTCGAAACGCACAAGCTCGACGTCGACGACATCGAGGCTCTCGGCCGTTTCCGTGAGGAATTCGCTGAGAAGATCATCCATGACCGGTTTCCGCAGCACGCGAAATTTCGTGCTTTGGGTAAATAAACGCCCGGCGGGTTAAGATTTCGCTGAAGAAAGTTGACCTATGTCGTCGCAGCCAGCTTGCCCACGGCGGAAAGGCCGGCTGCCTGCGGGACGCTGCGCGGCTCAAGGCTGAAGCCAGCCTCTTCAGAAAGAACGCGCGTGAAATAGGGCTGGATCGCACCGCCGCCCCAGCCGCCGCCCGGCTCCTTGCCGGCGAGCGCGTCGAGCACTTCGGACTTGAAGTTGGAGAACTGGCCGCGGGCCTCGACATCGAGCACCAGCTTGTCGCCCTGCTCCGTAGCCGAGACGCGACATATACCGCGCGCCGCCGGATCGATCATTATCAAGGTCATGTTCATCAGCAGGCGCATCTGGCGATAGGAGATCCGCTGGGTCTCGATCTGCCAGTCCAGCTGCGTCCGCGAATTGGTGGCGAACAGCTTTACGACGAGATCCTTGGCCTCACCGACATTGCAGAGGTTGTCGTTGATCGTCAGGATCTGGCTGCCGTGGGCGAAGCGTGAGTAGCGGATCTTGGCTTCGAGCGCGGCGAGACCCGAGCGCATCGCCTTCTCGCCTTCGGCTTTCATCGCCGGGCCCATGCTGTCGTCGAACATCAGCTCCATGCTCTGGAGCATCGATGTGAGGGGTGAGGCCATGTCGTGACAAAGGCGCGAGGCGACATAGGACGCCAGCCTGGATGGTTCCATCATTGCAGCAGCCTCTCCTGCCCCCGCGCCAGATTGCTTGGGGGCCGATCCAATTTCGAATCAGAAACTAGCTGATTTGGACTCCGCGACCCAAGCCGGTTTTTATGGCCCATCCGAGTCCTGTTCATTCCCCAACGTCCCGTCGCCGACGATGATCGTGTCCTGCCAGACATGCGGACATCAAAAGAAACGCCCGGCGGCCACCAGAGCCACCGGGCGTTTACGATTCATTAACGACCCGGAACGCGGCGCCCAGGTCAGGGCTGCTGTTTCCACGGATCGGTCGGCCCCGCCTTCAGCACTTCACCAGGCTTGGCGTTGGCGAATAGCTTTAGCGCCATCGCCGCAGCAACCGTCGACACTGGGTCGCCCGTCTTCTGCGAGATGCGGGTGTATTCGGCGAGGCGGCCGGAGTTGGTCTCGTCGACCTTGCGCTTCACTTCGGCAGACGCGCTGCCCGGTTTGGCGATGCCGATATAGCCGTCGTACTGCTCGCCGACGATCCCCTGGGCTTTCGCCTGCTCGATCACCGGATCAGCCGCGTAGGCTGTCATCAAGGCGGTAGCCGCGAAGATCGCGGCGAACCAGACTGCGAATTTCTTGAACATGCTCATGACAGGCTCCTTTTTTCCTGCCTCAGAACAGATTGGGATTCGAGGCGATCGCGTCCTCGAGGTCCTTGTCGAGGCGGTAGCGGATCTCCTGGTCAATTTTCACATTGAGGTTGATCGTGATCGGCTTGTCCGATGCCTCGATGCGAATTGTCGGCGTACACGCCGTAGCGCCGCCCGCGATCACCGCCAGCGCAAGGCTGGTTGCCATCAGCTGCGCAGCTGGGGCGGATCGGGATGCTCTTAGAGGCATTGCCTGCTCCTTACCTGCGGCCGGGTTCGCGACCGATGTTGCGAGCCTTGCCTCTTCACGGGTCGGCGTCAATGTCGCCGTGCTTTGGGTCGCCGTCATTTCGGCTGCTCCCGCACCTGCTCGATTGCTGTGCGGACGTCTGGGCGCTGCATCGTAGAGGTCAGCAAAGGAACCAACGCGCTGTCCACGCCGATGTTCAGCTGAAAAGGTTGCCCAGACAAAACGTCCGGATTGCGCCCAAGTATGCTGAGCGTCAGTAACATCTTGCCTGTGAGGTTGCCGTCGAGTCCCACCTGCAACACCTCGTAGTGAAAATCCTTCAATGCATCGAACAGCATCTTCGAATTGTCGTCGGCTTGCGCCGCCGCATCGCCGGTAGAGCCTGAATACTGGATAAGACCAGGCTTCACCGATTTGAGTGTAGCATGGTCGATCTGGGCTGAACCGGTTGTGAACACGACGGGGAACTCACCACCAACAACGCCCTGCAGCTTCATGTCGGGCAGCTTGAACTGCTCAGCGAGTTTGGCGAGGTCCCAGTCCACGGCGCGAGCGACGATGCGGTTTTCTGCTTCGCTGGCGAATTTGAAGTCCCGCGGATCAGCACGGATGAAGCCGCCGCCGAACGGCCACTGCGCGGACTCAAGGCGGATGGCGTCGTAGCCGATCAATGAGAACGCGATCTCGCCCTTCTCGATCGGGAGGCCAAGCGTGACCTTGTCGAGTGTGAGCTTTTGTCCCGGCGCCGACTTCATGTTGAGGAGGTCGAAAACTTCGATGCGGCCCGAAACGCCTTCGAAGACGCCCGCAGATGCAAGGGCGAAGCCGAGCTTCTTGAGATCGAGCACGCCGGACGCTTTGAAGTCGCCCGACGACCAGGTTGCGCTGCCCGCGATATCCACCCTGCCCGTCACGTTGGCTGGACCAACGAGGAAGGGCGAAAGATCGCCGGGCTGGAACTGGCGCGGCCTGAAGATCAGCGGCGTCGGCTCGAAAGTGAGACCGCCCTTGTTGTGGTCAAGGTCGTGCCGGCCGGTGACGTGCGCCACCTGCATGCCGGACCTGGCCATAGTGAAGGTTCCGGTGAAATCGACCAGGCTGTTCCTGAGATGCCCGTCGCCCCGGAAGTTCACGTCCTCATAACGACGTCCCTCCTCCTTCAGGGGGTCAGACAGGCGCATCGAGAGGCCGGAAAGCGACCCAGTGAGAGACCCGCCTGAGCCTGCGAGATCGAATGCGCCCTTGAGATCGGCAACGTGGCCTTCTTCCGTCTGAGCTCCGGCGTCCTTAAAGGTGCCAGCGACCTTCCAGCCGCTGGCGAGATCGATCTGACCGGTTACGCCACCAACACGGATCGGAATCCTGCGCTGGTCGAGCGTGAGATCGACTTTCGCAGGCGCCATATTGAAGTTGGCGCGAAACGCCTGTTGCGCGCGCCAGTTCACGCCGATCGCACCAAGCTGAACCATGGCGGCGTATCCCTCACCTCGCACAGGCAAGTTGACCGCGGCGAGTTGTCCCTTGCCGACGAAGCCGCCGCCTGAGCGTTCCGCAATGTGGCCGATGGCCGTATAGCGCAGCGCACCGGCGCCAAAGACGGAACCACCGAAGCGCGCCTCTTTCCATTGCAGCAGCGCGCCGCGCGGGGCATCGACCACGAGGCTGTTCGCATCCCATTTTGCTGTGATGTCGGCTTCGGCGCGCGCGGCTTTCCAGTCGCCGCCGGCCATTCCACCATCGACCTGCATGAGCAGGCCGCCTGCTGCGGAACCTGCAGGGCCTTCCGCGGCAAAGGTGAGATTCTTGAAATCGGCTGAGAGCACGTTCGCGCCGACTTTCCATGCCCGCAAATAGGCATTTCCCGTCGCCGACATTTTTGTGCCCGCGCCGGATGCGCGGTCGATGTCGAGCACCAGCGTCGGGCCGCCTCCGCCCTGCAGCGTGACATTTCCGGCCGCGCTCCAGCGATTGTCTGCGGCTGCGGTGAAGGTCGCGACGGGCCTATCCTTCGCAGCGGATGCGACCGCCAGCGTAAGACCACTGTCGGCTTTCACCCGGGCGCCGGGGTCCAGCGACGCAGTCAGGCCGTCGGCTGTGGCGCGGACGGACCACGGGATGAGCGCGTCAAACGATTGCCCCGCGTGTTTGATCGCGTCGCGCAATTCGGTTGCATAGGCCGGAAGCACGGATTCGAAGGGGCCCGCGATGGCTTCAGCCAGGGCTTGCCTCTGCGCCATCGGCAACACGGCATCATCCACGGTGAGCATGCCATCCGCGGCGCCAACGCGACCGTCTTCGATCTGGATCCTTGCATCGAGAGATGTCGACTTCGCGGCGAAACGCGGCGCGCGGAGGCTGTCCACGACAAAGGTCAGCGTTCCGCCGGATTTGTTAGCGCCATCGGGCAGGATCAAAGTGGACAAAGTCGCCCAGCTCCACGACGCACCGCCGAACTCGCCCTGGCGTGTGCTCGCCCGCACGTCGAGACGGCGGACATTGGCGAGCCAGTCGGCGATCGCCGTCGCGCCATCGCCAAAAGCTGCAGCGTCCAGCGAAGCCGTGGCGCGCGTTTCCGAGAGCGAGACATCCCTCACGTCGACCTTGCCGAGGCTGGCCGTACCCTCGCCTCTCAGCTTGCCGGCCGATTGCTCCAGCGTCGCATCAACCTTGATGCCGGAGAGGTCGGCGCCGGCGGCGGTGAACTTCGCAAGATCGAGTTTAACGCGACCCGAGATGTTCTGTCCTGCAACGGTCGCGTTGAGGTTGGCAGCCGTGATGTCGACCGTTGCGCCGGACAGACTCATGGACGCTGGTGTTGCGGCAAGCTCAATGACGAACGCCGCGGCGTCAGTGGCAGTGATCGCTCCCTTCGCGATCACAGGACCAGAGAGTGTGTCGCCAATGATGGTGAGATCAGCAAGCTGCAACCTTGGGTTGGGGCTGAGAGGCTTGTCGCTACGCCCAGTGAATGCGGTGATCGCCTTGTCTAGATCGCCGAATATCGAGCGCTTGCCGGTAAGATCAAGGCGCAGGGTTAATGCGTCTCCCGCAACGGATGCAGCGCGCGGCGAGAAGGGACCGTCCCAGGCGAGACCGATATCTATCTCGCGTGCGGTCACAGCTGCGTTATTGGAACCGGGCGCGCGCGCCTCAACACTCGTTAATGTCACTCCGCCGAAGTCGAGCCTTGCAATTGTAAATTTGCACGAAAGCTCTTGTTCTGCGCACACGCCATGCGCGATCGCCTCCGCAACGGTCTGCCGCAGGAACCAGATTCCCAGCGCCACAACGGCAAATGCGGCGAGAAATAGGCCAATGATGCGACCTATGGGCGTCTTTACTGACGCGCGATCAAGCTTTTCTTCAGTCATGTACCGTCATGATATGCATTCGAGCTTGTGCATTATCACCTGAACGTTTTTATTTGTCTTTCTGGTCCGCTGCGTCGATACGAATTCCGAGGGCGCGCGGCGAACCATACAATCCGTTCCGCAAGGAACTTCCGGAGCACCCATGAAAAACACCTGGTTTGATTGGGGGATGGGTGCAGCTGCAGCTGCGCTTATCGGGACAGGACTTGTAGCAGCGGGCGTAAGCACGCGTTCAGTTGACGCAAAATCTCTCGACGAAAATCTGCCGGATCCGCGTGCTGCAATCGCCTCACTCACGAGTGCGCGCGACATGGACGATCTCACAAGCGAAATGAAACGTGTTTCCGTGCTGCGCAACGAGACGTTGTCGTCTGTGCTGGATCGCATGGGCGCGCCGCGTTCGGAAGCAAACAGCGCGGTGTATGCAGCGAGCCAGTTGCTCGACCTGCGCGACATGCGTCCGGGCGATGATGTGACCGCGTGGCTTGAAACCGGCATCGACGGCGTTGTTCGCCTCACGGGCGTGTCGCTGCGCCCGGCCGCCGAAACACAAGTGCTGGTCTCGCGTGGCGCCGATGGCACGTGGACGCCGCATGAACTGAAGGCGAAGCTTTCACCGGGCATCGACTACATCTCCGCTGACGTCGACCAGTCGATCTATCAGACTGCCCTGGGTCTCGGCGCAAACGATCAGCAGGTTGTCGATTTCGCGGACATCTTTGGATACGACATCGACTTCCAGCGCGAAGTTCAGACGGGCGATCACTTCGGCATTCTTTACGAGACGCTCCAGGATGAGCGCGGCGAGCCGGTGAAGACCGGCAATGTGCTGATGGCGGAGATGGACGGCGCGGCGCTGACCAAGACGTTCTACCGCTTCACGCCCTCCGATGATGGCCAGGTCGACTATTTCGACGAGACCGGTCAGAGCGCCAAGAAATTCCTGATGAAGACGCCGATCAATGGCGCGCGTCTCTCGTCCGGCTTCGGCAATCGCAAGCATCCCATCCTCGGTTATACCAAACTGCACAAAGGCACCGACTTCGCAGCGCCGACGGGCACGCCGATCTACGCCGCCGGCAATGGCCGTCTTGTGGGTTATGGTCCGAACGGAACCTTCGGCAACTATGCCAAGATCCAGCACGCCAACGGCTATGTCACCGCCTATGCGCACATGAGCCGCTTTGCATCAGGCCTGCACAGGGGCAGCATTGTTAAGCAGGGTCAGGTGATCGGTTATGTCGGCACCACCGGCCGCTCGACCGGCCCTCACCTGCATTACGAGGTCTATATCGACAACCGGCCGGTCAACGCCATGACACTGAAACTGCCGACGGGACGCAAGCTTTCGGGCGAACAGCTGGAAGCCTTCAAGACCGAGCAGGCGCGGATCGAGACGCTTCGGGACGCGGAAATCACCGAACGGATGGTGGCGGCTGCAACGCCGGCGCCCTCGCCGACCGGACCGGGCTATAGCGCCGTGCCGGTGGCCGCCGCCGTACCCATGGAAACCCGCGACGCCACTTTGCGTCCTTAGGGCGACGCGCGTCCACCTCATCCTGACGACTTGTGTGGGAAGGCAGCGCTGGGCTAGGTCTGGTGGCATCTGGATGCCAGTGGAGCCGCCATGTCGCTGAAAGCCGTTTCCGTTCTCGCCATCGCCCTTGCCGTGGGCGCGTGCGCCAGCAATCCGAAGATGGACCCGGGCCGCTTCCCCTTCATGGTGGGCTGCTGGCAGTCGGCCGATGGCGTGAACAAGGAAGTGTGGTCCTACCCCGAGGGCGGCATCATGTTCGGCTACGGCACCACCACGCACGATGGCGCAGTAACGACTTGGGAACAGTCGCGCATCGACATCCGCCCGTCACGCTCGACCTACACGGCCTCGCCCGAGGGACAGCGGCCGATCACGTTCATCGAAGCGCCAAGCGCCGCGACAGCTACGGCGCCTGCAACGTCGGTCGTGTTCGAGAATGGCGATCATGACTATCCGCAGCGCATCGAATATCGTGCCGCCAAGGAGGGCCTGGCGGCGACGATCTCGAAGCTCGATGGATCACGCCCCGTGCAATACGCCTGGGAACGCTGCCACGGCTAGAGCCGGTCGAGCCGCTTCCCGATCACGCGCGCGATGGCGCGGGCGATGGGTTCCATGATTTCGGGTGAGGTTGACGCCGCGCTGTCGATCGGGGTGTGGAAATGCGCATTGCCGCCCCAGAAGCCCGCGGACGGCGTGTAGCCCTCCTCCAGTACGAGACGATATTCGCCAAGCGCGTTCGCACGCCCGGCCGGCAGGGGCTTGTCGATGATGGGCTGGCCGGCGAAAGCCTCTTCGCAAAGATGCGCGAAGTCGGGCGTCGCCATGAGCGTGCGCACCAGGTTGGGCGTCGCCTGCGCGACAAGCCCGGTCGGCGTCTCTTCATAAGCGCGAGCGCCAAAACTGGCGCCGAGATGGAACCAGAGCGCCGTGTTGGCGGCGCCGGGCGCTTGCGTCTGGTGAAACAGCTCCGCACCGAAATCGACCCACTCGTGGCCGGAGGTGGCGACAAAGAGCCAGCGCACCGGGTAACGCGTCGTCTTTGCCCAACCTGAAAGCGCGCGTGACATGGCGATGCCGGGGCCGCGCTCGCCGCCGCAGGTGAACCATCCGCTCTGGGGCGTGGAAATGATCACCCACGGGCCAGCATCTCCACTGCGTGCGATGGTGGTTTTGCCCGTGCGCGTGCCGCCGGGCCCCTCGATAATCAGCTTGGCCGTTTGGGCGCCGTACATGGCGGCTTCGAAGCGCTTGCGCTCCTTCTCGCCGACCTGAAGCACTGGAATGCCGAGTGTCATCTTGACCGGTGTGTTGATCGCGACGACCTCTCCGGTGGGACCGGACACCACGGCGATGACGCCGAGCGCGCCCGCGGCCGCGCACTTCTGGAAGGCGTCACGATAGGCAGCGCTCGGCGATGGCTGGCCGGGCAAACGTTCGATGTAGACGACTGCGATCTTGCCGGAGACTGCCGCGGGGATTGCCGCATTCCACGCGATGACCGGTGCGCTGAGGCCGCCTTCGGCAGTGAACGTGATTGGCGGCTGTGCGAAACCGTCGAAAGCCTGATCGCCGATGCGGAGCTTGGCGACATGCGTGTCCGCATTCGGGCACGTGACGTCGGTCTGTTCGACGGCGTAGCCGAGGCCGCGCCAGTACGTCGCGAACCAGTCGGACGTGGCAAGATCGCCTGCACTGCCTGTGCGGTGCGTGCCGAAGCCGACATAGGCGTCAACATCGGCCATCAGCTTTGCGCCGGCGAAGTGGTCGGCCGTGATAGCGGGCATCTGCGCACAGGACGCAAGCGCCAGCCCCCCTGCTCCGGTCAGGATTTCACGTCTGTTCATTTCGGACGCCCTTGCATCGTAACGATCATCTCTCTTCGGGGAGAGATCGTCACGTTGCAAGCATGCACGACTACTTTGCGGCTGACATCTGTCGGGCCTCCACGACCTTTGAGGCGACACGACCCGTGATCTCGGCCATGTGATCGTAAGTCGAGGTCATGTGCCCGAGGCCCTGCGTGGCGGAACGGATCTCGATGATGAGATCATAGAGCTCGTCCTCCGGGATGTGGGCGCGGATGGATTCCCATCCGAACCAGCCTTCGCGGGGCTCAAAGCCGATGATCTGGCCGCGGCGGACCGGAACCAGCGCCGTGATCCGCGCCATCTGTTCGGATGGCGTGTGGATGGTGACGCGGTGGACAGGCTCCAGCAGCACGGGGTCGCATTCTGCCAGCGCAAGATGGACGCCGATGCGCGCCGCCGTGCGGAAGGCGATCTCCGAACTATCAACCGCGTGACAGGAGCCATCGAGCAGCGTGACCTCGACATCCACAACCGGGAAACCGAGCGGGCCGTTTGCCAGAGCATCGCGCGCGCCGTCTTCGATCGCGCCGAAGTACTGCTTCGGCACAACGCCGCCATGGATCTTCTGGTCGAAGACGAAGCCGCTGCCGCGTACGCCAGGCCGCACTTCCAGCAGGACATCGCCGAACTGGCCGTGGCCGCCCGACTGCTTCTTATGCTTGCCGCGCTGGATCGAGGTCTTGCGGAGGGTTTCGCGGTAGGCGGTCTGCGGCCGTCTGGATTCGACCGCGACACCGAACTTCCGCTTGAGACGGTCGAGCGACACGCGCAGGTGCATCTCGCCCTGCCCGGACAGGCGGAACTCGCGCGTCTGCGGATCCGGACCGAAAGACAGGGCCGCGTCCTCGTCGACGAGGCGGGCCATGGCGGCGGCGAGCTTCACGTCGTCGGCGCGGTTCTGCGGCTCGACGGCGAGCGAATAGACCGGCGGACGTTTTACCTTGTCTGTCGCCGACGTCTGCCTTTGCCCATTCAGACCGACCAGGTCACCGGGCGCGGCCTTCTCGATCCGGCCTAGATAGATGATATCGCCGGGGGAAGCCTTCTCCACCTTCGTCTGGCTTTCCCCGTAGATCGAAAAGACGCCGGCAACGCGTTCGCTGCCGCCATCAGGCAAGGTGAGGACGTCGCCATCGATGAGCCCACGCGATCCGCCAGATAGGACCCGCACCATTGTCTGGCGGCCTGCTTGTCCGGCGTAGCGCGTCTTGAGGACAGCCGCCGCCGACCCTTCGGCGCCAATGCGTTGGGCGGCATACGTCAGCGCGGGCGTTTCATGGCGCAACGCCTTGAGCAGGCGGCGCACGCCTGAGCCATTCTCGGCCGATCCCAGAAAGACGGGCACGATCTGGACGCGACCCATTTCAGCAGCAAGGTCACTGAGAACGTGTTCGAGCCGGGGCGCAGTTTCGTTGACCAGATCTTCCATCAGCTCGTCGTCGAAGTCTGCCATCTGCTCGAGCATGCGATAGCGCGCCTCGATCTCGCGCGCTTTTTCGGCTTCGGGAATCTGGATCAGCTTTGAGGGCTTGCCAGGCTCATACGTATAGGCGCGCTCAAGCGCGAGATCGATATAGCCCTTCGCGCCTGAGCCATTCCAGATCGGGATCTGACGGGCGACGAGCGGCTCGACGCTGAAGGGCTGGATTGCCGAGATCATGTCGCGCACGCGGCCACGCGCCTTGTCGATCTTATTGATGAAGATGCAGTGCGGCGCCTGGAGATCGTCGAGACGGCGTAGCAAGGGTTGCAACAGGCTTGCGCGCGCGGGGTCCGGGTCGGCGACAACGATGGTGAGGTCCATTGCCGGCAAGACGGCATCAGCCTCGCTCAGGAAGTCGATGGAACCGGGACAATCAACCACGCTATAGCGGTCGCCCATGAACTCGAACCCGGCGACGTTCAGATCGGTCGAGAGCCCTCGCGCCCTCGCCTCCTCGGTCGCATCGCCGACGCTGGTTCCCTGCGTTACTGATCCCTTTCGCTGTAGGCGACCTGCGGCATGCAGCATCGATTCGAGCAGCGTGGTTTTTCCGGTCCCGCAGGGTCCGCTCAAGGCGACCGCTCGTACGGTCGCCGTCTTTCCTCCGCTCATGTCTTGTTCCTTCACGCATGGGGTGAAGGGCCACGGGCCGGTCCTAGGGGACGCGGAAGAGAGTCACGCCTCAGAGGGCCGTACCACGGCCCGGACTCAGGATCGTGCGCCCCACGATGCGTGGGATCAATCCCGAGATGGAATGATTGCATGGATCAACTGCATACCGCGCACGTGAGTGCTGCGGCGCGTCAAACGGGTTCGAGTGTTTCTCGAAGTTGCGCAACGTCGTCAGCCAGGCGACGCATCAGGCGCGTGAGCTCGACGACATCACGCTCTTTCCAGCCCTCGAGGACGGGTTGCACCAGCCTCTCGTGAGCGTCGGAAACTGCGCGCGCAACGCGGGCGCCGTGCGCTGTTGCTGCGATCTTGCTGACGCGGCGATCTTCGCTGCTGACTGTGCGTTCAACCAGATCCAGTTCCGCCAGCTTGGCAACCTGGCGAGACACCGTCGTGTGATCGCGCCCACTGCGGTCGCTAAGCTCCACAACACCGATAGGGCCGTGGCGGTGGATGCCGACGAGAAGCCTTGCCAACGCTGCGTCAAGCGAAACTCCAGCCTCTTCAAGTACGCGATTGTGCAACAGCGGGTGGTTGAGATGCGTCGACAAATCGGAGAACGCTGTCGCGAGAGCGGCGAACTGTTGCGAACGCTGTGTCTCGGCCATGTGAATTGACTCCGAAATCCGGATCCGAACATATGTGCATTATACACGGAATAGAAGCGCCCGCGATGGCGCATGGGGAGAAGACGCCTATGAGATCGAAAGCGATGCTGGCCGGCGTGGCTATCCTGGCGCTGGCGCTCACCGCAGGCGGCGTCGCGCTCGCCAATAACACAGTCACGGCGAATTTGACGCCGGCGCGCGCCGACAACTTCCGCCTCAACGACAATTACGGCTTCGCGCAGGACCTGCGGCGGCTGGTCGATGTGAAGGCCATCGTGCTGGTGGCGCAGGTGAATGGCGATGCCGGGTCTCGCAAGGCGGCGGCAGCGTTGCAAGCCATGCAGGCCAGCTATCCGGATGTGGCTTTCCTGATGCTGAACTCTACGGCGAAGAACCGCGCGGAGATCACGGCTGAAGCGACGACACAGAAGATCAGCGTCCCGATCCTGCATGACGACCTGCAGCTAGCGGGCGAGCAGCTGGGCGTAAGCTATGCTGGCGAAGCTTTTGTCATCGAGCCAAAGACGCTGAAGATCCTCTATCACGGTCCAGTCGACGCAAAGGGCGCGACAGCCAAGTCCAGCGGCTATCTTGGCGAGGCCTTGAAGGACTTGCTGGCGGGGCGTGCGGTCTCTTCGGCCAGTGTTTCCGGCAAAGGCACGACAATCGCCTTCCCCGAACGCGACCGCCGCGCGATGCACGCGTCCATTTCCTACGCGAAAGACATCGCGCCGGTGCTGGAAGCTAAATGCGTGGCCTGCCATCAGACCGGCGGCATCGCGCCGTTCGCTATGTCGAACTACGAACAGGTGAAGACGTTTGCGCCCATGATCCGCGAGGCGATCCGCACGCGCACCATGCCGCCCTGGCATCCCGACCCGACGATCGGCAAGTTCGAGCATGATGGCAGCCTGTCGCCCGATCAGGTGCGGTCAATCGTTCATTGGGTCGAGGCGGGTTCACCGCGTGGCGATGGCCTCGATCCGCTTGCAGCGACCGTGCATACGGCGCCGGATTGGCCGCTAGGCAAACCGGATCTCGTGATCGACGTTCCGGCCTACACCGTGCCGGCGTCGGGTGTGGTGGATTATCAGTATCCCGTCGCGGTAAACCCGCAGACCGAAGCGCGCTGGGTGAGAGCCGCGACCATCCTGCCGGGCGATCGCCAGGGCACGCACCACATTCTATCTGGCTACATGTCGAAACTCGGTGCGGCGGGCGCGGCGACCACGATGCAGTGGGAAGCATCCTATGGCGAATATGCGGTGGGCGGCGAGTCGCTGTCGCTACCGGAGAAGGTCGGCATCATGCTGCCCGCGGGCGGCGGCATGGGCTTCCAGATGCATTACACGCCCTATGGCAAGGAAGCCGTCGATAAATCGAAGATCGGTTTCTACTTCTATCCGAAGGGCCAGGAACCAGAGCGGATCATGCGGCACCTCGTGATCGCCAACAACCTGATCGAGATTCCGCCAGGCGAGGACAACCACAAGGAAGTCGCCTACACGACCTTCCCGAAGGATGCGCTGCTGTCGTCGGTGTTCCTGCACACGCACTATCGCGGTCGCGCAGGCAGCCTTGAGTTGGTGCGTCCGGATGGCAGCCGCGAGATGCTGATCAGCCTGCCGCGCTATGACTTCAACTGGCAACGCACCTACGGCTTCACCGATCCCGTGAAGATCCCTGCAGGATCGAAGATCGTCGCCACCTACTGGTACGACAACTCCGTGCGCAATCCTGCCAACCCCGATCCGACCAAGACAATCGTCTGGGGCCCGCAGTCGTGGGAGGAGATGCACTATACCTCGCTCTACTATCAGTGGGCCGACGAGACAGTCGCGCATCCGGCCGACGCAACACCGGACATGATGAAGATGCCACGCCGCCTGATGGGCGCGCTCGACACGAACCTCGACGACAAGGTGCAGCGCAACGAGCTGCACGGGCGCGTCGAAGCGGCGGTTGGCCCGCACTTCGACGAAATCGACGTCAACAAGGACTCTGTGCTGGATGTGTCTGAGCTGCCCGCAGGCATGAAATATTTCGCAGAGATCATGGCGTCGGGACGCAGTGTCCGTAAGCCGACGCCATAATTGGGACGAGGCTGTTTGAAACCGAAGGAGAGGCAGATGCGGACCCATGTGATCGCGGCAATCATGCTCGCCAGCGCCTGCAGCATTTCGCCGGCTTGCTTCGCGCAGGCTTCGGCGGGTTACGAAACGCCAAGAACGAGCTGGGGTACGCCGGACCTTGGCGGGTTCTGGAGCAACACGTCGCTGACGGCGATGCAGCGCCCTGTCGGCGCCGAGAAGCTGGTGTTAAGCGAAGCGGATGCCGCCAAGTTGACGCGTCACAACGTGTATTCGGGCGCGCAGCGCGAAGAGGCGGGAGCCTCGAAGGTCGATGAAGCATCCTCGAAAAAGCTGCTGTCGGATGGCAATGCCTCGCGCGCCTACAACCGGTTCTGGATGGATCCGGGCGAGAGCTACGCCAAGGTGAAGGGCGAGTACCGCTCGTCCTGGATCACCTTTCCGGTGGATGGGCGCATCCCCTATTCTGACGCAGGCCTGCGCGCCAATACGCGTTCGAACACGTTCGATGATTTCGAGATCCGCCCGCTGTCCGAACGCTGCATCATGAGCTTCACAGGCGGTGCGGGCCCCGTGATGAACAACGGGATGTACAACAATACGTACCAGATCGTGCAGACGCCGGACTCGGTGATGATCCTGACCGAGATGATCCACGACGTGCGCGTGATCCCGATCGGCGGCAAGCACGGGCCGACCAGTATTCCGAAATGGGGTGGGGACAGCGTCGGCTGGTATGAGGGCAACACGCTGGTGATCGAGACGATCAACTCGCACCCGCACCAACGCTCCTACATTTCCCCCACGGGTCGTGTCGTTGAACGCTACACGCGATGGTCGGACGACGAGCTCTATTACGAGTTCCGCGTGGAGGACCCGACGCTCTACACCGAGCCATGGGGCGGGGAGATGTCGCTGCGCGTGTCGGCCAAGCCCGTCTACGAATACGCCTGTCACGAAGGGAACTACGCGCTGCCCGCGATTCTTGCGGGCGCGCGGGAACTTGAGCGCCAGGGACGGCCGCAGCCGGTCGAGCTGCCGATCTTTGCCGGGGTTGATGTTTCGGACGGCGAATAGCGCTCAAACATTCGCGTGACGTCGGGTCTTTCCATGGACACTGGCGTGAAGACACTGCCGGCGGATCCGCGAGCGAAGGATGTCATCGCGACGTAGGCGCCTTCGGTCGTGGCGTTCCTCACCTTGGGCGAGGCCGAGGGGCTGGCGCCCGCCGAAAGGCCGCTGACCGCGCTGGCCAACAAGACCCTTCATTTCCTTGAAAAATCGCTGGAATTAGAGCCTACGCGATGCCCCTTGCGCAGCGACCAGCCCGAATATACAACCCGCCCTCCATCGACAGGCCGCGCCCGTAGCTCAGCTGGATAGAGCACCAGACTACGAATCTGGGGGTCAGGAGTTCGAATCTCTTCGGGCG
>CANJXY010000046.1 GCA_947478925.1 Hyphomonadaceae bacterium | reverse complement strand
TCGGGATAGACCCTCTGCCACTGTGAGAGAAAGAGATCGTGCAATGTGTTTGGGGCGATGATGAAGCGTACAATGCCAATTGCGCTCAACTCCCGCCCCAAGTCTTCAGTGTGCGCGACCGGTGACCAGATGAAGAGCGCGCCGTCCGCGAGTCGGATGATCGCCATGCGCGTGGGATAGTGAAAGCCGATCACGGTGACGGTCGGACCATCCACCGTCCAGATGTTTGGACCGAAAGGCTTCAGTAAGTTAGACGTCACCGCCTGTTTCCGTTGCTTCAGTTGACGCTCGTGATCTCGGCCCTCGCCACGACGACACTCTGCTTTGGCAGGCGTCCAGGAAACGGGCCACCTTCTGGCGAAAGTTCAAGAGCGCCGATTGCATCTACAATTTCCATGCCTGCAGTGACGTGGCCGAAGACTGCATAACCCGTGGTGTTGGGCGGCGCGCTCGGCGTGGCGTCGAGGCCTGAGTTTTCGCCGAGGCTGATGAAGACGGTGGATTGTCCGCTGTCGGGATCGTCGGCGTGGGCAAGGCTCAGCGCGCCACGGCTGTGCTTGTTGTGCTCGGTCTCGAGCGAGATCGGTGGGAGTTTTGGCGCCCGGTAATCCAGTTTGGCGTCAAGGTCGCCGAGCTGGATCACGAAGCCCGGCTCGATACGATAGACAGCCGCGCCGTTGTAGTGACCGCTTTTCACGAGGGCCAGAAACTGCGCGACCGTTTTCGGCGCGCCCTCAGGCGCCAGCGTCACCTGGATGTCGCCCATCGTGGTGCGGAGCGTTACGACAGCACCGGCGGATGCAGTCGGCGATGGCGCCGCTGGCGGCTCCTGTGCGACCGCGGGTGCGGCCAGCAAGAGCGCGAGCGTGGCTGCCAAGAGGAATCGTTTCATGTGCTGCTCCGACGGTTCAGAGCAGCCTAGCACTGGGCGATAGTCAGCCAAGCCGTGGTTGCAGCTTACGCCCGAATGCTGGCGCGACCGAGATAGCGGGCGGCGCTGCCCAGTTCGTCCTCGATGCGGAGGAGCTGATTGTACTTCGCGAGCCGGTCGGAACGTGCGAGCGATCCCGTCTTGATCTGTCCGCAGTTGGTAGCGACAGCGAGGTCCGCTATGGTTGAGTCTTCCGTCTCGCCAGAGCGATGAGACATCACGGCACCGTAGCGGTTGATCTGGGCGAGCTGAACCGCTTCGAGCGTTTCGGTCAGCGAGCCGATCTGGTTCACCTTGACCAGGATGGCGTTGGCGGCGCCGCGTTCGATGCCCTCGGCCAGCCGCGTGGTATTGGTGACGAACAGGTCGTCGCCCACGAGCTGACACTTGCCGCCGATGGCGTTCGTCAGGGCGATCCAGCCATCCCAGTCATCTTCTGACATGCCGTCTTCGATCGAGACGATCGGGAAGCGGCTCACGAGGTCGGCCCAGTATGCCGCCATCTGGTCGGAGGAGAGCGACTTGCCCTCGCCTTCCAGCTCGTACTTGCCCTTCTTGTAGAATTCGGTGGCGGCCGCATCGAGCGCGAGGACGACATCCTCGCCGGGCTGATAGCCCGCAGCCTCGATAGACTTCATGATGAAGCCGAGCGCGTCATCGGTGGATTTAAGGTTCGGCGCAAAACCGCCCTCGTCGCCGACGCTAGTGCTGTGGCCCGCAGCAGAGAGGCCCTTCTTCAGCGTGTGGAAGATCTCGGCGCCGCAGCGAAGCGCGTCGGCGAAGGTTTCTGCGCCGACCGGCATGATCATGAATTCCTGGATATCGATCGGGTTGTCGGCGTGGGCACCGCCATTGATGATGTTCATCATCGGCGTCGGAAGGACGTGAGCATTTGCCCCGCCGACATAGCGATAGAGCGGCAGGGCCGAGGCTTGCGCTGCAGCCTTTGCCATGGCGAGCGAGACGCCGAGAATGGCGTTGGCGCCGAGGCGGGATTTGTTGGGCGTGCCATCGAGCTCGATCATCACGGCGTCGATGTTGCGCTGGTCGGTCGCGTCGAGGCCGAGGAGTTCGGGGAATATCTCGTCATTGACGGCAGCCACAGCGTTCAGCACGCCCTTTCCAAGATAACGGGACTTGTCGCCGTCGCGGAGTTCGACGGCTTCGTGAGCGCCCGTGGACGCTCCCGAGGGAACGGCGGCGCGGCCCATCGAGCCGTCGTCGAGCGTGACTTCGACTTCGACCGTCGGGTTGCCCCGGCTATCGAGGATTTCACGGGCGTAGACGTCCACGATCTCGGTCACGGGCTGGGCTCCTCGCTTCAGCGGAATTCGGGCCTGCTATGTCGCGAACCGCAGGCGGATGCAATGCGCCCCACAAACGCAAACGGCCGCCCGAAAGCGGCCGTCGCGCGTGAAATTAAGCGAGAAGGGACGTTCTACTCGTCCGTCTTGGCTTTGAGGACCTGCTTGCCACGATACTTGCCCGTCTTCGGGTCGACGTGGTGAGGACGGCGCAGTTCCCCGGATTCCTTGTCTTCCACGTAGGATGACAGCGGCAGGCGGTCGTGACTGCGGCGCATACCGCGCTTGGACGGGCTTGTTTTACGCTTAGGGACGGCCATGATTGCCTCAGAATAGCATACCGGCGGCGCAACTGGCCGCTCGAAGAAGCGGGCTCCTTACGCGCAATCCTTTCGCACCGCAAGTACGACTGATAACGCGGTGGGGCGCCACTTCCCGGAGTTCTGCACCTTGAATGAGAATGCTCGACAACTCATACGCTTAGGCCAGCAGACGCAGGCTTCAGGACACCCCCTGCAGGCGGTCGCCTACTACCGTCAGGCGGTCGCAGCCGCCCCCGAAAGCGGCGTGGCGGAACACAATCTGGCGAGCGCGCTCGGTGATTCCGGGCTGTGGGCGGATGCCGAGACGCACACTGCCCTTGCCCTCCGCAAAGGGCTGGACGCCCCGGAGACTTGGCTAATCCGCGGACGCGCGCTGCAGGGGCTCGACAAGGCCGACGAAGCCGAACGAGCTTTCCGCGAAGCCCTGAAGCGCCGGCCCGCCTACGCCGACGCCCACCGCGATCTGGCGCAGCAGGTCTGGATGCTGACCGGCGACAGGGCAAAGATGCTCAGGGCGGTCGACGAGGCGCTGGCCAGGACGCCGCAGGATGTCGAACTCTGGCTGGTCAAGGCTCAGTCGCTGGAGACGTCCGGCGATGTCGCTGGCGCCTGGGAGTCATTGCTCGCTCTATCCCGCAAGCAACCCGGCGATGCGCGGCTGTCCAACTTCGCCTCGCAGCTCGCATTGAAGGCGGGACACGCTGAAGATGCGCTCGCGCTGGCCAGCAGCGCGGCGCGCGCGGCACCATCAGAACCGGTTGTCCTCATCACACTGGCGGAGGCTCAGCTGGCCAAGGGCTTCGCGCGGGAGGCGCTGCAAACGGCCGACGCCCTGCTCGCGCGACAGCCGACCAACCAGCACGCGATCGCGCTGAAAGCTACCGCGTGGCGCATCCTCGGTGATGCGCGGTTCTACGAGCTCTATGATTATGGATCAATGGTGCGCCGCTACGAGCTGGATACGCCGAAGGGCTGGAGCAGCCTGGCCGCCTATGTCGATGACCTGCGGAAAGCGCTGAACGGCGTTCACCGCCACAAGGCGCATCCGTTCGCGCAGTCGCTGCGCCATGGCAGCCAGTCGATCAACATCCTGCACAATCCGCTACCGGCGATGCGCGGCATTCGTGAAGCCCTCGACGGGCCCATCCGGCGGCACATGGCGATGCTAGGAACGGGCGCAGATGCGCTACGCATGCGCAACACGGGCAACTACGACTTCCAGGGCATGTGGTCAGTGCGGCTGCATTCCGGCGGCTATCACATCGACCATGTGCATCCGCAGGGCTGGCTCTCGTCCGCCTGCTACGTCGAGACAGTGCAAGCGAACGGTAAGGAAGGCTGGATCGGATTCGGCAAGCCGGGTTCGCCAACCTCGCCCGCTCTTGAAGCGGAACACTTCGTTGAGCCAAAGCCCGGCATGCTGGTGCTGTTCCCATCCTACATGTGGCACGGCACGATACCGTTCAGCGGCGACCAAACACGCATGACCTTTGCCTTCGATCTCGTGCCGGGTGCGACGCAGAAATCGGTCTGAGCCTCAGCGTTTCATGTCCTGCGCGATGTGGCGAAGCAGATCTTCGGGGTCGGTGGGATTCGAGAAGACGGACACATCTGGATGAGCGGCGCGGTGGCGTTGGCCCAGTCGGCGACGGGGGCTTCTGCGGCGCGCACCATGAACGGCGCAAAGGCCTTCATCCGGTCGGCGCGGAAGGCGGGCATGGCGGCACGACGTTGCCTGATCCAGTCGGCACCCTCGGTTAGAAGGATGCCCCTGCCCCCACACAGGTGGGAACAGGCGGTCGAATTGCTCACGTTGCAGGAAGGCACCCGCGTGCTCAATGAGTATGGCTGCAGCCATGTCTGCGTCGCAGACGGCGAGCGGCGCGCCCCGGGGCCGGCGATGCCGCCATCGCAGACGTCCTTCGACCAGCCGATCATTGTGTTGGAGATGGAGCGGAAGAGATCGATGACGTTTGGCTTGGCGGCAGCGACGGGCCAGTGAGGGGGAACGAAGCCATGACGGAGGCTTGCCTCCGGCATCAGTTTTTGGCCCTAAACCAGCCTGCTCTTGTCACGGGCCGCTGCGATGAAGCTCGCGAACAGCGGATGCGGGCTGAAGGGTCGGGATTTCAGTTCGGGGTGGAACTGGACGCCGATGAACCAAGGGTGGTCCGTAAGCTCCAGGATCTCCGGGAGTTTCCCATCGGGTGACATACCTGAGAACAGCACGCCGTGCGAAGCGAGCTTGCCGATAATGTCGGCGTTCACTTCGTAGCGGTGACGATGGCGCTCTGAGATATGCTCCGTGCCGTAGATACTGGCGACTCGCGAGCCCCTTGTCAGCGTGGCGGGATAGGCACCGAGGCGCATCGTGCCGCCGAGATCGCCGCCGGCTTCGCGCACTTCGCGGACATTGCCACGTACCCATTCGCCCATCAGGCCCACGGCGGGGTATTCAGGATTGCCGAATTCGGTCGTCCCTGCCCCGCTGATACCCGCGAGGTTGCGAGCCAGTTCGATGACCGCGAGTTGCATGCCGTAGCAAATGCCGAAGCACGGCAGCTTGTGGCGGCGCGCGTATCCGGCCGCACGCATCTTACCGAGCGCACCGCGCTCGCCGAAGCCGCCGGGAAGCAGAACGCCATCGACACTGTCGAGTTCGGAAAGATCGGCATTGGGATCGTCGTACCGATCGGACGGGATCCAGGTGAGATTGACCTTTACCTTGTTGGCGAGGCCGCCATGACCGAGGGCCTCGACCACGGATTTGTAGGCATCATGCAGCGCCACGTACTTGCCGACGATAGCAATGCGGACTTCGCCATCCGGATTGCGGAGCGTCTGTGATGTCTGCACCCAGTGCTTGAGGTCCGGTGTTGTCTGTTTGTCGAGACCGAAATGACGAAGCACTTCGTTGTCGAGTCCGCGCGCGTGGTATTCGAGCGGCACTTCATAGATGTGCTGCGCGTCGAGCGCTTCGATTACGGCTTCCGGACGGACATTGCAGAACAGCGCGATCTTGCGGCGCTCTTCCGGCGGGATCGGCATTGGCGCGCGGCACAAAAGGATGTCGGGCTGTATGCCGATGGAGCGCAGCTCCTTCACCGAGTGCTGCGTCGGTTTAGTCTTCATCTCGCCGGCGGTGGCGATGTAGGGCAACAGAGTGAGGTGGATAAAGAGGCTGGCTTCGCGGCCGAGTTCCTGGCTGAGCTGGCGGATGGCTTCGAAGAAGGGCAGGCCTTCAATGTCGCCGACGGTGCCGCCGACTTCGACCAGCACGAAGTCAACATCGTCCGTGTCGGCCTTCACGAATTCCTTGATGGCGTCTGTGACGTGCGGAATGACCTGCAACGTTGCGCCGAGGTAGTCTCCGCGACGCTCGCGCTCGAGGATCGACTTGTAGATGCGGCCAGTCGTCGTGTTGTCGGTCTTCCGCGCCGAGACGCCGGTAAAGCGTTCGTAATGTCCGAGGTCGAGGTCGGTCTCCGCGCCGTCATCAGTGACGAAGACTTCGCCATGCTGCGTCGGCGACATCGTGCCGGGGTCGACGTTGAGATATGGGTCGAGCTTGCGTAGCCGGACGCGGTAACCGCGTGACTGTAGCAGGGCTCCAAGCGCTGCCGAGGCAATGCCCTTCCCTAGGGAGGACACAACGCCTCCCGTTATGAAGATGAAACGCTTCATGACGGATGCCCAGTTTAACGATTCGCCCCGCCCTAGCGAGGGGGGGATTAGACTACGGCCTCGGCGATCCACTGCTTTCCGGAGCAGTGGGCGAAGTTGTCGCAGGCGCTACCGGAGTAGCGGCCGGCGTCGCAGGCTTGGCTTTCGGCGCCAACGGATCCGGCGTGGTAGCCGGAGCGGGCGTCGGCGCGGTTTCCGTTGGCGTCACCGGGGTCGCGCCGCCCAGGGTCTCCGGCGGCGTCTGGGCCGACCTTGTGTCCAGTGTTGAGAACGGATCAGAGGTTGTCTTGCCAGCTTCACGCTCCAGAAGGCTGGGTTCGCTGCCCGCGTTGTTGTTCAGGCGCGTCATGACTACCGAAGTTGCAAAAAAAACGAGTGCGAGGCCCATCGTGGTGCGGACGAGCGCGCTGGCGGCTCCGCGACCGGAGATCAGACCGCCGGTCCCGCCGCCGCTCATGCCGAGGGCCCCGCCTTCGGAGCGCTGGAGCATGACCGCTATAACCAGCGCGATGCACGCGATCATGTGGATGGTCAGCAGGACGTTTTGCATGCAGGGCCGCCGGGAACGATTTGGACCGCGTCAAAGCACGTCGCCGGGGTGCGGCCAAGCCCCCAAGCGCCTTTTCATGTAAGTACGCACCCTGCGCCCACCCAAGTGCGGGTGCAGTTAATCACGCGCAGGCGGAGGCAATCTTTAGGAAATCGGCTGCCTTGAGGCTTGCGCCCCCAACCAGAGCGCCGTCCACACCTGCGGTTTGCATGAGTTCTGGCGCGTTTTCAGGCTTTACGGAGCCTCCGTAAAGAAGCCGGATATTGCCTGCGGCGGCGCCGAAGCGGGCGGTAAGGGCCTCGACCATGGCCTGGTGGACCTCGGCTACCTGCGCAAGCGTGGGGGTACGACCCGTTCCGATAGCCCAGACCGGTTCGTAGGCGATAATCGTCGGCATCGACCCGGCGGCAGCAGGGATCGACCCAGCCAGTTGCCCCCGGACGACGGTTAGCGTCTCGCCGGAATCGCGCTCGGGAAGGCTCTCGCCGACGCAGATGATGGGGGTAAGGCCTGCACGAAAAGCGGCAGCCGCCTTGGAGGCGACACTAACATCGGTTTCTCCCTGCATGGTGCGCCGCTCGGAATGGCCCAAGATCACGTAGCGGGCACCCAGATCAGCCCACATCTCCGCGCTGACCTCGCCGGTGAAAGCCCCCGAGATGGCGGCATGACAATCCTGACCACCTAGTCCGATAGGCGAACCCTTCAGGAGTTCCCCTACCGATGAGGCGATCGTGGCGGGCGGGCAAACAACCAGGTCCACGCTAGGAATCGCAGAGGCACCCTGCACCATCGCGCGGACTTCAGTCAGGGAGGCCCGGAGGCCGTTCATTTTCCAGTTGCCGGCAACCAGCTTCTTGCGGTCAGTCATGTTGCCCCTGTCCAAACGGGCCCCAAAACGTCCGGAAGCCGGGTGTCAGGCTCGGACGCCGTCTGGATGCCGCGTTGATGCATTTTCCTGTGGCGAACCGGTTTCCCCTCCGCCGCAAAATGCTCTAGCAAGCCGTCTTCCAGCGGACAACCGGAACCCCGGTGCCGCCCAGTTGAGGAGTCGCTCCGCGTGATTGACGGAATGCGGAAGTTCGCGAAGTCGAAGTGGGCAGCTGCCCTCCTTCTGATTCCGCTGGCGGTCAGCCTCGCCATGTTCCTGCCGGACACGTTCAAGCAGAACGGCCTGAGCGGCGGCGTACTGAGCCGGATCGGGGGCCGCGAGGTCAAGGTCACGGATGTCGAGCGCGACACCCAGCGCTTGATCGACGAGGTTCGCACGAGCGAGAACCGGAACATTACAGCGGCCGACGCCGCGCGCGAAGGTCGCGTGCAGGGCATCATTCAGGACATCGAGATCCGGAACACTCTGCTCGCCTATGCCGACAAGACCGGTGTGCAGGCCAGCGAAGCGTCGCTGAAGCCTTACCTCGAGCGCAACAAACTCCTGGTCGACGAGTTCGGCAAACTCAGCCGCGACGCGCTTCTTTACCAGGCGCAGCAGCGCAAGCAGTCACCGCGCGAGTTCGAGCAGTTCATCCGGGACTTCCTGACGCAGGACTATATCCGCGAGGCAGCCGGCGCGGCGCTAGAAGTGCCCACGATCCTGTCGCAGCCTTGGATCAATTATCTCGGTGAGAGCCGCACATTCAGCCTCGCCCAGGTGAACGCCTCGACGGCGCCCGCACCGGCAGAACCGACGGAAGCTGACCTACAGAAATGGTATGACGCGCACAAGGCCACTTTCCTGCAGCCTGAGCGCCGCCGCATCTCCGTTCTCACCTACACGCCCGATGACTTCCTTGATCAGGTGAAAATGACCGATGAAGAGGTGCGCACCGAATACCAAAAGCGCATCAAGGATTACTCCACACCCGAGACGCGCGTGGTGGTCGAGTTTCAGTCCGAAAATCGCAAACTCGTGCAGGACTTCGTCGATCTTACACAACAGGGCATTCCGGTTGCGGAAGCTCTGGCGAAAGCGCCGGGCCTGACGCGCAAAGAAACGACGGTGAGACCGGCCGATTTGACCGACAATGACTACCGCGATTTCATCTTCGCGATGGAATCCGGCAAGGTTCACAACACGCCGGTCCGCCTGAAGGACGACGAGCCGTGGCGCGCCATCATGGTTCAGGCGATCACGCCGGGCGTAGCAACGCCTTATGAGCAAATCGCCGAAAAAGTGCGTCGCGACGTGTCATGGAACCAGGCGGTCGACCTGTTCGAGAAATCGTCGGAGCCGTTCCGCGACGCTGCCGGCGGCCAGCCGCTGGAAGATATCGCCAAGCAGTTCGGCATCCCGGTGATTTCGCTGGCTCCAATCGATGGGCAGGCTCGCACGGTATTGGGCGACCAGGCGCAGATCATGTTGAAGAACGAAGACGCGATGCGTCAACTGTTCACCCTCGCGGCCGGCGACATGACCAACGTGTTTGAAGGCGACAATGTCCGCTCGATGTTCCGCCTCGATGAAGTGATCGCGCCTTACACGCTCGCTTTTGTCGACGTGAAAGACCGCGTGAAGCTGACTTACATGACCGAGAAAGTCGTCGAGGCGCGCAGCAAGGCCGCTAATGACATGGTGACGGCCGTGCAGGCCGGCATGATGTTCGACAAGGCGGCGGCCGTTTCCAAGCTGACCCTGTTGCCGCCGCTGACTGTGGTGCGCGCGGGCAATCCACCGATTGATCCGGCAGTCGTGTCAGCGGCGTTCGCGCTGAAGCCAGGAGAGATCGCCGTGGTGCGCGGGCGTGACAATAATCCGTGGGTTGCCCGTGTCGACAAGGTCGAGGCGGCGAAGCCCGAAGTCGTCGCAATTATGAAGGCGCAGCTGGGCGACCAGGTGAGCCAGTCGTTGCTGCAGGATCTGAACGAAGTGTTCGTGCGCGGCCTGCGCGCCGAGGTCGATTATAGGCGCGACGACGCGGCGGTGCAGAAGTATCTCGAAGATCTGGTCGGGGACAGCACGCCCAAATGACGACGCGCCTGCCGTCCCTGATCGTAAGGCGACGGGTCGACGACACCGAGTCACCGGTTTCGGCGATGCTGAAACTGAACCCGATGTCGACCGGGCTCGTGCTGTTCGAAAGCGTGGTCGGTGGTGAAACGCGCGGCCGCTACAGTTTCATCGGCACAGCGCCCGACCTGTGGTGGCGCGTTCGCTACGGCAAGGCGGAAACGTCGCTGACGTCCGACTTCAAGGAAGTGCTGTCGACATCGACAGACGTGATGGGATCGCTGCGCGGGTTCATCGCGGACTGCAAAGTCGACGACATGGACCGCCTGCCTCCGATGGCGGCCGGCGCGTTCGGCTATCTCGGCTATGACGTGGTGCGCCATGTCGAGAAGCTACCCGAGCCGAAGCCTGATCCGAATGGCGTGCCGGAAGCCATGCTAATGCGCCCCGGCGTGGTGCTTATCTTCGACGGGGTTAAGCAGGAGATCATTCTCGCGGCACCCGCGCGCAAGGACTCGCAAGCCGCCAATGCACTGTTGGACCGTATCGAAGCAGTGCTCGACCAGCCGATGCCCCCCTCGCGGCCCAGCGAGGCGCCGGTCGAGAAGATAGAGTTTGTGTCCAACACCACAAAGGCGCGCTATCTCGACATGGTCGAGAAGGCCAAGAGCTATATCCACGCAGGCGACATCTTCCAGGTGGTGCCGAGCCAGCGTTTCTCGGCGCCGTTTGAGCGTTCGCCATTTGCGTTCTACCGGGCGCTGCGCAGGTTGAATCCCTCGCCCTTCATGTTCTATGTGAATTTCGGTGACTTCCAGATTTCGGGATCGAGCCCGGAAATCCTAGTGCGCGTGCGCAATGGCATGGTCACCGTCCGTCCAATCGCCGGAACGCTGCCGAGGGGAGCTACGCCCGAGGCAGATCTAGCCAATGAGCAGAAGCTGTTGGCCGATCCAAAGGAACGTGCCGAGCACCTGATGCTGCTGGATCTCGGCCGTAACGATGTCGGCCGAGTTGCGGCACGCGGCACCGTCGAGGTGACGGAGAGCTTCAAGGTCGAACGCTACAGCCATGTGATGCACATTGTCTCGAACGTGCAGGGCAGACTGAAGGATGGCGTAGACATGGTCTCCGCGCTGGCGGCGGGCTTTCCGGCAGGCACGACGTCCGGCGCGCCGAAGATCCGCGCTATGGAGATCATTACCGAACTCGAGCCTCATGCGCGGGGCGTATATGCCGGCTCGGTAGGCTATTTCGGCGCTGGCGGCGACATGGACACGTGTATCGCGCTTCGCACGGCGGTGTTCGCTGGCGGCAAGATCCACGTGCAGGCCGGCGGTGGGGTCGTGTTCGATAGCAACCCCGAGAGCGAGTTCATGGAGACGGTGCACAAAGCCAGCGCCCTCTTCCGCGCAGCTGAAGAGTCGGCGCGGTATGACCGGGGGAACCGGTGATGTCGTCCTCCACATTCAAAGTTCTGCTGATCGATAACTACGACAGCTTCACGTACAATCTGGTTCACTACCTGCAGGACGTCAGCCCTCTGGTCGAGGTGGAGGTCGTCCGCAATGATGCGCTGACGGTGAAGGAGGCCTTCGCGAAAGGCGCGGATGCCATCGTTCTGTCTCCCGGCCCGTGCACGCCTAACGAAGCCGGCATCTGCCTCGAGCTGATCAACACCGCGCCGGACGATCTGCCGATCCTCGGCGTTTGTCTCGGCCACCAGGCGATCGGACAGGCGATGGGCGGCATTGTCGAGGGCGCGCGCGACATCGTACATGGCAAGGTGTGGGACGTGAAGGTTCTGGGCGGCGACCTGTTTGCAGGCGTGCCAGAGCACTTTGAAGCGGTGCGCTATCACTCGCTGGCGATCCGGCGGAACGGCATACCCAACGTCTTAACGATTGACGCGGAGACCGCCGACGGCGAAATCATGGCGGTGAGCCACGCGATGCGTCCGGTGTTTGGTGTCCAGTTCCATCCGGAATCGATCGGCTCGCAATTTGGCAAGATGATACTGGCCAATTTCCTAAAAAAGGCGGGCCTCAAGTGAGCGAGGCGGTCCGCATTGCGGTGGCGAATCTTGCGGCCGGGGACCATTTGGCACCTGACGAGATCGCGGCGGCGTTCCAGGCCCTTCTCGTTGGCGAGGCTGAGCCCGCGTTGATCTCTGCTTTCCTGATGGGCTTGCGCATGCGTGGCGAAACGGTCGACGACATTGTCGCCGGCGTGCGGGTGATGCGCGCCAATATGAAGCCGTCGAAAGCGCCCGATGGAGCTATCGACACTTGCGGCACCGGCGGGCTGGCATGGACATCGCTAAACACATCCACAACGGCGGCATTTGTGGTAGCCGGAGCCGGCGTGATCGTCGCCAAGCACGGCAATCGGTCGAAGAGTCGTGCAGGATCGGCCGATGTGCTCGAGGCGCTAGGTGTGAATCTGTCGCCTACCGAGGCACAGATCGAAGCGTGCTTCCGCGAAGCGGGGGTCGCCTTCATGTTTGCTCAGCAGCATCACACGGCGATGAAGTTCGTCGCACCGGTGCGGCAGGCGCTTGGCATCCGCACAATTTTCAACATGCTCGGGCCACTCGCCAATCCAGCGGGCGTGAAGCGGCAGGTCATGGGCGTGTTCGCGGCTGAGTGGGTCGAGCCGGTGGCGAAGGCGATGCTGTCGCTTGGCGCAGAGCGCGGCATGGTGGTGCACGGCCTGGACGGAATGGATGAAATCTCGACGACGGGCGCGACGCTGGTGGCGGAGATCAGGGACGGCGCGGTATGCATGGCGGACCTGACGCCGGAACGCATGGGCGTGCCGCGCGCGCGCCTCGATGATCTGCGCGGTGGTTCTGTCACGGAGAATGCAGCAGCGATGACACGGCTGCTGTGCGGGGAAGCTGGGCCGTTCGCAGATCTGGTCGCGGTAAATGCAGGCGCCGCGATCCATGTTGCGGGTCATGCGGAGACCCTGCTTGAAGGTATCGCGAAAGCGCGGCAGTCTGTTGCGAGCGGCAAGGCACTCGCGTCGCTAGATGCGCTGAGGCGGGCCAGTAATGGTTGATGTGCCTGACAGGCTGAAGGCAATCATCGCCTATAAGCACGATGAAGTGGCCGCGCTGAAACAGGCGCGGTCGATGAGTTCGCTGCAAACGGATGCTAAGGCTGCGTCGCCGCCGCGAGGCTTTGCTGACGCCCTGCTCCGCATCGCCGCGCAGGACGGCAACGCCCTGATCTGCGAGGTGAAACGGAAAAGTCCGTCCGCAGGCGATATTTGTCCCGGACGCGATCAGGTCGCGGTCGCGCGCGATTATGAGACGGGCGGCGCGGCGTGCATCTCGGTGCTGACCGATGGACCGAGTTTTGGCGGATCGCTCGCCGACATGATGAGCGTCCGTGACGCGATCGTGATCCCTGTGCTGCGCAAGGACTTCATGATCGACCCTATCCAGGTTGTGGAAGCGCGCGCGGCTGGCGCGGACGCGATCCTGATAATCCTGGCAGCCGTCGATGATACGCTCGCTCGTGAACTTCACACGACGGCGGATGAGTTGGGCATGTCAGTCCTTCTGGAAGCACATGACGAAGCGGAACTGGTGCGCGCACTTGGCCTGCCTTCGCCGCTGATCGGGGTGAATAACCGCAACCTGCGGACCTTCACCACCGACCTGACCACGACGGAGCAGCTGGCTGATCTCCTGCCCGACCCTGCGGGAGCCGGACGGATCCTGATCTCGGAGAGCGGCGTAAAAACCGTCGACGACATCACGCGGCTAAGGACCTGCGGCGCGCGGGGGTTTCTAATCGGCGAAAGCCTGATGCGGGCGGAAAATGCAGCCGAATCCGTAAGATCGCTGGTCCGGGCGCGCTAAAACCACGTTCCGCAGAATTGACCCATAACGTGAACGATAGTAGAACTATCTGCGACTCAGAAATTCCAGAGCCGGGTAGGTCTCGACGATGCTCACGAAGAAACAGCGCGAACTTCTCCTGTTCATCAATGACAGGATCAAGGAAACCGGGGTCTCCCCGTCCTTCGATGAAATGAAGGAGGCGCTCGATCTCGCGTCCAAGTCCGGGATCCATCGCCTGATTACCGCGCTTGAGGAACGAGGCTTCCTGCGCCGTTTGGCGCACAGGGCGCGGGCGTTGGAAGTGCTCAAGCTGCCGGAAAGCGCGGTCCCCCAGCCGGTGGGTCGCACGCCGTTCCGTCCGAGCGTGGTGGAAGGCAATGGCGGTGCACGAAAAGCGGCCCTCCCCGCTCCGCGCGGCATCATGATTCCGGTCATGGGCCGAATCGCGGCCGGTACGGCGATCGACGCCATCGAGCATGAGACGCACCGCGTGGCGGCCCCCGACGAAGGTCTCGATCCCGATACCCACTACGCGCTCGAAGTCCAGGGTGAGAGCATGATCAACGCCGGCATTCTCGATGGCGATATCGTGATCGTGAAAAAGACCGACACGGCTGTCTCAGGCGACATCGTGGTGGCGCTGATCAACGAAGAGACGGCGACGCTCAAGCGTTTCCGGAAGAAGGGCGGATCGATTGCCCTCGAAGCGGCGAACCCGGCTTTCGGAACTCAAATCTTCGGTCCGGACCATGTGAAGATCCAAGGCAAGCTGGTCGCACTTGTCCGCCGCTATCACTAGCCTTTCCCGACGGCGCTTTGGGCTGCTTGGGCTGCTTCGGCACTGGGTTGTCGAGCTGCTGCGCCTCGCCTGATGCTGTCACGTTGGTTGATCGCCAACTCAGACGCGCCGGGCGTCACGAGCTACAGCGCAGCGCCGGCTGATCGCGCAAGCAGCGTCGAGGCGCACTTCGGCGCCCTCCTGTGTGATTGAGCGGCGATCGCCGGACACCATGACGGCGGACATGCCATCCCCTTCAGGGCATTCGGCCTCGTAGATGAATTCGACCTGCGTACGACGCCCCGCGCTAAGGCAGACGAAAGCGGCGCCCACCACATTCTTTGGCGAACGCATCGCTGGGTGCTCGCAGCTGTGGACAGCGCACCCGACACCGCCGAGCTGGCGGAACCAGGCGTCGCGATGAAACTCGTGGTCGCTCCGAACGACCGACAGCGGCGTTAGCACGTCGATGGTTCTGACATCGAGGCGCACGCCCCGGCGGCGCTCGCTTGGGTCGATCTCGATGACGCCCTCGATCAGCACGGGCCCAATCTGTTCCTGCAGGCTCGGCGCAGCGACCGAAGTCGAACGGGCTTTTCCAGCGAGCCCGCCAAGGCGGAAGCGGTCGACAAACGCGATGGTGAGGGCGAGTAGCCCTTCCCCTCGCCGTCGGCCCGACAGCCAGATTGTACTAGGTACTAAAGCCTCTGCTGCCTGGACGATGCAAGCGGGCTCGTCAGGAGCGGCAGGCGCAGAGCCTGGTCGCGAACGCCCCCCCGTGCAGGTTGTTGGCAAACCGCGCCAACAGAACGGATCGCTCCGCGCTAAGGGCAAGACTTGCCAGCGACGGAGTGGATGTGGTCTTCAGGGCCCGCGCTCCGCCCGGCGGACGCCCTCGCCACACCTGCGCTGGAATCCGATGACGGTCGTCACCCGCTTCGCCCCCTCCCCGACTGGCTACCTCCACATCGGAGGTGCCCGCACGGCCCTGTTTTCGTGGCTATACGCACGCGCGAAAGGGGGTAAGTTCTTGCTTCGTATCGAGGACACGGACAAGGAACGGTCCACGCAAGCCGCGATCGACGCTATCATCGATGGCCTGAACTGGTTGGGTCTCGGCGGAGACGAGCCGCCATTGCTGCAATCAGCGCGTGCGGACCGGCATGCAGAGGTTGCACATGAGCTGGTGAAGCGCGGCGCGGCGTATCATTGCGCCGTGACAGCCGAAGCGCTGCAGGCCAGGCGCGACGAAGCCGAGCTGCTTCAGAAGAAGAAGGCCGCCGAGAGCCAGCTGTCGCCCGGCGATGCCGCGCGTCTGGCAGACCTCATGCGGCCTTTCCGATCGCCTTGGCGTGATCCGATGCTGCCTCTGCCGGAAGGCGCATCGACCGTGGTGCGCCTGCGGATGCCCGACCATGGCGAGTTGATTGTCCATGATCGCGTCCAGGGCACAGTTGCGCGTGCGTACTCAGAGCTCGACGACCTGATCCTCCTACGGTCGGACGGTACGCCCACCTACATGCTGGCCGTGGTAGTGGACGACCACGACATGGGCGTGACACATGTCATTCGCGGCGACGATCACTTCCTCAACACGTTCCGCCAGCTCCCGATCTATCTCGGCATGGAATGGCAGACACCGGACTACAGCCATGTGCCGCTGATCCACGGGCCGGACGGCAAGAAATTATCGAAGCGCCACGGCGCGACGGCGGTGGACGAATACCGAGACGTACTCGGTTACCTGCCCGAAGCGATACGCAACTATCTCCTGCGCCTGGGCTGGAGCCATGGCGATGACGAGATCATCCCCGATGAGAAAGCCATTGAATGGTTCGACCTCGACGGTTTGAACAAGGCACCTGCCCGGCTGGACTTCGCCAAGCTCGACTCGGTCAACAAGCACTACATGGCGCTTGCGGATGACGACCGGCTGTTTGGACTATGGCTCGCCCGGCCAGGTTCTCAGGGACTCTCAAATGATGTGCAGACCCGCATTCGCGCCGCCATGCCGCACCTCAAGACGCGTGCGGCCAATCTGGTGCAGTTTGACGAGGTGGCGCGATTCCTGAAAGACCTGCGTCCCATCCTGCTGACTGGAAAAGCGGCCGAACAGGTGAATGAAGAAGCACGGTCGCGCATGGCTGCCCTCCTCCAGCAGCTGGAAAGCCTGGCGGACTGGTCCGAACCCGCGATCAAGGAAGAACTTGCCCAATTCTGCGCCCGACTAGGCATCAGCTTGGGAAAAATCGGCCCTGTTTTGCGGGCGATCCTTACAGGCGGCGCGCCGTCACCAGATATTGCTCTTGTGATTGCCTTGCTAGGCCGTAATGAAGTTTTCGCACGTATCAGGGATTACGCTGGAGCCCGAGTTAGCCGATCTAGCTGATCGACCTGCACCGAACTGATTTGAGGAGACTGGGTTCATGGAAAACAAGGTCAAACCAAACGGCAAGGCGACCATCGCCGCCGGAGGCAAGACGGTTGAATTGCCAGTCTACAGCGGCACCGTCGGCCCCGACGTGATCGACATCGGCAAACTCTACGCCCAGACGGGCATGTTCACGCTGGACCCCGGCTTCACCTCGACCGCCAGCTGCGAGAGCCAGATCACCTACATCGATGGCGATGCCGGCATTCTGCTCCACCGCGGTTATCCGATCGACCAGCTGGCAGAAAAGTCGAACTTCCTGGAAGTCTGCTATCTCCTCTTGCACGGCGAGCTGCCGAACGCAGAAGAGAACTCGGAGTTCGTGAAGACGATCACGCGGCACACCATGCTGCACGCGCAGTTCGATCGATTCTTCGAAGGCTTCCGCCGCGACGCCCACCCCATGGCCATCATGTGCGGCGCTGTCGGCGCTCTTTCGGCCTTCTATCATGACAGCACGAACGTCGACGATCCAATGCAGCGCAAGGTCGCCCAGCATCGCATGATCGCGAAGATGCCGACGATCGCGGCACGCGCCTTCAAGTACCACACGGGTCAGCCCTTCGTTTCCCCGCGCAATGAGCTCGACTATGCCTCTAACTTCCTGCGCATGTCGTTCGCGGTTCCGGCCGAAGACTATAAGGTGAACCCGGTTCTCGCTCGCGCGATGGACCGCATCTTCATCCTGCACGCTGACCACGAACAGAACGCCTCGACCTCGACCGTGCGCCTTGCCGGTTCGTCGGGTGCCAACCCGTTCGCCTGCATCGCGGCCGGCATCGCCTGCCTGTGGGGCCCGGCCCACGGCGGTGCCAACGAAGCAGCGCTGCAGATGCTGCAGGAAATCGGCACCGTCGAGAACGTGCGCAAACACGTCGACAAGGTAAAGAACAAGGTGGACGGCGTCCGCCTCATGGGCTTCGGCCACCGCGTCTACAAGAACTACGACCCGCGCGCAAAAGTGATGCAGGCGACCTGCCGCGAAGTGCTGAAGGAAGTGGGCGTCAACGATCCGCTTCTCGAAGTCGCCATGGAGCTCGAGAAAATCGCACTGACGGACGAGTACTTCATCGAGAAGAAGCTCTACCCGAACGTCGATTTCTATTCGGGTATCACACTGAAGGCGATGGGCTTCCCGGTGTCGATGTTCACCGTGCTTTTCGCCCTCGCCCGCACCGTCGGCTGGATCGCGCAGTGGGAAGAGATGACCACCGACAAGACCCAGCGCATCGGCCGTCCGCGCCAAATCTACACCGGCGCCGCGCAACGCGACTATGTCGGCATCGGCTCGCGCTAAGCGCAACCGCAGGCCAATTGAAAGGGCGACCCCAACGGGTCGCCCGTTTCATGTCAGGACAACTTCAGGATTGCTTCGGCCGAAACGACTGCAGCCGATTTTCCATCGCCTGACATGATGCGGATTGCTTCGCGCTGGCCTTCCTGTTGGGCGCGCAGCACATCCGGGCGGGAAAGACGATCGATGGCGGATTTCGCGATAAGGTCGGCGCGAAAGCGGGTCTGGATGAATTCGGGAATGACGTCGCGGTTGACAGCAACATTCACGAGGGCTGAGTAGCGCGACTTGAAGAGGAAGGCCCGCAGCAGGCCCCATGTTATCCAGCCCAGCCTGTACCCCGTCACGACAGCAGCGCCTTGCACGGCAAGCTCGGTCGTGACAGTTCCCGAACAGGCGATCGCAACGGTCATCGCGGCATAGGCGTCGGCCTTCTCGGCTTCATCGCGAACGACAATGACGGGATAGGGTTGCTCGCCGACCTGACGCTCCACCTCGGTCGCGACGCTGGGCGCTGCCATACAGATGACGCGAGCACCGGGGGCAGCTGCGAGCGAAATTCCCACAGCGTCGAAGAGCGTGGGCGCAACACGCCGCATCTCGGCAGGGCGGCTGCCGGGCAGCAGGCCAAGCACCGGCGCGTCTACTGGAATACCGTGTCGCTGGCGGAAGCCAATGCTGTCGCCCTTTGGCAGTCGATGCAAGGCGGGGTTGCCGATGACGGTCGTTGGTAGGCGCCACTTGACGTAAAAGGGCTGCTCAAACGGGTGGATGCACAGTAGGTGATCGACCCACTGGGCGAGTACGCGCGCACGACCCGGGCGGGTCGCCCAGACCTGCGGCCCAATCAGCTTGATACGCTTCGCGCGGACACCGCGCAGATCCAGTGTCCGCGCAAGGCGCCACATGAAACCCCAGCTATCGATCAGCACCACACTGTCCGGATCCGCCTTGGCGATAACATCAGCGGCATCTTCGACAGCCTGCTTGACGCGGCCAAAGGCTATCAGGCCCTCGACCAGGCCGAGGACGGCCAGACCGGACATGTCGACGTCGGAGGACGCGCCACGCGCGCGCATACGTTCGCCGCCAATGCCGGAGACTACTACGGACGGATCCGCCGCACGAAGCGCATCGATCACATCGGCGCCGATGGCGTCGCCAGAGTCTTCGGCCGCGACAAGAAAGATATGGGTCACTCGAGTTCCGCCTCGGTGAAACCGTAGATGAAGATCCCAGCCGCGTTCGCGGCAGCAGCTACGGATTCGCGATCAACGACCAGCGCGGCGCCCGCCTGCACAGCGATACCCGCAAGGCCGGCCCTGGCGGCGCCGTCGACTGTTATGACACCGATTGTCGGAAGGTCGATGCGGAGCTCCTGTTGCGGCTTGGGGCGCTTGACCAACACGCCGCGCCGTTCGGTCGGCGTGCCCCGGATTTCCGCAGTCAGGTCTGGAATGCGGGCCAGCATGCGATCGGTCCCTTCCTGAGCCTCGACCGCAAGGATGAGGCCCGCGCAGGAGATGGCACCCTGCCCGATCTCGAGCGATCCGGACATCTTCGCGGCTTCGGCCGCACGGCGAATGTCGGGCCAATGTTCGGCAGTTGGCGAAACGGCGCCGAGGGGACCGGCGTTGACGCGCAGATCGTCGAGCACATCATCAGCGCCAATAATGCGGAAGCCCGCATCGGCGAAGACGTCCATCACGGCACGCAACAAGGCGTCGTCGCCCTTCTTGGCGGCAGCGAGAATTTTGGGGAGTGACTGGACGCCCTTGAGGTCAAGCTTGAGCGAAGCGAAGTCGGGCCTCTTCAGGGAGCCTGCGAAGACCATTTCCTCGCAGCCTTCCTTTTTCATCAGCTGGATGAGGCGACCGAGTTCGCCGACAGAAAGTTCCGGCCCGCCAAAGTCCGCCAGCAACGCCGGTTCGACGAAACCCTTGAGCCCGACCACGAATGGATTACGGCCCGAGCGTTGCGCCTGTTCGGCGACACGGCGAGGAAGATCTCCACCGCCCGCGACGATAGCGAGACGCGAGGTAGCCATCAGGAATGTCTCGGAACACAAAGCGGGCGCTTGTCGCCTGCATCGATGAAATCGAGGATGCGCTTCACTTCGGGAACATCCGAGTGCTGGGCCTTGATGCCGGCCAACCTGTCCTCGAAATAGCCTGCTCCGTGGAAAAGCACCTGATAGATATTGCGAAGCAGGTGGATGGTCTCGCGCGTGGCCCCGCGACGCTTCAGCCCGACGATATTGAGGCCGTGCAGTCCGCCCGTGTTGTCGACCATACCGTACGGGATCACGTCACCTACGACGGGCGCGCAGCCGCCGATGAAAGCGCCCATGCCGACGCGACCGAGCTGATGGATCGCGCTGTTGCCGCCAAGTATGACCGAGTCCCCCACAATGGCGAGGCCGCCCGTGACCGCATGCGTGGCGTACGTGACACCATTACCGACGATGCCGTCATGACCGACATGTGCACCATTCATGATCAGGCACCTGTTGCCAACCACTGTGCGCGCCCTGCCTTGGATTGTCCCAGTGTGAAGGCAGGCACCTTCGCGGATCTGGTTGTCAGTTCCAATCACGAGCTGCGTGTCCTCTCCCTTATACTTGTTGTCCTGGGGCGGATGACCGAGTGTCGCAAACGGATAGATGGTCGTACGCTCGCCGATAGTGGTC
>CANJXY010000045.1 GCA_947478925.1 Hyphomonadaceae bacterium | reverse complement strand
AGCGTCGCCAAACCCTCGGCCGTGCGCGCCGGATGATTGTAATTCGGGATCACCTGCCGAATGCCATGCCCAACGCGAATGCGCTTGGTCAGCGCGGCACATGCGGACAGAAAGACCTCCGGCGCGGAAGAGTGCGAATACTCCTCCAGGAAGTGATGCTCAACCTCCCAAGCATAGTTATAGCCAAGCCTGTCCGCGAGCACGACCTGTTCGAGCGCCTCGTGGAACAGTCGCGCTTCATCGCCCTCATTCCAGGGCTTGGGCAGCTGGTGCTCGTAGAAGATCCCGAACTTCATGCCGATGCCTCCGCGATGCGGCGTCAGCTTAGGCATTGCCGGCCGAGATGCAAACAGCTCAGGCCTGCGCCTTGAACTCATCCCGCAGCTGCCGCTTCAATACCTTGCCGATCGATGAGCGCGGCAGATGCTCCACCACCGTTGCGAACGACAACCTCTGGGTCTTGCCGACCCGCCCGTTCATCCACGCCTTGATCTCATCGGCTGTCTCTGTCCGTCCCTCCCGTAGCACGATGAACGCCGCGGGCGTCTCACCCCATTCGCGCGACGGAATGCCGACCACCGCCGACTCGGCAATCGCCGGATGCTTCGCCAGCTCCGCCTCGAGATCGCTCGGATAGACGTTGAAGCCGCCCGTGATGATCATGTCCTTCTTTCGATCGCCAAGAACGATGAAGCCGTCCTCATCGAAGCGTCCGACATCACCCGTACGAATGAAACGCGCGCCGTCCGCGCTGTACCATTCCGCATCAGCCGTCTTCTTGGGCTGGTTGTGATAGCCGGTCATGATTGACATCGAGCGGCCGACGATCTCTCCGAGTTCGCCACGCGCCACCTCGTGGCCATCTACGCTGATGATGCGGATGTCATTCCCCGGCGCAGGCTGGCCAACCGTGTGCAACTTGTCCGGAAACTCGTGCGCACGCAGCAGGCAGGATCCGCCGCCCTCGGTCATGCCGTAGATTTCCACGAGCCCGCCCGGCCAGCGCTTCAGCACATCCGCCTTAAGATCGGCGCCGAAGGGCGCGCTCGTGCAGGTTTTCATGCGATAGCTCGACAGATCGAAGCTGTCGAAGTCGGCCAGATCCATCAGTCGTCGATACTGCACCGGCACCAGCATCGCATGCGTCACGCGATGCGTCTGCGACAGCTCCAGGAAGCTCCGCGCATCGAACTTGCGCATCAACACAACCGTGCCGCCGCGCATCAGCGCCGGGATCAGGCTGACCAGCGTCGTGTTAGAATAGAGCGGCGTCGAGACAAGCGTGATCGCATCGGGGCCGTAGCCGAGCGCTTCGGCGCGGCGCACATGGCCCCAGCGCATCTTGTGCGGCTGCACGATTCCCTTCGGAGCCCCGGTCG
The DNA here is from genome assembly GCA_947478925.1 of Hyphomonadaceae bacterium. Lineage (GTDB taxonomy): Bacteria > Pseudomonadota > Alphaproteobacteria > Caulobacterales > Hyphomonadaceae > UBA7672. Next base: position 20,018 of record CANJXY010000045.1, on the reverse strand, counting down.
TGCCGGAGGAGTAGATAATATTGAACGGCTGGTCCGGATCAATCTGAACGGGATCCGGTTTGGCGCCGGGCCGCGCAAGCCAGTCGGCGAACGATCCGTCGCGCGTGCCTTCCAGCGCTACGCGCTTCGCATTGAGCGCCTCTGCAACGCCGTCAAGCGCAAGCGAAGCAGAGCCATCAACGAACAACAGTGATGCACCACAATCCCGCACCATCATCGCGAGTTGCTCCGGGGTAGACGATGGCGCAAGCGGGCAGGCGGCAGCGCCCGCACGAAGGGCAGCAATAAATGCGATCACATACTCGATGGAGGATGGTCCACAGATTGCGACGGTACCGCGTGACCGGACGCCGTCGCGTTGCATCGCTGCGGCGGCGCGGTCTATCAGAACGTCGAATTCCGCAAAGGTCAGCGAGCGGTCTCCATCAATGATCGCGATATGATCGGGCCGATGCTCGGCGTGCGCGCGGATAAGCTCCGGCATGGTCGCGAAGTCATTTGAGATGAGGTCTTCGGCTGTCGGCATGGAGATCTGGTCCGCTACTAGTTGCCTTTGAAGGATGGCGCACGGCGCGCATGAAACGCAGCGCGGCCTTCCTTGAAATCATTGCTTCCAAAACAAGCGTCGATTGCCGCCTGCGCCGCATCGTTGAGTGACGGGTCACGCGCGGCGCGGCTGGCGAGCTTCGCGGCGGCGTATGTCATCGGCGCGGTGGCGGTAATTTCGTCGACAAAGTCGCGTACGGATCGTTCGAGGCCCTCGCGCGTCACGACTCGGTTCAGGAAGCCGGCGCGAAACATGTCGTCCGTCGTGAATTGCCGCGCGGTTGCGATCATCTCCATCGCAAGCGCTGATCCGACGATGCCTTGAAGGCGCGCCAGATTGTCGACCTCGTAGCCGAGACCCAACTTCCCTGCGGGCACGCCGAAGCGCGAGCCTTCGGCTGCGATCCGCATGTCGCACGCGCTCGCGATGACCATGCCGCCGCCAATGCAGTAGCCCTTGATCATCGCAATGACCGGAACAGGTGCCGCCAGCAGCGACCCGGTCGCTGCGGTCACGGATTCCGTGAAAGACCGATTCGTCGCCGCATCGTTCCGTTGAACGTCGAACTCAGCGATGTCCGCGCCGGAAATGAACGACTTATCCCCAGCGCCAAGCACTACGATCGCACGCACGCCCAAATCAACCAGCCAAGCGACCGCGGCGGGCAACGCATCCCACATGTCACGGCGCACGGCGTTCAGGCGCTCGGGCTGGTTGAATGTCAGCCAGCCAATCGGCCCTTCGCGCTCGGTCTGGATGCGCCCATCCGCAAACTGACCTTCGACCTGCTGCATAGCACTCCTCACAGCGCCGGCGCGTTGACCGGCAGGGCCCGGACCGTTACGAATCCGGGCATTAGCGCTAGGCCCGAAGCCATGGAGTAGGCAAGGGCCTAAGCACCAACTGACAGTCGGATGGGACGTTTGCACGGCCCGGCCAAACCACCCGTGTGACGACCGGTTTGCGTCGGGAAGCGTGTTGCCGGGAAAACAGGATTTTGACCACGATCATGCTGCAAGTACTGCCGCCAGTTTTCTGCGTCCTGACACGATGACGAGCGCAAGCCTGCCTCCGGGTCTTGCTGGTGATCTCGACGTGCTGGCGTTTGCCGAGGCGGAACTTGCGGCCGCTCGCCCGGCGGCTCTGATCACCATCGTAGGACTCGACGGACCTTTCTCACGGCCGCTCGGAGCGCAGCTTGCTGTCGCCGGGGACAAACGTTTTGCAGGGAGCATTTCGGGCGGCTGTCTTGAGCAGGCGCTGACCGAGGAAGCGCAGATCGCGATGCGCGATGGAACCTGCCGCGTCTTGCGCTACGGTCGCGGCTCTCCGTATCTTGACGTGCGCCTGCCGTGCGGCGGTGGCATTGACCTCCATGTCGATCCGTCGCCCGACCGCGCACTTCTCCAGCGCGCAGTCGAGATCGGTCGCGTCCGCAGCGCCTTCGCGCTCGGCTTCAACACGTCCGCGCAGCTTTCGACTCTGCGTCTGATCGAAGGTGGTGCGGATACGCGCCCCAATGAGTTCGTTCGCCACTACACGCCGCAGCTCCGTATTCTGCTGGCTGGACGCGGCTGGGAAATCGTCGCGATGAGCCAGATGGCGCAGACCGCGAATGTCGAACTTGTAGTAGCCAGTCAGGAAGCGGCAACACTGGAATTCTGCCGGCCTTACGCTAATAGGCTCGTCCGTCTGAAAACTCCTGCCGCTGGGCCGGCTCTGCCGCTAGATGAGCACACGGCCGTCGCGTGCCTTTTCCACGAGCACGAATGGGAAGCGCCGCTGCTGCTCGACGCGCTGCGCAGTCCAGCCTTCTATGTCGGCGCGCTTGGTTCGCGTCAGACGCATCAGCGTCGCGTCGATGCTCTGCGCGAACTCGGCGCCGGGCCAGATGACATCGCGCGACTGACCGGTCCTATCGGTCTGTTTGCCTCGCATGACCCGCGTTCGCTCGCCATCTCGGCGCTCGCGGAGATCATCAAGGTCTGGAACGACAAAGGAGGCCCACGATGAGCGTGCCTCTGAGCCGCGCCGCGATCGTTCTTCTAGCTTCGGGACTGTCACGTCGCTATGGCAGTCGCGACAAGCTCACGGCCAACCTCGGAGGCAAGCGCCTGATCGAGTATTCCGCCTCGGAGCTCGCCAATCTGCCGGTGCTGGCCCGCGTCGCTGTCACCCCGACTGACAGGCATGAGCTCAAGGACCATTTGATCAATCGATTCGTTATCGCGCTGAACAAGAAGCCGAAGCACGGCTTAGGTCATTCAATCGCACTGGGCGTGCAGGTGGCGCTGCAGTTCAAGCCGGACGCTATCGTGATATGCATGGGCGACATGCCGTTCATCGAGGCCTGGCTCATCGAGGCGCTGTTGGCCAAACTCGGAAACGCCGATATTGTTCACGCTGGCGCGACGGAGCGCGTGCATCCGCCGACGGCCTTTGGCGCTGCGTGCTTCGACCAACTCAAGGCGCTCGACGGAGACGACGGCGCGAAGCGGATCATCGGGCAGGGCGGTTTCCGTGTGATTGGGCTAAGCGCGCCTGCGCCAATCCTGGTCGATGTGGACACCCGCGAGGAGCTCGATTTCGCGAAACGTCAGCTAGCCTTGCGCCACGAGATTGAGCTGCGGGCATCGAGACGAGCCTCTCATGCGGGTGCGCCGATGGAGCCAACGCCGGATCCCGTTCCGCTGAGCAGGCTAACTATCAACCGGCGCTGAGCGTTCGACGACTTTCACGGCGATCCACAGCGCTTCCTGCTCCTCGAGGGTGAGTTTAGCGAAGTCCCGCCCACGCGTCTTGGCCATCGCCTCCATAGCACGAAAACGCTTGCCAAACTTTGAATTCGCCGCGCGCAAAGCCTCCTCTGGATCGACTGACAACTTGCGGCACAGGTTGGCGACCACAAACAGGATGTCGCCCAGTTCCTCGGCCACGTGCGCCTGGTCCTTTACTGGCGCTGCGAGGGCCTCCTCCAGTTCAGAGATCTCCTCCTGTAGCTTCTCCAGGACAGGCCCCGGAGCTGGCCAGTCGAACCCAACTCGCGCCGCACGTTTTGCCAGCTTCTCTGCGCGCATCAGCGCCGGCAGTCCGAGCGCCACCCCATCCAGCGCGCTCGGCTCGGCGCCGACGGACTTCTTCGCCCGCTCAGCCGCCTTCATTGTCTCCCAGGCGCCAACCTGCGCCTCGGCGCTGGCGATACGCTCCGTACCAAAGACGTGAGGGTGCCGGTCAACCATCTTGGTCACCAGTCCTCGCACCACATCGTTGATGTCGAAGTGTCCGGCTTCCTCCGCCATGCGGGCGTGGAACACCGACTGGAACAACAAGTCGCCCAGCTCCCCCTTCAGCTCGCCCATGTCCCGGCGCTCGATGGCGTCCGCCACCTCGTAGGCTTCCTCAATCGTGTAAGGCGCGATCGTCGCGAAGGTCTGTTCCAGATCCCATGGGCATCCAGTCTCTGGCGTTCGCAACCGGGCCATAAGCTCGACCAGATCAGCCCATGGCTCCCCGGTGGAGGGGAGGGAGGCCCCCCGAGGACCGGCCGTCGCCGCATCGCCAGACTGCCGGACTTCGTCAGCCATGCCCCGCTCCCCTCATACGCCAAGTCGCATAATCAACATTATGGGCAATTAGATTCGTTTTGAAGTCAAGCACTTGGCCCGACCTCCAGCTCCATCCCATCAAAGGCGGGCTCTACGCCCACCGGCAGTTCTGCCCTCAAGGTCGCGTAGTCCAGATCGACATGCAGGTTCGTTAAAACCGCCCGCCGCGGCTTCAGCCGCTCAATCCACGCTAAGGCCTGGGAAACGCTCGCGTGCGTCGGATGCGGCTTATATCGCAACGCATCTACCACGAGCGTATCTAGGCCCATAAGACGCTCCAGCGTCAGTTCCGGCAGCCGAACGACGTCATTACAGTACCCCAGAGATCCTATGCGGAAGCCCAGCGAGCGGATCCCGCCATGGTCCTGTGCGAGCGGCATTATTGTAGCGGGGCCGCCCGGACCCGAGATATCCACAGCCTGCCCCGGCTCGAGATCGGTCAGCTTGTCCAGGATGGCTGGGTATGAACCAGCCCCATCGAAGCAATAATCGAATCGCCGTCCGATAATGTCCGAGGTGACTTGGTCCATGTGCACGGGCATCCGCAGACCGCTGCGCAGGACGAGCGCCCGGAGATCGTCGATGCCGTGGCATTGGTCGGCGTGCTCGTGGCTGAGCAGGACTGCGTCCAGACGCGCGACTTGTGCTGCCAACAACTGCTCGCGCATGTCCGGCGACGTGTCGATCAGGACCAGGGTCGGATCGAGCGCATCTGGGCCCCAGTAGCGAATCAGGGCCGAGCAGCGCGACCGTCGGTTGCGGGGCTCTGCAGGATCGCACACGCCCCAGTCATTGCCGAGCCTTGGTACGCCGCCCGACGAGCCGGAGCCGAGTATCCGCAGCTGCAGCCTGCCCTTTGTCCCGGTCGCCGTCATTGGATACGCCCGAACAACTTAAGCGCGTTGGCCGTGGTCAGCCCGGCGGCTTCCTCCAGCGTCAGACCGCGATGTGCCGCGAACGCCCGGCAGACGTCCGGCAGGAATGACGGTTCATTGCGCCGACCACGATGCGGTATCGGCGCGAGATACGGACAGTCAGTCTCGACGACGATCCGGTCGAGTGGCAACTGCGCAGTTACAGCGCGTACTCCGCTGGCCGACCTGAATGACAGGATACCGGAAACCGAAAACCAGGCCCCGAGATCCATCGCCCGCTTCGCCAGGCGTTCGCCTGATGTGTAGCAGTGCATCAGGATCGGAAAGGCGCCGCGCGCATACTCGCGCTCGAGAATATCGCCGGTTAGATCATCGGCTTCGCGCGTGTGAACGACCAGTGGGAGCTGGGTTTCGCGCGCAGCAACGATGTGCTCGATGAAGCTACGCTCTTGCAGGACGATGTCGCTATAGCCGTAATGTTGGTCCAGTCCGGTTTCGCCGATCCCACAGACCTTGGGATGACTGGCTTCTCCTACGAGCGTCTCCGCCTGCAGCGACCAGTAGTCCTTCGCATAGTGCGGATGGACGCCTACCGTACAGTGGATGTCGTTGTTCGTTTCCGCGATTGCCTTGACCGCCGGATAGCGATCCAGCCGATCGCAGATCGTTACCATGCGCGTCACACCAGCGGTTCGCGCCCGCGCAAGTACTTCTGGCAGATCAGCGGCGAACTGTTCGGAATGCAGATTCACGTGCGTGTCGAAGAACATGGCGGTCAACCTCCTGCGCTCGACAGCCTGCCTGAGACCGCATTCAGGGCCGCAGCGATGGTCTGCGCACGATCCTGGTTCAGCGTTTGCGCCTCGACGCCAATGCGCGTAATGGCTAGCGCCGCGTCCGCCCATTCGCCTGCTCGCGCCGGATCACCCTCGCGCATCGCGCGGCGCTGCAGGAAGTTGCGGAGACGTTCCATCGAGACGGCCAGCGCCCCGTCGCTCTTCGCTACGTGAGATAGAGCCGTCTGCAACGCCGACGCTTCGACCGCGCCATCCGACCTCAACAGCGACTCCAGTGCCGAGCCGCTATCATCGACTTCGCCCTGCGCCAACTCCAGCGCCCGCCCTGGCCGGCCCGGCGCGAGGTTCGCAATCGTCGTTGCTTTCGTGCCCGTGCTGCCAGCGGCAGCGAGCACCGCGAGTTCGTCGCGCTCGCCTAGCGCATCACAGCGGAGGATACGACACCGGCTACGCACCGTCGGCAACAACGCTTGCTCGCCATGCGATACCAGAAAAAGCACAGCTCTTGCGGGCGGCTCTTCAAGCGTCTTCAACACGGCATTCGCGCCGAAGCGGTTCATTTCGTCCACCGCGTCAATGATTGCGACGCGCCAGCCACCGAGCGCCGGTCGCAACGAGAAAAACTGTGCAAGATCCCGCACGCTATCAACTGGGATCTCGGATTTTTGCTTGCCCTTGTCATCGATCGGCCGACGGATGACGCGCAAGTCCGGATGGTTGCCAGCAAGTACGAGCTTCGCCAACGCAGGATCAGGCTGAGATGTGAAATCGCTCGAGTCACCGAACAGCTTCAGCGCAAAGCGCAGTGCAAGGCGCGCCTTGCCGACGCCCCGCGGCCCACGCATCAACCAGCCGTGATGGAGTTTTCCAGTCGTCAGCGCCGACAGAAAGGCCTCGCGTGCGGCTTGATGGCCGAATATCGGTCCGACATCGTCCGGCTGGAGCTCCATCAGCGGATCTCCGCGAAACGCTGCGAAATTTCCGTCATGGCGGCGCGCGCCAGATCATCTGGAGACAATGAGGCGTCGAGCACAATACAGCGCTGCGGATTTGCGCGAGCGATATCGAGAAATGCGCGGTACACGGCCTCATGATACGCGAGGCTGCGCGCTTCAATCGCGTCGGGTCTGGCGCCACGCGCGGTCATCCGTGTACGTGCAATGGCCATCGACAGGTCGAGCACTAGCGTCAGGTCCGGTGATGTAGGCCCGACGCACACGCGCTCCAGCGCATCGATGTGCTCTGGCGCAACGCCGCCCGCCGCCACCTGATAGGCGCGCGTGGAGTCCGAAAATCGATCGCAGATCACCCAGTCGCCGCGGGTCAGCGCGGGCCTGATCGTGCGGTCGAGATGATCGCTGCGCGCGGCATAAAACAAAAGCGCCTCGGCCGTCGACTGCCAGCCTCCAACATCGTCCGGTGGCGACAGGATCAGTTTGCGCAACGCCTCTGCGCCAGGAGACCCGCCTGGCTCGCGCGTCCGTACGATCTGAATACCGCGCGCTCCGAGTTGCCGAGCCAGCGCACCCGCCAGCGTTGATTTGCCGACGCCTTCGCCCCCTTCAAGTGTGATGAAGCGTCCGCGCGCCGTCAAAACTCAATCGCCCTTCAACCCGAACATGGCCTTGCCGAAGAAGCCCATCTCGTTGACTACCGCGCCGGCGGCGACCGGGATCTTCACGGCGCCAACGCCCGGCGCTGAAACGATGAGATCGCCAACGATATCGCCTTCCTTCAATGGAGCCATCAACGGCGACTTGTAGACAACTTCGCCCTTGATCTTGTCGACGGCGTCGAGGTGCAGGCCGACCGCGTAGTCGGCTGTCGCAATCAGCGGCACCTGCCTTTGTTCGCCCATCCATACATCAGCCACCGCGACTTGCGCGCCTTTCTTCACCAGCGTCGCCGAGGTGAAATCGAGGAATGCAGAGCGCATGACGCGCGGACCTTCTTGCTTGCGCTCTGTCTCGCTGGCGAGGCCGTTGAGGACGATGATGCGGCGTTTGCCTTCACGCACAGCCGATCCGACGAGGCCGAAGCCCGAGACTGACAGGTGGCCGGTCTTCACGCCGTCCGAACCCTGCAGCTCACGAAGGAGAGGATTGCGGTTATACTGGCGCGTCTTGTTGAAGGTGAATTCCGGTTCTGAAAACAGCGGATAGAATTCTGGGAAGTCGTGGATGATGTGGTACGCGATCAGTCCGATGTCATGAGCGCTCATCCGGTGATTGGGATTGTCAAGCCCGGTGGCGTTCCCAAACGTCGAATGCGTGAGGCCTAACTCCTTGGCGCGCGCCGTTGCCTGGCGAGCGTAGGCTTCTTCGCTACCAAACAGGCCTTCAGCCAGTGTGATGCACGCGTCATTGCCGGAGACGATGATGGCCCCCTTGAGCAGATCCCGGACTGTCACCTTGGAGTGAATCGGCAAAAACATGGTCGAGCCGTCCGTACCGGCGCCGCCCGTGCGCCAGGCGTGCTCACTGACCGTGAACTCGTCTTCCATCTTCAGCCGGCCGGCCTTCAGTCGCTCGAACACCATGTAGTAGAGCATAAGCTTCGACATCGAAGCGGGGATCATCGCTTCGTCACCGCGCTTGGAGTAGAGCGACAACCCTGTGTCGCCATCCATGATGAAGGCGTAGATCGCCGTCGTATTGAGCGGATCGGCGGCCACCTGGGCGACCGGGCTGGGCGCTACCGGAGAAGGGCCCGGCTGCTGCGCGACGGCCGAGACTGAAGCGGCCAGAAGGGCCATGACGGCCATGGTTCCTGCGATGAATCGCATCTAGTCAGACTCCCTTGGGAATCCGTCAACAAGACGGCGTTTCGGGCACCCGCGTCAACCGCCGGAAGCGCCCGAAATGGCTCGTAACTGTGGGCTGCGGCACCCTGCCCTCGCCTCTAGCGGGTGCGGGATACGATTATGCCCTGCGCGCCCGACCGGGAGAGGCCCTGGCGGGCGGCTTCGGCTTGCTCGCGGCCGATCCACGGGCCCAGTATCACGCGATAGAATTCCGAACCATTGACCGACACGCTTTCGATCGAGACCGCAGGGTCGGCGCCGATTTTCTGACGCAGGGCGTGTGCGTTCGCCAGATCGGCGAAGGATCCGGCCTGGACATAGAACTGACTTGCCGGGGAGGTCACGGGGGTTGGCGCGGCCGCGATCGGGGAAAGCGAAGCTCCAACCAGGCTGATGCGCTGGGGGGCGGGGTGCGCCGCAACCGGTCCGTCGCCACGGATCAAAGGGGCACCGCCGATATACTGTACCCGAACCTTGGCCGTGCCCTTTGCGTGCATCTCCAGCGCAGCGCCGGCGGCCTTCGACAGATCGATGATGCGATCATCAACGAACGGTCCACGATCATTCACCCTGACAACGATAGTGCGCCCGTTCTCGAGGTTGGTGACACGCACCATGGAGGGGATCGGCAGGGTTGGATGAGCCGCAGTCATCTCGTTCTCGTCGAACACTTCGCCGGAGGCCGAATCTTTGCCGTGGAATGTCGGGCCATACCAAGACGCGATACCGACCTCGTTGTAGTTCGGCTCGTGCGCAGGCACGTACCAGCGGCCATTCACCTGATAGGGAGGGCCGGCATACGGCGTTGCAAGCTGCTCCTGGATGGCCGAGCGCGTACTGATCGCTGCAGTCCTGAGCGCGATCGGCTCGCCAATGCCGGCAGCGGCGAGCGGCGCGGGGCCGAACGAGCGCGTGTCGCCAGCAAACGTCGGAACCGGCGCCTTGCTAGCAATACTGAGGGCAAGGGGATCAGCGCGATTTTCAAGCCGCGGCGTCCAATAAGCCGGCTTCATTGACCTGTAGACGATGGGGGCGGACGTCTGCGCAACGGCTGCGCCAACGCTGAATGCACTCATCGCGCCTGCCACGGCAGTCGCTTTGAGGACGCACAGGACGCTACGCCGCAAGGCGCCGATGCCAGCCATCATCGAACCCTCTTTCAGAGCACTTCTTCAGCCACCTTTCTGGTGGCATGGGTATAACCATACGCGGGGCCGCTTGCCGGGCGCTGAAACCGATTCCATCGATTTCGATCGATTTTGATGGGTTTGCACCGAAGATTACTGATCCCGGTGGGATTGCGCAGAGTTCAACGGCGGCGACCGCGAATTCCCAGCACCTCAGTCCACCCTTACCCCCGGCGCCACGAATTCGACCCGCGCCGATGTAAACCATTTTCTTTGCCGCCAACCCTGCCTAGAAGGCTCTCGCGGGAAAGGTGGCCGAGTGGTTTAAGGCAACGGTCTTGAAAACCGTCGTAGGGGAAACTCTACCGTGGGTTCGAATCCCACCCTTTCCGCCAAACATCCTCACAATGGCCTGCAATTAGGTACAGCCAGAGCTTGAGGGGACCTAGACGAAGCTATCGCAGCCGGATTGCCCCAGCATGGAGTATCGACGAGGCCGGGCGAAATGGACAAATCTCCATTGTGGGCTCCTACATGATCAGGGGCCAAAATCCCACAAATGGCGAGGGCGATCCGAGCTTGTGGGGGCCCAACCTCACGCGGCTTTGGCGGTTGCTCGCCAAATGATGGCCGTTCGGCAACATTCGGACAGCAGGTTGCTGGCCAAGCGACATGTGGGTCGAGGATGGATACTCATGTCCCCACCTTTGTCGCCTTCGGCTTCCTTCGAAGTCTCTATCGCCAAAGCAGACAGGGAGGAGTTGTGACGCGGAGGTAGGAAAAATGATGCCAAGCCCTACTGCCCGGGAGGATGGAAGCTCTCCGCCGCCGCTGCGGTTTTCGGAAGGTACTTGTGGATTGCCTCTACCGTCTGCGTTGGAAACGCCAAGATTAGAAAAGCTGAAGCGATAACGCCTATCGCCACGCCAATTGCAATCTTCAACATTCGGGCTCCGCAGTCAGAACACTTCTAGGACCGATTTGTGAACGAAATGGCTGATGACGGCAAGACTAGCGATCTCTTCGCCTCTGGCCTGCCCTGTGTAACCCGCTGGCTGAATGCGGCTCGATTGCGCCAATTGCGGTGATCGGTTGATGCTGAACGATTGCGGTCGACAGGTTCGGGCTTCGCTGATGCAACCACGACGTCGCGGAGGGGGGCACAAATGCAACTTGTTCACGACCGCGCGACCATGGCTCGTGCCCGGGCGAGGGTTGTGCAAGGATTGCATCAGCCCCACGCATGGAGCAGCAACATGATGCGCCTATCTGTCCTCTGCACAGCCGCAGCCCTTTTGTCCTGTGGAGCGGCTTTCGCCCAGGCGGGCGGCCCCATTCCTCGCACCGCTGAAGGCAAGCCGGACTTTCAGGGCGTGTGGACGAACTCGTCGATCACGCGGCTGGAGCGCGTGCCCGAATTCAAGGAACTCGTGATTTCGGCGGCCGACGCAAAACAGTGGGAGCGGGATGCTGCAAGCGTTGCGGCGGCGGACAACGCCCCGAGTGCAGCAGACAAGGGCGCGCCCGCAGTGGGCGATGACCCGGCCGGTTACAACAATTTCTGGATCGATCCTGGCAAAACCGTTGGCATGGTCAACGGCACCTATCGCTCTTCGTGGATCACGGATCCGCCGAATGGCAAGGTACCTTACACGCCCGCCGGCCGGACGGCGATGATGAAGTCAGTTGGTACCTTCAACATGTTCGACAATCCGGAAGAGCGGATCTCGAATGAGCGCTGCCTCATCGGCTTCGCGTCTACTGGCGGTCCGCCAATGCTGAATGCGCTCTACAACAACCACCAGCAGATCATCCAGACGCCCGATGCCATCGCGATCAACATCGAAATGGTTCACGATACGCGTATTGTCCGCATGAACGGCCAGCACAATCCCGTTGGCATGCGCCAGTATCTCGGGACAAGTGTTGGCAAATGGGACGGCGATACGCTGGTCGTTGAGACCATCGGTTTCAAGCCGCAGGAATCCGTGCGCGTCGATTTTGGCCTGTTTGTTTACATCTCGCCCGACTCGAAAGTCACGGAGCGCTTCACACTGCAGGACAACGACACAATCTTCTATCAATTCACAGTCGAAGATCCTGCGATATACGCGCAACCATGGAAGGGCGAACTTGTATTCCGCCGCTCGGCGGAGCGGATCTATGAATACGCATGCCATGAAGGCAACCATGCGGTGCCGAATATTCTGCTTGGCGCGCGCGAGCTGGAAAGGGCGGGCCTGAAACAGCCTGTGGTGAAGCGCGGGATTGGGCGCCTCGATCGCCCGGCACAATAGCGACAACGGCTGTGGGCGCCGTTAGCCTCCGTAAGTCGCGGCAGTTCCTCATCGCGCTGGCACAACGAGTATCAGGCGGGCGCGCGCCGTGTTGCGGTAGCGCTGGGGCTGACAGGTTTTAGAGGACGTAGATACAGTCTTGACCCAGCAGATCCTGCTCGACGCAGCTTCGTCCCGTCCCGCGCCATTCAGAGGACCGCTGTCAGAAGCGGTACGATGGGTGTGCGCCGTCTATCTGAAGGTCGGCGGCTGGACCTCGCACGGCGACTGGCCAATGGTTGACAAGGCAGTCCTGATCGCTGCTCCGCATACTTCCAACTGGGACGGCCTCAACATGCTTGCTGCCGCTGGATACTACCGCGTCAAGCTAAGGTGGATGGGAAAGAAGAGCCTCACAGAAGGACCGTTCGGCTGGTTGATCAAGGCGATGGGCTGCATACCGATAGATCGGTCCGGAAGCCACGACGTCGTAAAGGCGATGGGGGATGAGTTCGCATCACGAGATAGAATGGTGCTTGCAATACCACCGGAAGGTACACGCAGCCGCGTCAGCGAGTGGAAAAGTGGATTTTATCATATCGCGGTTGGGTCGGGAGTACCGATCATCCTCAGCGTGCTCGACTACGGGCGCAAAAAGGTGAGTCTTGCCGCCGTGGTCTATCCAAGCGGTGACTACGAGACCGACCTGAGGCTCATTCGTAGCCACTATGTCGATGCACGCGGAAGACATCCCTCGAAGACATCTGCTTGAAGGATGTTGGCGGCTCTAAGCAGCGTCTGCGTCGTGACTTGGAAGACTGAGCCGTCCCTTCGTCGAACTGCACAGCCTGTTCCAACCCGCGCGTTAACCCACAAAACGTTCGCGTCTGGGCGCGATCGCGCGGGATCGGCTGAGATGTCTCAGGTTGACGGACGGCCTCTCCGCCTACATTTTTACTGATGGCTGAGGCGGGCTGAGATCGAACGAGATAGGGTCAGAACCGAGGCTCCTTCCGCCCTTCCGTCAAACTACGCATTCCTGTCCGGAGTAAGCCGATGTGGTTCGACAACGTCGGCACGTTCATGGAGTTCGGCTACCAGCACATCCTGCCGCAGGGCATGGACCATGTGCTGTTCGTGGTCGCGCTGTACCTCAACGCACGGAATTGGCCTTCGCTTGTCACGCAGGTGACGACATTCACGCTGGCGCATACGATCACCCTTGCCCTCGCCTGCCTCGGCTTTGTCGCGGCGCCGATGGAGCTCATCGAGCCGCTGATCGCCGTTTCAATCACCGTGCTGGCGATCGAGGCAATCCTGTTCAAGGGCAGCGCCGCCTGGCGCCTGCCGGTGGTGTTCGTCTTCGGCCTGCTGCACGGGCTGGGCTTCGGCTCGGTGATGAAGGTCTATCTCGAGAATGCGGACCTCTCCGCAGGCCTGACGGGCGTCACTATCGGCGTTGAACTTGGGCACCTCAACGTGCTCGTCGCGACCGGCATCGTGGCCTTTCTGGCCCAACTCGCTCTCAAGGCCGCGAACCGACCTGGTCTTTACCGGCCGGCCTTTGTAATCCCGGCTGCGGCGCTGATCGCAGCAACCGGCGTGTTCTGGACGCTGCAGCGGGTGGGTTTGTTGCCGGCCTAGGGCCGGATCGCACCGACCATTCACGTCGCGCTGCGTCGCGGGCGGCTATTATATCCGACGTGCTCGAATGGATAGGTGGTGCCCGGAGCCGGAATTGAACCAGCGACACGCGGATTTTCAATCCGCTGCTCTACCAACTGAGCTATCCGGGCCTGCGCCTCGCGGCGAAGAGGCGCGATGTATAGGGAAACGACTATTCCCTGTCCATACGCTTTTGGTAGGGTCAGAAATCGTTGTTTTCAACGGCATTCGGGGGAATTGAGCTGTCTTCCTCGTCCTCCCCTGCCCCACCGCCCGGAATCGCATAGCTTCCCTTGAGCCAGCGTGAGAGGTCCACGTCGGCGCAGCGCCGCGAGCAGAACGGAGCGTAAGGCCTCTGGGCCGGTTTCGAACAGATCGGGCAGGCCATCAAACGCTCCTCACATCCGGGTGGCCGCCATGGCCAACGACGGGTTCGCCCGCCCTTGCCTCAATAGTCCACCGCTGGCCAATGCGGTCGCCCAGGGCCTTCTGCCAGCCGATATGGTCGTGGTCGAGCCACGCTTCGACTTCGGGGCTGACACGCGCGACGAGGCGCGCGCCGCGATCCTGCCAGCCAGCGGTTTCAATGGCGCGCAGGGTTTCGAGGGCAATACGTTCGACTGAGCCCGCCCCCAGCGCATCCGACAGGGGACGGCCGCGCCGCGCGACCGCCACTTCGACCACGCCGAGACGCGACATCTCCAGCACGTCACTGCTGCGGCCGAGATAGAGGCTGAGCGCGTCGCGGAATCTTGCGACCAGCGCGCGGCGACCTTCGGCCTGCTTCATACCGATGAAGTCGATCAGCACCAGCCCGCCGACGGAGCGCATAGAGATCTGACGCGCAGCTGCCTCGGCGGCGGCTAAGTTGAGTTCCTGCGCGAAGCGTTCGGCATCGCCAAGGCTCTTGCGGGCACCGCTATCGACATCGATCACCACGGCGGCGCGGGCGACATCGACCGCGATGTCGCCACCCCCGGCAAGCTGAACGATGGCGTGCGCAGCCTCGTCGATGGCGGCGTCGATCCATGTGCGCGCTTCAGCGTCCGATACAGTGTCGGTAATCGTGACTCCTTCGAGGAAGGAATCGATCTCCGCCGGCGCATGCAGGGCAGGTCGATCCGGCGGGGTAAGTTTTGGCGAGATGTCGCCCAGGCTGAGCAGTGGCCCCTTATCGGCCCAGGCCTCGGCCTTGACGCGGAATGCCAGCATCGCGCCTTCGATCACGCGCGCCGCCTGCGTAGGTTCTACGACGCCTTCGGGGCCGTGGCCTAGATCGACAAACCAGCCGCGATTGCCGGGGATACGGGCGCGTACCCTGCCCCATCGTATGTCGTTGAGAAGGGGCCGCGCGCCGCGCTCGCTCCAGCGTTCGAGATGGAGGCGGAAGGGACGACCCTGTTCGTCGAGCAGCATGCGGCGCGTTTCACCAACCGCGTCGTCGACGAGCAGCCGCGCTTTCATCCTCGGGGTTCCCAACGTCTGCCGACAGGATAGCCGAGTCCCTCCAGCATCGCGACGGTCTCGTAGAGCGGCAGGCCAACGATTGCCGGATAGGATCCCGAGACCTCGATAATGAAGGCGCCAGCGAGGCCCTGTATGCCATAGCCGCCCGCCTTACCGCGCCACTCGCCGCTGGCGACATAGCCCTCGGTTTCGGCATGGGAGAGGCGTTTGAAATCCACACGCGCCTCGACCAGCCGCGATGCCCGTCGGCCATCCGGGGCGAACACGGCGACGCCGGTCAGCACGTCGTGCTTGCGGCCCGACAACAGCTTCAGGCAGGCGCGGACGTCGGCCTCGGTTTCCGCCTTGGGTAGGATGCGGCGGCCCACAGCGACCACGGTATCCGCCGAGATCACATAACTAGCGTTGAGCGCCGCACGCGCGACTTCGCCCTTGTGTTCAGCCAGCCTCAAGGCGAGCCGACGCGGCGGCTCGTCACGCAACGGCGTTTCGTCGATGTCAGCGGGGGCTACCTGGTCGGGTGCAAGCCCGACCTGCCTGAGAAGGTCCAGCCGTCTTGGGCTCGCGCTGGCGAGCGCAAGCCCTGGGACGGCCCCAGAGGCCTTGCTCACTTGAAGCGGTAGGTGATGCGGCCCTTGGTCAAGTCGTATGGCGTCATCTCGACGAGCACCTTATCGCCCGTCAGGACGCGGATGCGGTTTTTCCGCATTTTCCCGGCCGTATGCCCAATGATTTCATGGTCGTTGCTCAGCTTTACGCGAAAGGTCGCGTTGGGCAGGAGCTCAACGATCGTGCCTTCAAACTCGATAAGTTCTTCCTTCGCCATGCAACTCCCTTTAGCGGCGTCTGGTCATTCGCGAGGCCCCTATACACGGTTTCCGAGGGATTCGTCGATTCCTGCAATATTTCGTGTTTTCAGCTCCTGGCGTGCAGCGCGCACACCAGCGTGAACAGTCGGCGGGCAGTGTCGAAGTCCACCGCCGCCTTATCCGCTAGCCGCTCCGTCAGCACCTGAGATCCCTCATTGTGCAGCCCCCGCCGCCCCATATCGATCGCCTCAATCTGCGAGGGGGTCGAGCTGCGAATGGCGTCGTAGTAACTATCGCAGATCATGAAGTAGTCCTTGATCACGCGGCGCAGAGCAGTGAGCGAAAGCATCAGCCTACGGACGGGCGCGCCATCCTGCTCGGCGATGTCGAATACCAGCCGGTTGTCCACCAGCGACAGCACGACATTGTACGGTCCGCCCTCGTGGCCGACGACCGTGAAGTGGTTTGCCTCCAGAAGGTCGAAGATCGCGACCTTGCGCTCGTGCTCGGCATCGGGGCCGGCGGGCGCGAGACTTTTGTCGTCGATTTCGATCGAAGCGATGCGCGAGTTACCCGTCATCCACCGCCCCTGCGGATCGACACTGACAGCCCGTGGGCCGGCAGCCCCTCGGACGCCGCCAGCGTCTCCGCCGTTTGCGCGAGATGATGGAAACCCTTCTCGCTAATCCGCTGAATGGACGTGCGCTTCATGAAATCGAGCACCGACAGGCCAGACGCAAACCGTGCCGCACCTGATGTCGGCAGCACGTGGTTGGAGCCGGTGACGTAATCGCCCAGCGCTTCCGGAGCATAGCGTCCGAGGAAGATTGCCCCAGCGTGGCGCACGCTGTTCGCGATGGCATCAGGGTCGGCCGTCGCGATCTCGACATGCTCGGGCGCAATCTGATTCACGATCTCCGCCGCTTGTGAAAGCGGCGCGATGACAACAGCGCCATAGTCACGCCACGCCTGTACAGCTGTCGTGGAGGTCGCGAGAGCGATGATCTGCTGCTCCACCGCCGCCTCGACGCTGCCAGCCCACGCCGCATCGTCAGTGATCAAAATCGACTGCGCCAGAGGATCATGTTCCGCCTGGCTAAGCAGGTCGGCCGCGATCCATTCCGGATTGCTCTGGTTGTCACCAACCACCGTAATTTCGGATGGGCCCGCAATCGTGTCGATCCCCACATCGCCGAACACGATGCGCTTTGCCGCCGCGACAAAGGCATTTCCTGGTCCGACGATCTTGTCCACCGGCTTCAGATCACCTGCGCCATAGGCCAGCGCCGCAACAGCCTGCGCCCCCCCAATCGGATAGAACTCGGTCACGCCCGCGCGCACGGCCGCATAGGCTACGGCTGGGTTGAACTGCCCGCCCGGCACCGGCGAAACCATCGCGATGCGCTTCACGCCCGCTGCCCGCGCCGGGATCGCATTCATCAGCACCGAACTCGGATAGCTCGCCCGACCGCCCGGCACGTAGAGTCCCACGGCGTCTACCGGCGTCCAACGCCAGCCCAGCTCAAGGCCGTTTGGGTCCACAAAGCTGTGGTCCTGCGGTTTCTGCTGCGCGTGATAGGTTTCGATCCGGTCCGCCGCAAAGTTCAGCGCTTCGCGCACCTTCGGATCGCAGCGCTCGGCCTGCTCCACCAGGTCGATTTCGGCTGACTGGAGCGTCTTCGCGTCGACCACGATCTTGTCGAACCGAAGTGTATACGAGGCCACCGCCTCGCCGCCACGCTCGCGCACATCGCGCACAATCACCGCCGTTACTGCGTGCACGTCTTCCGTGCCCTGAGCGCGACGCAGCGCCAGGAATTTTCCGAACGCCTCCACAAAGCCCGGCGCCGTTGCATTGAACCGCCGGATGCTCATGACTTCTTCTCGTGGTCCGGCCGCCGCCGCGTTGGCCACGCCGGACCGATGTCCGCCAGCGTCACGTCGATGCATTCGACGTTCAGCTGAATTTGCGCCTGCCCCGAAAAGAACAGCGTCACCACGCCACCCGGCGGTTCAGCCGCCGGCTCGAATGTCACATCCATCAGCGAATGCACGGCGTCGATGTCCTTCGATACGCTCCTGCTGCGCACGCTCTCGACGCTGACAAACGCCAGCACCGCGCGCGAACGGAAGTACGGCATGCGCTTGCCTGCCCGCTCCCATTGGAAGCGATTGAGCTCCAGTCCGAACGTCCGCGACTTGACGTCGAACTTGATGTCCTGCGGTTTCACGAGACCGTCCTGCGCGGCCGCCGCAACAATGGCCAGCCCTTCGGCGTCTTCCGCGAGGAGCTTGAGAGCGCTCAAAACACTTTCCTCATTCGGGCGCATCGGAGATCGCCTGTCCGCTGCACCGGGAACATCCCGGCCGCAATACGGCTCTCCCTAGACCAGAAACACAGCCCGCTCCAGCGCTGCGGATTCCCGTCGCGTCCTAGGCAGAACCTTCCTGACGAGTGATTTTGGCCCCGCATCTGCCCAGCTTCTCTTCCAGCCGCTCAAAGCCGCGGTCGAGGTGATAGATCCGGTTAACCGTCGTCTCGCCCTCAGCCACCAGCGCCGCGATCACGAGGCTTACCGACGCCCGCAGGTCGGTCGCCATCACCGGCGCCGCGCGGAGCTTCGGCACACCCTTCACGATGGCCTCGTTGCCCCGCACAGTGATGTTGGCGCCCAACCGACTCAACTCGGGCGCGTGCATGAAGCGGTTCTCGAAGATGTTCTCGCGGATCGTGCTCGTTCCGTCGGCGATGCACATCAGGGCCATGAACTGCGCCTGCAGGTCGGTCGGGAAGCCCGGGTGCGGCTGCGTCTGCACATCCACCGGCTTGATCGGCTTTGACGGATCTCGCTTGATACGCAGCCCCTTGGCCTCGACCTCAACTGTAACACCGGCCTGCTGCAGGCAATCGATCAGTGCGCCGAGATCTTCCGCCCGTGCGCCATCAACAAACACGTTGCCGCCCGTCGCCGCCACCGCGATGCAGAACGTCCCTGCCTCGATCCGGTCCGCGATTACGTCATGCCGCGTACCCGTCAGCTTCGCCACGCCCTGGACACGAATCACCGGCGTGCCATGCCCGGTGACTTTCGCCCCGCAGGCATTCAAGCAGATCGCCAGGTCGCCGATCTCCGGCTCGCACGCAGCGTTCTCGAGGATCGTCTCGCCATGGGCCAGAACGGCCGCCAGCATTGCATGTTCGGTCGCGCCCACCGACACGAACGGGAACACGATGTGCGCGCCCTTGAGCCCGCGCAGCGCCGCCGCCTTCACATAGCCCTGCTCGATGACGATGTCCGCGCCCATCGCCTCGAACGCCTTGAGGTGCAGGTCGACCGGACGCGCGCCAATAGCGCAACCGCCGGGCAACGACACCGTTGCATGCCCCACCCGCGCCAAGAGCGGTCCGAGCACGTTGAACGTCGCCCGCATTTTCCGCACGAGATCATAGGGTGCGATCGTCGAAGTGATGTTGGCGGCGTGCATTCGGCACAGCGCCTCGCCCTTCGGCCATTCCACTTCGACGCCGAGGCTCTTAAGGAGATCCGCCATGAACCGCGTATCCGCCAGGTTCGGCATCGATGTCAGAACCAGCGGCTCCTCGCACAGAAGCGATGCCGCCATCAGCTTCAGCGCCGAGTTCTTGGCACCGGAGACGGGAATTCGGCCTTCAAGTGGGCCATTTCCGAGAATCGAAAGCTTATCCATGACCGATGTTTATGGTGCCGAATCCGGCCGGCACAAGGCGCGCAACCGGCTATTCGTCTGCGGTTTCGGACTTTCCCGCGCTATCCGCCGAATCCGCCGTCGCAACGGATTTCCGGCGCTTCAGGTTCGCGCGCAGCGCTTCGGCCAGCCGTCGGGCCCGGACATCGGCCGCCGAGGCCGGTTTCTGTGTCTTTTCAGGGCTTTTCCGCGACATGATGGCCTGTCTAACACCTCCCCTTCCCAATGGGAGGTGTTTCCGTTATGCGGACGCTCCTTAAGCGGGATGCTGCCGTAGCTCAGTGGTAGAGCGCATCCTTGGTAAGGCTGAGGTCGGGAGTT
>CANJXY010000044.1 GCA_947478925.1 Hyphomonadaceae bacterium | reverse complement strand
CGATCCGCGCGGATTTTTGAGGCGCATCTGGCGGCCCTGAAAGCGGATGCTTGCGGGGTGGTGATGATTAGGCTTCGCGCAGTCGGGTGTTGAGCGGCGGTCCGGGTGCGCAAGCGTGGCCGCGTTCGTCCTTCGAGGGACGCACACTCTGTGCGCTGCTGAGGATGAGTGCAAGCGGGACCCGGTTCGCTAACCCAGAATCAGCAGCGCGGACCGGCGCATGAGCGGAGGCGCACGCAGCGTCCTGTTTCGCGACGCGACGGCGCTTGCCGGGGTCTTCCGCAGAGAGGCGCACGCAGGCTTTGAGGTCCATGCAGGCGCAGCGAACCGTCTCGAACCGCGCTGCGGTTTCGTCCGAGGTCCCCGGGTGAGGGGAAGAGCTGGAATGTGATGCGACGCGGGTTCCAGCCGATCCTGCGGAAGGCCTCGCGCCAGAGGGCGAGATCCAAACGCGCCTCTCCGTGCGCCAACAGGATCGGCGCTGGTTGAGGGCCGATTTGCAGATCTTCTTGTTGTGCATGGCGGCGGAGCCGTTGCGGATCACGAGGATCATCAACTGCCAGAAGCTGAACATGATGCCAAGGAAGGCGGGGGCATAACGCACTAGCCAGAGGGGAAGGCGGCGAGGCCTCATTGGTCGAGTATGGCTTGGTTCTGATGCTTTGGGATCGAGATGGTCAAAACGAGCATTCTTCCGAGGCCTAACGCGTCGGAATTGTAAGAATCACCTCCGAAAAGCCCGCGTGCAGAACTGGCCGGTTTTAGCGGGGCGGTTAGGGTGTTGACCGGGTTCTGTATCGCTGGGTGCGGAGATTCTGTGATGTCGTTGCTCAAGGCCGAGTTTAACGCGTTCTGCGCCGCTTTGGCGGGCACGACGTTTGTCCAGCAGTGGGGCGGGGCGCAGGTCTGGAAGGTCGGCGGCAAGGTGTTTGCCTTGGCCTGGTTCGAGCCGGGGCGACAGCCGGAGATCACGTTCAAGGTGTCGGAGATCGGGTGGGAGGTGTTGCGCGAGGCGGCGGGATGCAGGCCGGCGCCCTACATGGCGTCGCGCGGGCTGAAGTGGATTCAGAGTTTCGCCAAGCCGGGGCTGAGCAAAAAAGAAGTGAAGACGTATCTGCGCGCATCGTATGACATGGTGGTGGCTGCCTTGCCGATGCGAACGAAGGTGACGCTGGGACTGGAGGACGCGCGATGAGTGACTTCACGAATATCCGGGCGCTGACGTTCGACGTGTTTGGCACAGTGGTGGACTGGCGCTCTGGAATCGCGCGGGAGGCGGAGGCTATGCTGGCGCCGAAGGGGCATGCGTTCGACTGGGGCGCGTTTGCGAACGCGTGGCGCAAGCAGATCCTGCCGGCGATGGGCCCCGTGCGAGCGGGTGACCGCAGCTATGTGACGATGGACGCCCTGCATCGTGAGACGCTGGATGTTGCACTGGCGGAGTTCGGGGTCGCGGATATCGATCAGACAGAGAAGCATCGACTGGCCATGGGATGGCGGCGGCTTGATCCGTGGCAGGATTCGATCGGGGGCATGAGCCTCCTGAAAGCGAAACACGCAGTCGTGGCGCTGTCGAACGGGAATATCGCGCTAGTGCTCGCGATGGCGAAGCGGGCAGGCATTCCGTGGGACACGATTCTCGGCGCCGATCTGGTGCGTACTTACAAGCCCGACGCTGCGATCTATGACAGCGCGTCTCGCTTTCTAGACATCGCGCCGAGCCAGGTGATGATGGTGGCGTGTCATCCGGGGGATCTCGACGCCGCCAAGTCGCGTGGGTTGGCTACGGCCTATGTGCATCGTCCGCTGGAGTGGGGTCCTGGCACAGAGCGGCCCCTGCCCGAGGCGGGCGCGTATGATGTGGTCTGCAACAGCTTCACGGACCTGGCCGGGGTGTTGGGTGATTGAGGGCTGTTAGCCATAGTCTGCTCATCGGCCCCGGGTCCCGACTTTCGTCGGTACGAGCGGTGGAGGGCCGGTCGTTGAGAAAGCAAAAGGCCCGGCTACTTGAACCGGGCCTTTTCTCGTTCTGATTGCCGCGCTGCTTAGCCCAAACGGCGTGTGAGCGACTTGTGTTGGTCCCACAGCGCGTCAGGCAGCCGGTCGCCGAATTTTTCGAAGAACTCGGGGATCTTGGAGGCCTCGTCGCGCCAGATTTCGTGGTCAACACCGAGTAGCGTGTCCATCTGTTCGTCGGTGAGCGTGAGACCTGAGATGTCGAGCGAGGACTTGGCTGGGACGCGGCCGATGGCGGTGTCGTTGGCGGCGGCCTTACCTTCGAGACGATCGACAATCCATTTGAGCACGCGGCTGTTCTCACCGAAGCCGGGCCAGATGAACTTGCCGTGTCGGTCCTTCCGGAACCAGTTCACGAAGTAGATCTTCGGCAGTTTCGCGCCGGACCTCTGGCCCATGCGCAACCAGTGACCAAAATAGTCAGCCATGTTGTAGCCGCAGAAGGGCAGCATCGCGAACGGGTCGCGGCGGAGTTCGCCGACCTTGTTCTCGGCGGCGGCGGTGCCTTCGGAGGCGACCGTTGAGCCCATGAACACGCCGTGCTCCCAGTCGAACGCTTCGGTGACGAGCGGAACAGCTGATGCGCGTCGGCCGCCGAACAGGATGGCGGAGATCGGAACACCGGCTGGGTTCTCCCACTCGGGCGCTATCACCGGGCACTGGCCGGCGGGGCAGGCAAAGCGGGCGTTGGGGTGAGCCGCGGGCTCACCCATTGCGGGCGACCAGGCGCGACCGCGCCAGTCGGTGAGACCTTCGGGCGGCTCCTTGGTCATGCCTTCCCACCAGACGTCGCCATCAGCGGTGAGCGCGACGTTGGTGAAGACGGTGTTGCGAGCGCAGGATTCGAGAGCGTTCTTGTTTGTCGCGGCGGAGGTGCCGGGGGCGACCCCGAAGAAGCCGGCTTCCGGGTTGATGGCGTAGAGCTGGCCATCATCGCCGAAACGCATCCAGCAAATGTCGTCGCCGATGGTTTCGGCTTTCCAGCCCTTCAGCGTCGGCTCGAGCATAGCGAGGTTGGTCTTGCCACAGGCGGACGGGAAGGCGGCAGCGATGAATTTTTCCGTGCCCTCGGGCGAGGTGAGTTTCAGGATGAGCATGTGCTCGGCGAGCCAGCCCTCATCGCGTGCCATGACTGAGGCAATGCGCAGGGCGTAGCATTTCTTGCCGAGAAGCGCGTTGCCGCCATAGCCAGAGCCATAGGACCAGATTTCGCGGGTCTCGGGATAGTGAACGATGTACTTGTCTTCGTTGCAGGGCCAGGCGACGTCCTTCTGGCCGGCAGCAAGCGGCGCGCCGAGCGTGTGGACAGCCGGGACGAAAAAGCCATCGTCACCCAACTCCTGAAGGGCTGCGCGGCCCATACGGGTCATCACACGCATTGAAATTGCGACGTAGCCCGAGTCCGTGATCTCGACGCCGAGCGCGGAAATCTTGGAGCCGATTGGGCCCATGCAGAACGGAACGACATACATCGTGCGGCCCTTCATGCAGCCGTCGAACAGGGCGTTGAGCTTGGCGCGCATTTCGGTCGGGTCGGACCAGTTGTTTGTCGGTCCGGCGTCAGCCTGTTTCTCGGAGCAGATGAAGGTCCGCGATTCAACGCGTGCGACGTCCTTGGGATCGGAGGCGGCGTAGAAGGAGTTGGGGCGCTTGGCCGGGTTAAGGCGCTTCAGCGTCCCGAGGGCGATGAGTTCAGCGGTGAGCGTTTCGAATTCAGCGTCTGAGCCATCGCACCAGTGGACGCGATCCGGCTTGGTCAGCGCGGCGATTTCCTTCACCCAGGCGACCAGCTTCGCGTGGCGCGTCGGCGCAGGTTCCAGGCCGGGGATGGTGCCGGAGGCAAGGCTCGCCGAATCCTTCGATTTCAGCGGCGCTACGAAAGTGCTCATTTCAGCGTAATCCCACTCTTGCCAACCCGTGGAACAGGTAGGGCGGATGCCCTTTTCCTGATCCTCGAACTAACGCGCCGACGCTCTGTGGCAACGGAACGTTCAACTCACCCGCATCAACTTCGCCGCAAAGAGCACGGCCTGTGCCAGCACGCTCTTACCCTGAACGGCTGGAGCACGATTCGCCCGGCCGTTTAAATCCACTAACCACGCGTGTCCAACCGGAAGGTCAGGTAGCTCAGCTAAACGGAAGGCAAGTTCTGCGCGCCGCCTTTGGCATGCCCTGCCGCGATCAGCTCGCAGCTTGCCCAATTACCCAGCCGGGACGGCTTGCGTCGAGTGAAATCTTGGCGCCTTGCGTCGCCGCGCCGCAGCACGATTCACGCGCGGGGAAGGGGGCGGTGCGCCAGCGTGCATTGCCCCAAATGCCCAAAAACCGGGCAGAGTCTTCGGTCGCTCGCCGCCAGCACGAGCTGGTTGTGCTGCTGCATCGCAGCAGGGGAGCTGCAATTTTCCACGCAGGCTCAGAATCCGCAGCCGCCGGCGGCCCGAATTTCCTGTGAAAGCTGGCGTGAAGTCCTGTCGCTGAAGCTGGTAACCAACATGGGCAGGCCGTCGGCGGCCAGCTTGCTGAACTCCCATCCGTCGCCATCGTCCCAGTAGCGATAGTCGAGACCTTCGGCGCGGGAGCCGTTTGTGCCGAAGATGCTCTCAACCCCGCGCGCCGCCAGGGCCGTCCACAGGTCCGGACGCGGTTCGACATTGCCAGTCCAGGCAATAAGGTACGCCGGCTTGAGCCCTGCGGCGATCAGCTTGTCCAGCTGCTCGGCTGAACTCATTGTCGCGTTTATGATGAGATCGGGTGCGGCCTTCTGCGCCTCGATGGCCTGTTCGTCGGTATAGGTGATGAGCAGGACGTTGTTCTCGGCCTTCGCGGCGCGGATAGCGGCGATGATCGGCGCGTAGGCCGCCGAGCGCTTCTTGTCGAGTTCGAGGAGGGCGTGGTTCTGCACCGCCCATTCAAGCGCCGCCTGAAGGGTCGGCGGGTGAAACTCTACTGTTTTGCTTCCGGTCTTCAGTTTCAGCTTCTGAATCTCGGCCAGCGTGTGGTCGACGACAAGGCCCGTACCCGTGGTTGTGCGGTCGAGATCGTCGTCGTGCATGAGGACGAGCTGTCCGTCTTTCGTCTCGGCAATATCGATTTCCATCGCGTGCGTGCCGGCCTTGTAGGTGCGCGCGAAGCTTTCGATGGCGTTCTCCGGGTAGTCGCGCGTGGGGCCGCCGCGATGAGCGATAACGAGGATGCCGCCGGACTCGCGCAGGCAATCAAAGCGGGTGTTGAGCGGGCCGAGGGCGGCGCTGGCGGCGCCGGTTTCACCTGAAGATTCCGCGAGGCCGGAGATGAGAGCGCCGCCGGGCGCACTGGTGGCGGTCGTGGCGGTGGGATCGCCGGGTTGGCCGCAAGCGGATAGGACGAGCGTCGTCGCGGCGAGAATGATGCTAAGGCGCAGGATAAATCCCCCAGGACTGGCCGAGGCTTTCGGATAACTCAGAAGACCGCGCGGAGGAAAGCTGCCTGGTCTCGCGCCGGGCGAAGTTTGCGTGTTTGCGGCATCAGGCTTCCGAGCAACCGGAACTGCGACAAACACGCGGGAAGGCTCATTAGAGGCATGACTTGCTGCCTTCCGACCGTTGAAAGAATTGCGAGGGCACGTGACGGCGTCTAGGATCGCTGGCAATAGCGCGACGACAGCGCGTACGGGAGGCGGTTAGATGTTTGGTTTTGGAAAGAACAAGGGTGAGCCGGCCAAGGCGGGGGCCGCCACGACGCCGGCCGCGGCCGCTCCCGCTGCTTCGATCCCGCGGGGGCTCATGGTGGGCCGTATGCAGGACTGGCAACTGACGGTCGACAAGGTTCTCGACCACGCCAAAGCCAACCACGCCCACCGCGAGATTGTGACCCGTTCGGTCGAGGGACCAATCGTGCGCGAGACTTATGGCGACCTCTATGCCCGTGCGCGGCAGGTATCGGCGGCGCTTCTGGAAGATGGCGTTGTGCCGGGCGACCGGATCGCCACGCTGGCCTGGAACTCCGGCAACCACATGGAGACGTGGTTCGGCACGATGGGTATCGGCTCTGTGCTCCACACAGTGAACCCGCGCCTGTTCCCGGAACAGATCGCGTGGATCCTGAACCACGCCGAAGACACCCACCTGTTCTTCGATCTCACCTTCATTCCGATCGTGCAGAAAATTCATTCCATCTGCCCGATGGTGCGTCGCTATGTGCTGCTCACCGACGAAGGTCACATGCCAAGGGATACGGGTATTCCGAACCTCGTCAGCTATGAGCGCTTCATTGCCGGCAAGACGCAGGACGTGACCTGGGGCGGGTTCGACGAGAACACGGCGGCTGGCCTCTGCTATACGTCGGGCACAACGGGAAACCCGAAGGGCGTGCTCTACTCCCACCGCTCGAACGTGCTGCACACGATGTTCTCGCTACAGAAGGACTGCATGGGCCTCGGTGTCGAGGACACGATCCTGCCGATCGTGCCGCTGTTCCACGCCAACGCATGGGGGATCACGTTCTCGGCCCCCGCCGTCGGCGCAAAGCTGGTGATGCCGGGCGCGAAGATGGATGGCGAGTCTGTGTTCCAGCTGCTGGATTCGGAGAAGGTCACGTTCTCCGCGGCGGTGCCGACCGTTTGGCTGATGCTGAAGCAGTACCTTGAAGAGACGGGCAACACATTGCCCCATCTCAAGCGCGTCGTGATTGGCGGTTCGGCTGTGCCCGAAGCCATCCTCAAGACGTTCGAGGATAAGTACGAGGTTCAGGTGTTCCACGCTTGGGGCATGACGGAGATGAGCCCGATGGGCTCGATGGGTTCGACCGTGCCGGAATTCATGGCGCGCGGGACGGATGCCGTTCAGAAGAACAAGTTGAAGCAGGGCCGTGCGCCGTTCGGCGTTGAGTACAAGATCACCGACGACGACGGTAAAGAGCTGCCGCGCGATGGCAAATCTGCGGGCCACCTGCTGGTACGCGGGCCGGCGGTTGCAGGTTCTTACTTCAAGGGCGATGGCGGCCAGATCCTCGACAAGGACGGCTGGTTCGACACGGGCGATGTCGCGAACCTGTGCGAGCTCGGCTACATGCAGATCACAGACCGCGCGAAGGACGTTATCAAGTCGGGCGGCGAGTGGATTTCGTCGATCGATATCGAGAACTTTGCGGTCGGTCATCCGGCAGTGGCGAATGCCGCCGCGATCGGCCTGCCGCATCCGAAGTGGGATGAGCGTCCGCTGCTTATCATCGAGCTGAAACCCGGGGCGTCAGCCTCGCGTGAGGAGATCCTGAACTACCTCAATGGCAAGATCGCCAAGTGGTGGATGCCGGACGATGTGCAGTTCATCGACAAGATCCCGCTCGGCGCGACAGGCAAGATCAACAAGCTGTCGCTGCGCCAGACATTCAAGGAACACAAGCTGCCCACGATCCAGGCAGCTGAATGACGCGTACGGACGGATCCGACGAAAGCGAACGGCAGGGCGGCGGCATGCGTGTCGCCGTTCTGTTTGGCGCGTGTGTGCTGTTCGTGGCCAGCGTCGCGATGATGGTGGCCGCTCCGTTCCTGTTCCGCTGGGGCGTCGTTGATCTGGCGACCGCGATGGGCGTCCTGCAGAAGGCGGCGCTGTGGAGCGCGGTCGGCGCGATCGCGCTGGGTGTTGTCGGGCTTGTGCTGTCGTTCATCGGCCACAAACATCGCGCCGGGATTGTCGCCGTGCTGGTGACGGCAGCGGCAGGCATGGCGGCGGGCGGTCTTTATGGACGTGTGATGCAGCGCGAGGATCTGCCGCCGATCTATGACGTTCAGACCGACTGGAACCTGCCGGTTGCCTTCACCGAGGCCACGTTGAAAGAACGCGAGAAGTCGGGCGCGGTGAAGGTGCGCGATGACGCGATTATCGGCGAGGGCCATGGCCACTGGAGCGGCAAGACCTTTGCCGAGGCGCAAGGCGAGTTCTTCGACGACGTGAAGCCGCTGGTGCTGCCCGCCAAGGAGCCGGACGTGGTGCGTGCTGCGGCAAAGGCGGCGGAGCGTATGGGCTGGACGGTGACGAAGTCGGATCCGGATTCCGGCATGATCGAAGCAGTCTATCGCTCGGCCTGGTATGAACTGGTCCACGACATCGCGATCCGTGTTTTTCCGGAACCTGCCGGCGGCTCTCGCGTGGACGTTCGCTCAACGAGCCGGCTGGCAGGCCACGACATGGGCGAGAATGCCGCCCTGGTGAAGCAGTTCCTCGATGAAATCGTGATGGCGCTCTGACGCTGGCGGCGCGTTAGGCTTTGCGCTTCATGTCCACTGGGTCATTCTGTGAGGATGATCGGTCGGCAGGAGGACGCCATGGCCAGCAATACAAGCAAAGTCATTCTGGTGACGGGCGTCTCGGTAGGAATAGGGGCGGCTATCGCGACGCGGCTCTTGCATGCGGGACATACGGTTTTTGGCACGTCGCGGAAAGAAGGCGCCCAGCCGCCGGCGGCGGACGTACGCATGCTGGTGATGGATGTACGGAGCGGGGCGTCTGTCGCGCAAGCCGTGGCGGAGATGCTGAATAGCGCCGGGCGCATTGATGTCCTGATCAACAATGCCGGCTTTGGGATCGCCGCTTCCGTTGAGGATACGCTGCCGGATGACATGCTGCGGCAGATGGATACCAACTTCCTCGGGCCGCTGCGGGTTTGCCAGGCCGTCCTTCCCGCGATGCGGGCGCAGGGCGGTGGGCGTATCATTCAGGTTTCGTCGCTCGCCGCACGGATCGGCATTCCGTTTCAGGGTGCCTATTCGGCGTCGAAATCAGCGCTTGAAGGAATGAGTGAGGCGCTGAGCCTGGAGATGAAGCCGTTCGGCGTCGACGTCGTCATGATCCAGCCGGGAGATACGAAGAGCAATTTCACCGCGTCGCGCGAATGGACGGAAAGCGCGAAGGCTAGTGTGGCCTACGCGGCGCGCGCACGCCACGCGATCGAGGTCATGGAGAAAGCCGAGCAGGCAGGGCCGCCAGCGGACAAGGTGGCGCGCGTCGTCGAGCGCGCCGTCAACGCGGCGAAGCCAAAGCTGCGCTATGGCTCTGCGTCGGCCATGGAGTTGCTCGCGCTTTTTCTGCAAGGCGTGCTGCCGGACAGAATGTTCGAAGGCGTCATAAACTCAAACTATGCACTGTCGAAACGCAAGTAGGCGCCGGCTGTGTGCTCCGCTGATCCCAACGCTCATAGTGGCGAGCAGGGAAGGGGCAGGCGGTTTATCCGCAAAAGAAAAGGGCCCGCCTTATTGCGGGCCCCGGTCCATTTTGAATGCCTAACTACTACTTTTTGCGGCACATATAGCGCGTGCGGTGGATGTCTTCTGGATTGTCCTCGTAGCCGGTGACCGTCGGTGAGACGATGTCCTGCGTCACGCGGATGAGCAGCGGAAGGACGGCCGTGTCGCCGAGCATCGTGGCTTCTGCCTGATGCAGGATCTCACCACGCTTGGCGACGTCGATTTCCTTGGCGGACTGATCTAGCAGCGCATCATAGGCGGGGTTGGTGTACTGGCCGTAGTTCATCGGGCCGGTACGGGAATCGAGCAGGTACAGGAAGTTATAGGCGTCATTGAAGTCGGCGACCCAGCCCGTGTCAGTGATGATGAAGTTCTTGGCCTTCTGGATGTCAAAGAGCGCCTGCGTTTCAACGCGGCGAATCTCGGGCTGAACCCAGGGCGCGATTTCCTTGAAGTTCTGCTGCAGCACCGGGGCGATGCGCGGGTTATCGCCGGT
The DNA here is from genome assembly GCA_947478925.1 of Hyphomonadaceae bacterium. Lineage (GTDB taxonomy): Bacteria > Pseudomonadota > Alphaproteobacteria > Caulobacterales > Hyphomonadaceae > UBA7672. The sequence continues at coordinate 12,269 of CANJXY010000044.1, read as the reverse complement.
CGAGCGATAGAGGTACTCGAACGTCAGCGGCTTGTTGGGTCCGTAGCCTGCTTCCTGCAGAAGCGCCGCCGCCTGCTTCAAGCGTTCGGCGCGCGGCAAGTTCTTCCACTCGAATTCTGCCGGCGTGTAGTTAGCGATAGCGGCGGGCACGAAGCTGTAGGCGGGTATCTGGCCGCCGCGCAGCACGTTCTTGGTGATGTGCTCGCGATCCATTGACAGGGCGATAGCCTTGCGCACGCGGGCATCGTCGAACGGCGGCTTCTTGGTGTTGGTGACGATATAGGTGGTCGCCATCATCGGCGAGATGCGCGGCCAGCCGGGTAGGTTCTTCTGCGTGATTTCGAGCTGTCCCGACGGGAAAGAATTGTTCATGTCGATCTCGCCGGCCATGGCGCGGCGCACCATCGCATCGTGATCGTTGACGGGCAGATAGATGACTTCGTTGAAGCACATCTTCTCTGCGCCTTCGAACTTGTCGTTCTTCACCGAACGGATGAAGTCGTTCTGGCGCATCTCGGCCAGCTTGTAGGCGCCGTTGACGACGATGTTCTCGGGCGAGGTCCACTTCGCGCCGAACTTCTCGAGCGCGTGCTTGGGCAGCGGGAAAGCTGTGTAGTGCTTCAATACTCCCGGGAGGAAAGGCATGGGATATTCGAGCTTGATCTCGAGGGTGTAGTCGTCGATCGCCTTCACGCCGACATCGGTTACGGGAACTGTGCCTTCCTTGGCCGCGCGGCCGTTCTTGATGCCGTACTGGATCGAGGCATAGGCGATCTCCGCTTCCTTGGGATCGAATAGGCGCTGGAACGCGAACACGAAGTCACCCGCCGTCAGCGGCACGCCGTCGGACCACAAGGTGTGTTTCAACTTGAACGTCCAAGTGAGCTGATCTTCCGACAACGACCAGCTTTCCGCCACACCGGGAACCGGCTTGGACGCGGCGTCTTCCGTGAACAGACCGATATACATATCGCCGATGACGTCGTTGGCCCAGGTTCCCTCGACCTTCTGGGGGTCCATGGATTTGGGCTGGGAGCCGACGCCCCGGGTGAAGCGCTCTCCGCCACCCTGGTCCGCGCTCCCGCCGCAACCCGCCAGCAATAATGCGGTGGCAAGCGCACCTGCAAACAACGGTGACGTGAGCCGCATTCTTTGCTCCCCTCGGATTATTGCCGGCTGCACCGTCGTGCATGCTGGCGAGTTCTCGTGTAGGGAACCTAGCGTCAGTCTACATTGTATTGGAAGGGCTTTGCCTGACCATCGCCAGAAGAAGGGTGCATTCATGCGTATGTTCATCTTGCCGTTGGTCGTATTGGCGGTATCGGGACCTGCGGTCGCGCAGGGTTCCACGCTCGACAAAGTCTATGCTTGCACGGGTATCGCCAAGGCCGAAGACAGGCTGGCGTGTTTCGACGGCGCAGTGGCGGGCTTCAAGCAAGCGCAGGCGGCCGGTGATGTCAAAGTGGTGACGCGGGAACAGACCGTCAAGGCGGAGAAGCAGGCGTTCGGCCTGCGTGAATCCGAGGCGGTAGAAGCGGCGCGCGCATCAGCCGGCGCCCTTCCTGCGCCGGCAGCGCCGGCAGCAATCGAGAATGTGCAGGTGAAGCTGACCAGCGCCGTAAAGCGCGCTGATGGAAAATATCGCTTCACACTGGAAGACGGCCAGATCTGGGAACAGGTGGACAGCGACAGCGTCAGCGGTCTGAAGAAGCTGCCCGTGCCGGCGGAGATCAAGACCGCCTATCTTGGAAGCTTCCTGATGAAGATAGATGGCGGTCGTGCCATCCGCGTGCGCCGGGTGAAATAAGCTGGACGAGACTGCTTGTGGTGCATGGACCGGCAAGAGCCGCGGTCCTATCCTGCTTCGATGCGACTGGTTAGCCTTCTTGTTGCATGCTTCGGCACTGCCACTCCGGCGTTGGCGCAGCAATGCGATGTCATCACGCCCGCGGGTGACATTTTTCAGGCGTCGACCGAGCGCGGGAAGGCTACTGTTGGCTGGGATGTGAAGCGGTTCGAGCATCTCGGGCAGGAGTCGGAGCATTTCTCGCGACCCGCCCTGTCGCTGACATTTGCAGTCGGGAGCGATGGCGCGCTATCGGGACCACTTGAGGCCACGGTGTCGATCACCAGCAATTCGGATCTGTCGCTTGGTGCTGCGCCGCCGATCGGTGCGATGCGCTTGCGCGCGAAGGTGGACCACCGGCCGTATATCGAATGGAACGCCGCCAGCGTATCGGGCGAGGTGGTTCTGGCGAAGGTGCTCCGGGATACGTGGCCAAGCCAGCTCGTTATCGAGATCGTGGCGCAGGATGGTGCGGTCGTGGGGAGTGCGGCCTATGATGTCGAAGCTCGAACTGCCGCAGAGACGGCGGTTCGCGGCCTGCCGGTGGATTGCTTCCGCTAGCGGTCCTTCGGATCGAACGCGTCACGCAGGCCGTCGCCGATGAAGTTCAGCGAAAAGAGCGTGACGACCATCACCGTCGCGGGGGCGAAGAGCAGCCAGGGATAGGCAAACTCTTTCTGTCCGGCGGAGATCAACTGGCCGAGCGAGGTCAGCGGTTCGTTCACGCCGAGGCCGATGAAGGAGAGGAAGCTCTCCTGCAGGATCACGATTGGCATGGTGAGTGTGACGTAGACCGCCACGGGGCCGATCAGGTTGGGCAGGATGTGGCGGAGGATGATCCCGAAGGGTTTCACGCCTGCGGCGCGGGCGGCTTCCACGAACTCCTTCTGCTTCAGCGCCAGCGTCTGGCCCCGCACGATGCGCGCCATGGTCATCCATTCGACGGCGCCGATGGCGAGGAAGATAAGAAAAAGCTGACGGCCGAAGACGACGGTGACCAGGATCACGAAGAAGATGAACGGGACGGCGTAGAGCACGTCGACGAAGCGCATCATGTACTGGTCGACGCGGCCGCCGGCGAAACCGGCGATCGCGCCCCAGGTAACGCCGATGACTAGCGAGACGAAGGTGGCGATGAAGCCGACAGCCAGCGAGATCTGCAGGCCGACTAGGATGCGGGCGACCATGTCGCGGCCGTAAATGTCGGTGCCGAGCCAGTGCATGCTCTCCAGCGTCGGCGCGATGCTTAGCTGATTCTGATACTGGTGATCGTAGGCGTGCGGCCAGAAGACGGGGCCGATGAAAGCGATGACAGCCATGAGGGTTAGAACAATGGCGCCGGCGATGGCGGCCTTGTTCGCCAGCAGACGGCGGCGCGAGTCGTCCCACAGAGAGCGGCCTTTAACGGCCTTGCTGAGGAGGTCGGCGGTTCCGCCCGGTACAGCCATCATCATTGGTAGCGCACCCGCGGGTCGAGGAGAGCGTAGAGAATGTCTGCAACGAGGTTCATCAGGATGATCAGACCGCCATAGAGGATCACGGCGCCCATGACGCGGGTGTAGTCGCGGGTCATGGCGCCTTCGATGAACGAGGCGCCGACGCCGGGCAGGGTGAAGACAGTTTCAATGACGACCGAGCCGGTGATGACACCGACAATGGCCGGGCCAAGATAGCTGATCACCGGCAGGATGGCGGCTGGGGCTGCATGGCGCAGGAGAATGCGGCGCTCGCTGATGCCTTTCGCCCGAGCCGTTCGGATGAAGTTGGAGCGCATCACCTCAATCATCGAGGCGCGCATCAGACGCGAGATGATGGCGATCTGCGGCAGCGACAGAGTGACAATCGGCAGGAAGAGGTTGTGGAAGCTCATGCGGCCGAGGTCGAGGCCCCCTGCCGCGAACCATTTCAGGTAGACACCGAATAGCATGGCCAGCAGGGGGCCGGTGACGAATGTGGGAATCGAGATTCCCACCATCGCGATACTCATCACCGAATAGTCTGCGAACGAGTTCTGCCGGATGGCCGCGAGCATGCCGAGGAGGATGCCGAAGAACAGCGCGATAGTGATGGAGAGCAGGCCGATAGTGAGGGAGATGGGCAGACCCTCGCCCAGCAGTTGGCTCACATCCTTGTCATAGAACACCATGGAGGGCCCGAGATCGCCCTGCGCCACCTTGCCGAGGTATTCAAAGTACTGGTCCTGGATGGGCTTATCGAGGCCGAGGCTCGCCTTGAGATTGGCCTCGACGGCCGGGGTTAGCATGCGCTCGGCCGAGTAGGGGTTGCCCGGTGCTGCACGCACCATGAAGAACACGACGGTGATGATCACCAACATGGTCGGGATCGCCGCAAGCACGCGCCGGCCGACATAGGCCCACGGAATGCGGGTGACCAGACGGGAAAACGCGTTGGAGGACGAGGTGCGAGACTGGTCGGTCGTCAGGGGTTACGTCCTATACATGTGCAAGGGTATAAGGGCGAAGAGCAGGCGCTTGCGCAAGCGGGCAAGATTGTCGCGGTTCCAAGGCGTAAGGAAGCAGAAATGGCCGATATCCGAGTTGTGACCGACCGCTTTTCCGTGGCGCCGCAGATCGCACTGGAAGACTTCGCCCAGCTGGCGTCTGCGGGCTACAGGCACATCATCAACAACCGGCCCGATGGCGAGTCGCCCGACCAGCCCAGTTCGGCCGTCATCGAAGTCGCCGCGAAACAGGCAGGGCTCACCTATGTTCACGCGCCGTTTGTCGGGCAACCCACGGCGGACGCTGTGAAGGCGGCGCTGTCGGCGAGTTCCAAGACGCTGGCTTTCTGCAGGTCCGGAACACGGTCCGTCACGGCGTGGGCCATTGCCGAGGCAAGCCAGGGCGAAGAGGCGCAGTATATTGTCGAGGCGGCGCAGGACGCGGGGTATAATCTTTCCGGGATGAATGGGCTGCTCAAGCAGCTGGGAGCGAAGTAGGCCGTGGTGGGCATTCCGTTCGTTCGGGAGTTGAAGTTCGCCTACGGCGAAGCCGATCAGGTGTCGCCCCTGATCCGGCGCGTGATCGCGGAAAACCCGGGGCCATTCACTTACTTTGGCACGGGAGTTTACATCATCGGCCGGGGAGAGGTCGCGGTGATCGATCCCGGCCCGATGCTGGACAAGCATTTTGAGGCGCTGAAGCAGGCGCTGGCCAGCGAGCGCGTGACGCACGTTTTCACGACCCACACTCATCTCGATCACTCACCGCTGGCGCACCCGCTGGCGGAATGGGCGGGATGCAAGGTCTATGGCCAACCCGATCCCGCGGGCACGCATGCCATGGCTTCGCTCGAGGAGGATGGTCAGGCAGGCTTCAAACCGGATGTGCTGGTGAATGACGGTGACACGTTCAGCGGACCGGGGTGGACGCTGGATGCGATCACGACACCGGGGCACATGTCGAACCATATCTGCTATGCGCTCAGGCAAGAGAACGCGCTGTTCTGCGGCGACCACATCATGGGCTGGTCGACGACGGTGATCTCTCCACCCGACGGAAACATGGGCGACTATTATCAGAGCCTCGACAAGATTCGCGCGCGTGAATTCGACGTGCTGTGGCCGACCCACGGACCGCCCGTACGCGAGGTGACGCCGTTCATCGACGGGTATGTAGCGCACAGGCGCGCGCGCGAGGAAGCCATCGTCGCGCGGATGAAGGCTGGTGATCGCCTGATCCCCGAAATGGTGAAAGTGATCTACAAGGATGTGGATGTGCGGCTACACGCGCCGGCAGCGCATTCGGTTCTGGCGCATATGATCCATCTGGTAGAGGCGGGGCGTGCGGTGGCCCACGGACCGCTGACGCTGCAAACGGAATACGCTCCGGCATGATCTGGCTGATCCGGCACGGTCAAACCGAATTCAACGCGACCGGTCGAATCCAGGGCGCCAAGGATTCGCCTCTGACTGCGCTGGGCGTGGAGCAGGGGCGGCGGATCGGGGCAAAGCTGCGCGAAATCGTGCCGGCGGAAGCGCGCATCATTGCCTCGCCGCTGGGGCGCACCCTGCACACCGCGCGACTGGTCCGGGATACGGCGGGACTTGCGACAGGAATAGAGACGGACGCCCGGCTTGCGGAGATCAGCCTTGGCGAATGGGACGGTATGCTTAAGGACGACATCCGCGCGATCGCGCCGGGCTATGACGTGGCGGAGCGGCGCTGGAGTTGGTTCTTCGATGCGCCGGGGGGTGACAGCTATGAGGCCATGACGGAACGGCTGGGCGGCTGGCTCGAGGATGCGCGGGTGGATGGTGGGCCGATCGTGGCGGTGTCACATGGCGTGGCCGGACGCATCCTGCGGGGCCTGTTTCTTCAGCTTCCGCGCGATGAAGCGCTCATGCTGGACATTCCGCAGGACGCGTTCTTCCGGTTGAGCCAGGGGCAGATCGAACGGATCGATTGCCCCTGACCTGCCCTAGTGTTCGATCACTGGCGGCAGCCAGGCTCGGGCAGACGGAGGCTCGCCCATCTGCGCGAGTTGCGAAAGTAGGGCCTGCGTGCGTTCCTGCCCCAGCGTTGCAGCCAGTGCAGTAGCAAGCTGGGAGTCCGCTGAGCCGCCGACTTTTGCTTGCGTCATAATGCTGGTGAGCACCTGGAATGGCGTAACGTTCTGCACCTGAATGCGCACGTCGACGCCGTCCGCTTCCTTGAAGCCTGCGAGCTGGCGTGCTTCGTCGATAGCGACCATCAGGTCACCCGTCTTGTTGATGAGACCATTCGCCAGCGCATCCTCACCCGACCAGATGCGGCCGCGCGCGATCTCCTGCACCTTTTGCAGAGGCAGGTTGCGCCCCTCAGCAACGATGCCGGTGAAGCGATCGTAGGTGGCCTGCAGTGATTCCAGCAGCTTGGTGCGTTGGACGGCCGTGAACTTTTCGGCGGAGTAGGCGCCGGCATACGGCCCGCCCACGCCGACTGATGCCGGGTTGACGCCGAAATTGCGCAGCGCATCGCCGATGGCGATCTTGCCGCCGAACACGCCGATTGAGCCGGTGATGGTCGAGCGGTTGGCGACGATACTGTCGGCGCTGGCGGCGACATAGTAACCGCCGGATGCGGCCATCGAGCCCATCGAGACGACGACCTTCTTGCCGGACGACTGCACGCGTTTGACCGCGCTCCAGATCTGGTCGGAAGCAGTGGCTGAGCCGCCGCCCGAGTCGACGCGGAAGACGACGGCGTTGATGCTCTTGTCCTGTGCGATCGCATCGAGTTCAGCGGCGACTCGATCGGAGGCGAACATTGGCGTGCCGATTGATGTGATGCTCGGTGGGCCGCCGCGGCCGGTGACGATATCGCCTTCGCCGCCGACAACGGCGATGACGGCCTTGCCCCGATGTGGACGCGGGCTGTAGTGGGCGATCTCGATAAGATCGCCATTGGCCAGCTTGCGGGCTTCGGCGGCGGCTTCTTCCGGATAGCCGAGCTTGTCGACAAGTTTCAGTTCGACCGCGCGCGGCGCCTGATAGGGACTGGCTTCCAGCAAGGCACGCAGGGCGGCGGGGTCCATCTTACGGTCGACCGCGATGTCGGCGATGGAATGGCGCCACACGCTCTCGGCCAGCTCGGTCATCGCACGAGCGTGCGGTTCGGAATAACTCTGGCGCTTGTAGACGTCGGGTGCGTTCTTGAATTCGTAGAACGCCTCGATCTCGGGATCGACCTTCAGCTTCTCGAGCGCGCCGCCGAGGAACATGGTTTCAAAGCGGATGCCGGGCGTTTCGAATGATGTGCCAGGCTGCATCCAGATTTCGTTGGCGGCGGAGATGGCGCGATAGGCCGAGGGGCCCGACGCAAGGAAGCCCTGGGTGTGGGCGATAACGAATTTGTCCTTGGCGCGCAGGCGCAGGAAAGCGGCGCGCAGTTCCTCGGCGCGGGAGGAGCCCATGTCCATCTCGGCGGCGCGGACGAAGACGCCTTTGACATCTGGATCGTTCGCTGCGGCGTTGAGGCGGAGAAGAACCTCGACGAAGGAGGTATCGCTGAATGCGGCACTGATGGGGTCTGACGCCGGCTGGTCGGGCGAGGCGTTGCGGAGGTCCAACTCGAGCACAGCGTTATGCGCCCGTGGCGGGTCACCCGACGGCAGGAAGGACATGATCAGGACCAGGGGAATCAGGACGAAGAAAACGATCAGGGCGGCAAGGCCGCCAAGAAAAGTGAGGAGGAACGTTCTCATCGCTTGTCTCCGGGCGTGTCTTTGGCCCTTTATCCACGGCTTAGCGTTAAAAACGCGGCCGGAATACCTCCGGACACGCCGGCGGCGGCCGGATGGGAAGCCAGGCTCTAATTATAGGGGAGCGGACTTGGTCGGAGTAGCTGGATTCGAACCAACGACCTCTTGCTCCCGAAGCAAGCGCTCTACCAGGCTGAGCTATACTCCGACGGAGCGGGGCCTATAGCGGCTTTCATTCTGGTGCGCAACAAGCGTTCGGCGAGGGTGAAATGGCTGGAGGGGTCTGGCGGATTTCCTCCAAAACCGCGACAAAACAGGGTGAACGGCAGCAGTTGCATTCGTCGCGCGAAACGCATAACTCTCCCGTCCTCCCTGCATTGGGGCGTCGCCAAGTGGTAAGGCAGCGGTTTTTGGTACCGCCATTCCGGGGTTCGAATCCCTGCGCCCCAGCCAGGGAGAAATAGCCTCCGGCCCTTCGGCCGTTGAGACTTCGAGTTGAGCACAACTGTCCGGGCCGTAGCGCCAGAGAATCCTCCGAGAGACTCGGCTGTGGTTTGCGTCGGGCGTGAATTCAGGGTGTTTGCACGAGCCGGTCTTCTGGGCCTCGCGAATTGTCCAAAGTGTGGTCCGTGCTGAGCTGCGACAGACGACTTTAACATGGCGGTCGCTGATGAGCTGCCGCCTGAGAGATGCGGCTGGAGTTCACGGCCGCGCCTAAGCCCAATGAAAGCATCTGGCGAAACTCGGCCTGATTGTTCGGGTCATTGCGAGTAGCAGGAGGTGAGCAGCCCGACCATCATGCCGTTTCGACGGGCTTCTTCCAGAAGAAGAGCAAGAAGATGACGCTGATCCAGAGGATGTAGTGTGCGACGTTCATCAAAAGGGCGGTGTCCTCGAAAAGCCAGGAACGACTAAGCTGGCGCAAGCCCTCAGCGGTTGCGCTTCTCTGTTGAAGGGGTATGGCCTCGATGCCGTCGAGAGCCAATCGCTTGATGTTTGCTTCGCGAAGCATCATTCCGAAGAACGCCAGCATACCGATGCTGTAGCTTAGGAAAGCAAATGCCTTGAGGGGCATGCGAGCGCGATTCAGGAAATAATAGATGCCCGCGATCATCGCAAAGGTGATCGAAATCATCTGACCGAAAAGCGTTGCGATCTGTTGATCCGTGGATCGCACAAGCGCCAACAAATCCGCCCCGTCACTCATCGTTACCTCCGTCCTTGAGCTTGGGAACGTAATCACCATGCTGGAGCGACGCCGATGGCAGTTTTAGTCGAAGTCCCGCTCATCCGCATTTGAACATGGGAACGGCATTTACAGGGCGATCCAGCCGCCGGCGCTATTGCGACCGCTTGGGCGCTGATAGCCTACCTTGATCGCCGCCGGTGGCGATCGCACAGTTTCCGCGTTTGTCGGTCAGACACAGCGCTATAGTTTCAAATGCCGAAGTCGTCATGTAGCGTGCTTTCGGCGCATTGGCTCCCCTATCAGCTAGAGTTGTCGCGGGGCCGCGGGTGGCCGGTATCGCCTGCTTGAATTCGCTGGCGCCGTTACCGTCGTGGGCCCTCGGTAGCGAGGTGACGCCGCCCTGTGCAGCTGCGTTGCGCGGACGGCCAGCTCGGCGCCTGAGGGCCATCATCAACGACGCTGATCGCTTTCGATCGGACAGTCTCCGTCTCGGCGCCGATTGCAGCATTCCTGCGAGACGATTCAGTTCACGATCGCCTGGGCGTGGTCCAGGCAATTTGATAGCTCCTTCACGCATTCGCGAGCCGCGGTTTCATCGGCCTTCTCCGCCGCTGTTTGAAGGTCCGCGCAGATGTCCGTGATCCCCTGAAACCCATAGGCCCCCCCGGAGCCTCGCATGTTGTGGCCCAGCCTCGACACTGTTTCAAAGTCCATGCGATCGAGAGCTTCGAGTATCGTTACGACACTCAGGCGGCAATTCTGCAGGTAGGCGGGGACTATCCGGGCGAGCTTCAGGCTCAGCGTCGATGTTATCGACTCCTGCCAAATGTTTTCGGTCCTCACCAGCAAAGACCCGATCGTGAACTGCTCCTTGATTGCTCGTAACAATACGTCCTGCTTTATCGGCTTGGTCAAAAATGCCGTACATCCCGCAGCCATGCAGGTTTCCCGGTCTCCCTTCAGAGCAGAAGCGGTCAACGCGATGATCGGCGTCGACGTCCGTTCATTAACCCGTTCCCACGCACGAATTGCCCGCGTTGCGGTCAACCCATCCATTACGGGCATCTGACGGTCCATCAGCACCAGATCGTAGTTTCCCGCGATGAACATCTCGCAGGCAATTGCTCCGTTCTCGGCGACGTCAATCAGATAAGGCGTTTCATCCAGATAGGCCATCGCGAGCGTGCAGTTGTCGGGCGAGTCCTCGACCAGGAGTATGCGCAGCGCCTTTAGGGGTTTCTCGGGGTCGGCACCAACGAGAACAGCCGCTCGCCGGTCTGCTCCGAGCCAGATTTCGAACGGAACCGTGAAGGCGAAAACGCTCCCCTGGGAAACCTCACTTTCGACGCCGATGCTGCCGCCCATCAGTTCAACTAACCGCTTCGAGATGGTCAGCCCGAGGCCTGAGCCTCCGAACCTGCGCGTCGTTGATGAGTCCGCCTGAGTGAACCGCTCGAAAACGCGAGACAGTTTCTCACGCGGAATACCGATCCCCGTGTCCGATACGGTGAATCGCAACGCGGTTGGCATGTTGGAACTCGCATCAGGCGACACGCGTAGCGACACAGTTCCGGATCCTGTGAACTTGATGGCGTTGCCAAGCAAGTTCAGCAGGACCTGCCGCAATCGCGTGGGGTCGCCGACGAGGTCAGTGCTGACGTCGGGGGCGATCTCACAGGACAGTATCAGACCCTTCTCGCGGGCCCGAGCCGCCACCATCTCGGTTACGATTTCGAGGTGTTCGATCAACGAGAAGCCGGTCCGTTCCAGCTCAAGTTGCGAGGCTTCGACCTTTGATAGGTCAAGAATGTCGTTGATGAGATTGAGCAGGTTGTCGCCAGCGCGGCGGAAGATCTGCACGTATTTGCTCTGCTCGGCGGACAGTTCGGTCTTGGCCAGAAGATCTGCGATACCCATGATGGCGTTCATCGGGGTCCGGATTTCATGGCTCATGCTCGCCAGGAAATCTGACTTGGTCCGGCTCGCGCTCTCGGCTGCCGCCTTAGCCTGCTTCAGCTCGATTTCGACCTTCTTGCGTTCCGTCACGTCGCGAGCGGCGGCAAAGACGCCCTGCAATGTGCGGTCGCGGTCATAGAATGTGGTCGCATTGTAGGAGACGACTGTCTGCTTCCCATCGCGTGCGCGAGCCGTGAGTTCGAAGTCGGCAATCTTCTTTTCGCTGAGCACAAGTTTGATCGCGGCTTCTGCGCGTTCCGGGTCCGTAAAGAATTTCTTGAACGGCGCGCCGATCAATTCGTCACGCGTGCAGTCGGTCAATGCCTCCATCTGCTTGTTGACGTCGGTGATGATTCCGGAGGGATCGGTCGTCATGAGCGCGTCGATGTTGGATTCGATCAGCGAGCGCGTGTAGAATTGCTGGTCGCGTAGGCGCTGGTCCAGCTTCTTCTGTTCTTCTTCAACCTGCTTTCGAGCGGTGTTGTCCGTGCCAATTAGAAGGTAGCCGATGATGGTTCCCTGAGCATCGCGCAGCGCGGTGACGGACACCACGGCGGGGAATCGGCTGCCATCCTTGCGGATATAAGTTAGCTCGTAGATGTCCTCTATGCCGCGCGACGCCTTGAACACAAGCGCCTCGAAGCCGGGTGTGATTGACGTTGCAAGTTCGACGCTCAGCGCCTTGGCGCGCGTGACCAGCTCCTGCGGGTCGGAAATGTCAGCAGGCGTGATCTTGTTCAGCACCTCGGCGGCGTCGTAGCCAAGCATGCGCTCGGCGCCGACGTTGAAGATCTGGATGACGCCTTTGGCGTCGGTTGCGATGCTGGAGAAGTTGGCGCTGTTGAAGATCGCGTTCTGCAGGGCGCCGGCCTTTAGCAAAGCTTCCTCCGCCAACTTTCGGGCCGTGTTGTCGGTGCCGATCAGCAGATAGCCGATGATAGCGTCCTGTTCGTCGCGTAGTGCGGTGATGGACACCACGGCGGGGAACCGACTGCCATCCTTACGGATGTAGGTCAGTTCATAGATGTCCTCGATCCCGCGCGAGGCTTTGAACACAAGCGCCTCGAAGCCCGGCGT